>NZ_JBIVUV010000002.1:129017-465840 GCF_044768525.1 Streptomyces sp. NPDC091287
GAGGCGCTTCGCGATGAACCGGGCCCGCCAGCGGTCCACGGTCGACCTGTCGATGCCGAGGTCGGCCGCAGCCTGCTGATTCGTCCCACCCTCCGCACAGCGCAGCACGATCCTGGCACGCAACGCGAGGAACTGAGCGGTCTTGGCCCGCCGCGCCCACTGCTGCAGCTGCCTGCGCTCAGTCTCGTCGAGGATCAGGTCGGCCTTCGGCCGGCCAATCCACCCGGCGTCCTCAAGCCCGGCCATCCGCTCCACCGCGAAAGCCCGACGCCACTTGCCGACCGTCTTGGCCTGGACACCCACGAGCCGTGCGACACCAGCGTTTGACATGCCCTCAGCGCACGCCAGGATGATGCGGGCCTTCTCAGCCGAGCGCCGGTGCGGCACCTCTGTCCGGCGCAACAACTCGGCACGCTCGGCCTCGGACAACGTGATCGCCACAGCAGAAGGCCCCGAATGCGACATGACAACAGGGTACTTACTAACCCTCAGGATTTCTGGCGCATCACACTAGTGCCACATCAGGCAACGTTTGCCCTGTTGCGACATGACGTGCCGTTCGAACGCCGGCTCGGGCGGCGAGGTGTTGCAGGCAATGCGGTCGGTAGAACGAGTACGCGCCACGCGAGACCCATAACGCCGAAGCGTGACGCCTGCCGGTTCCACTACCGACGGGCGGTTTCCTGCACGCTGAGCAACAACCCGTCCTCCATCACGGCAGTCACCACCCGCACGTCCACGACGGAGCCGTCCACGATGTGGCGCTCCAGGAATCGGTACGCCTCGGGGGTAATGCTGGTGACTCCCTCAATATGGATCGACAGACCAGGCTGGCTGCCACCCGCACCGCGCAGGGATTCTTCCAGCGTCTCAAGGTCGAGGATCGCTCCACCTGTCGTCACGAGCACGAAGGACTCGTGGTGTGCGACCAGGAATGCGTCGAGGCTTTCGGCCTCTCCGTCCCTCAGCCACGCAGTCAGCCGGTCATGGTGTCGAGCCAAGAAGTTCTCGTTCATCCCCCAACTGTGGCAGTTGATGCCTACTGTCCGACGGGCAGGGAGCGGTATCACTCCAGGGCGAACGTTGCTTGATGCGGCACTAGAGGCGGCGAGCCGCAACAACCGTCGAACTGACGGGTGTTGTGAGTATCTCAGTGGCGACCAGCGCTGGATGATTGAGGTAGAACAGGCGGAGCTCATCCACTACGCCGCCGAAACGAGGCGGCCAATGGGGCGATGGGGTGAAGTCGTCCAGGATGAGAAGGCCACCAGGAGCAAGCAGCTCGACGACCCCCTCGGGGTCGTCACGCTTGCCTCCGCCGTCGCAGAAGAAGACATCGAAGGGGGCATGCTGCTCAAGCAGCCGCCAGTCACCGGTGAGGACGCTGACGCGGCCGTCGTCCGCGAAGACACCGGCCGCTCGATGGGCCAGCTCCTCGTCACGCTCCACCGTGACCAGGCGGGCACCGGCGCCGAGCCCACTGTGCAGCCAGGCGGTACCCACGCCCGAGCCGGTGCCACTCTCCGCAATGACTCCGTGGGGTTTCGCAGCAGCGGCCAGCCTCAGCAACCTGCCCACCTCAGGAATGCAACTTTTCTTGAAACCCGTCTCGGTAGCGACACGCTCCGCGGCCACCACGCGAGGCGGAACCGCACGCTCTGGCGTGAGCACAAATCCCCCTTCACCGTGAACACGACGCTATCCGCCAGCAGAGACGTCCGTACGGAGTTTCGCCTGT
Organism: Streptomyces sp. NPDC091287; assembly: GCF_044768525.1. NCBI lineage: Bacteria > Bacillati > Actinomycetota > Actinomycetes > Kitasatosporales > Streptomycetaceae > Streptomyces > Streptomyces sp. NPDC091287. The sequence goes on from NZ_JBIVUV010000002.1 coordinate 130,756, forward strand.
CCAGACCCGGCGAAATGCCCGGTCGTCAGCCGATTGTCCACGATCCGCACCCGTTCGAACCGCTTGCCGCTGTCCACTATGCGCCGCACGTTGGGCTTGGGAAGGACTGCACGCAGGTGCGAGACCCTGCTCACGGCGCCGACGAACGCCGGTCGCTCGGGCAGCAGATGGGTGATCAGCAGTGAGGACGGACGCTCGCGCGGCGTGAACGCTTCGGCGACCTTGGCAAAGTACGTGTCGAGCCGCGCACGATCAGCGGAGAACGTACGGTCCCGAGATCGTCGTGCCGAGTGATCCGCAGAGTCCGCTGCCTGCCAGTGGCGCCGAGCCCCGGTGCACCTGCCGGCGATGCGAGGCCGTGCGATGGGGGCGTGCGGCGCTCCGGTTCGTCGCGGTCGCCCGTAAGTGGCGTGAGCTGGTCGAGGAGACGGGGCTGACTCTCCGGGTCGCCCGACTTCCCCGGCGGTGTCACCCGTCCGCAGGAACTCCTGGTACGACGGCATAGCCTGATCGGACGCGTACCCGCTCCGAGTCTCCAGCCGCCAAGCGGTTTGCTCGAACCCATCGTTGATGAACTCGCTGATCTTCTGCTGCGGAACGAACTCCGGCACGTACGTGACCTCCTTCGGCGAGAAGTTCGCCAGCAGCGCCCGCGGCACCACCACGAACGCTTCTCCCTCCTTGACGAACTTGAGCTGCGCCACGTCCGTGGGATCGGTCACCTCGTCCCCCTGTACGAGCGCTTCCCCACTGTCCAGGTCCTCGTACAGGGTCGGGCAGTCGCCCACTCCGGACGTGCTTCCGAGGACCCGCAGACGCCTGGCCATGACCGTTCCCCTCGTCGTCGGACACAACAGCGCAAGCATGATGATCCGAAGGGGGCTCTGTCCGGGGTGATTCTGAATTATTCGCATGCTGGGAACACGGAGAAGCCCCCGCACCGCTGCCCTGCGGAGGGAGACGAGCACGGGGGCCCTGTGGGTTGATCAGCCATTCAGCACCTTTTGTTGCTCTGCCCTCGGCGTCCGACAAGGCGGGGGAGCGCCTCGGTGGGCCGGCAGGGCCATCCGAGAAGCGGGTGAGTGACGACGAAGTAGTGGGCGCTGACGTGGCCCCGCTGTTTGTCGAGGATGAGCGGGGCCCCATCGCGGTAGACGTAGCGGAGGTAGCGGCGTCGGATCGGTGCCCCGGCAATCAGCAACACTGGTAAGGCGACAAGGATGGCCAGCGGGATCAGGGCCTTCACGACCCTGATCCTGACTCTCTCGGCTCTCTTCTCATAGCGCATGCGCCCAGTAAGGCACGGCGACCCGGCATGGTGAAGCGCCCGGCCGGGACGACCGGCCGGGCGCTCTTGGGGCTGCGTGCGGGGAGGGCTCGTGCTACGACCGCTTGAACGCGCCGCCCACAACGCCGCCTTCGAACGCGGCCCACTCACCGGAGGTGAAGACCAGGGCAAGGCCGTTGCCCTGGTCCTTGGAGTCACGCATGGCCACGCGACCATCGCCGAGGAAAGCGACCTCGACGCACTCGGCCTGGCCGTTGCTGCGAGTGCTCTTGCGCCACACCGCGCCCGTCAGGTCGGAACTCTTCACTTTCTACAGCTCCCTTGTGGCTTGGAGTAGAAGGCCCTGTGTCGCCTCGTGATTCAAGGCAGAGCCCCAGATCGCTTCGAAGGCTGCGTCATAGCGATCGATCTCGTGGGGCTTGTCGAGGTACAGGGCCCCGGTGAAGCCCTCCACGTAGACCGTGGGAGGCTCCGTGTCCCGACCGTCACCGTTGGTCGGGAAGCGCATCTTGACGAACGGGCCGGACATGATCCCAGCGTGCAGGCCCGCCCTGAACGGCACGACACGGACAGCCACGTTGTCCAGCTCGTTCAACTCGACCAGACGTTCCAGCTGACTGCCCATCACCTTGGTTCCCCCTACAGGGCGGCGAAGAACAGCCTCGTTCAGTGCGACTTCCACGGTGGGTGCCGCCGTCACCCTGGTCACGAGCGCTTGCCGTGCAATGCGCACTTCTACGCGCCGCGCGATTTCCTCGTCCGGCACTCCGGGGTTGTCGTTGCGAATCAAGGTTTCGGCGTAATCCGGCGTCTGGAGAAGCCCTGGCACCAGTTCGGACGAATACCAAGACAGACGTTCGGCCGCCTCTTCGAGCCCGATATAGAGATCGAAGCCCTCGGGGATCACGTCGCCGTAAGCGTGCCACCAGCCCCGGTTCTTCGTCTCCTTCGCCAGCCCCATCAGGCCCTTGGTCAGTTCGGGATCCGCCCCGTACGTCCGGCACATTGCCTCGACGTCAAGGCTGCGAAGCGACACCTGGCCCGTCTCGATGCGCCAGATCTTCGGCTCCGACCACTCCAGCTGCTTGGCTGCGGCGCGCACCGTCAGGCGCGAGGCATTGCGCAAGTCGCGCAGGTGCCGACCGAGTTGTCGCCGAGGCACGGTCGAACCAGTCGTTGCGCCACTCACAGGCGGCCGCCTTCCTTCAATACGGATGCCTCTTGCACCCGAAATGTAATGGCCGGGGGTTCCGGTTCGCAATGTCGCATGAGAGTTCGAGTACTGCGAATCGATTGTTAAAAAATGTAGTCTTGCATAATAGAGCCCTTCAATGCTTCACTCGGTGACCCACAGAACTGTCACGATCACGCCGTGTGATCGCAGGCGTGGCGAGGGGACCGAGCGCGATGAACCCGCTGATCTTTGGCTACATGCGAGTGCCCGACGACATGAGCGACGAGGAGGCCAAGCAGAAACAGGACGACCTCAGCGCCTACGCCGAGACCAACGGCTTCCACCTCGCGACCGTGTTCTACGAGTACGTGCCAGGCGTGCAGTACGCGTTCACGGAGTTGGTCGAGGCCGTCAAGCGCGCCGAGGCCAAGCACGTGGTCGTGCCGTCCTACCGCGAGCTGGCGCTCAACCGGTCGCTCCAGGACGCCATGCTCACGCACCTCTCGTACGCCACCGGCGGCGCGGAAGTCATCAGCCTGGACGACCGCTCATGACGCGTCAGGAGGTGCCCTACCAGCCAGAGCATGTGCGTTTCGTCGACCAACTCTCCGTGACCGCCGTGCGGTCGGCCATCTCGACCTCGCGTCGCTTCCTACGGTTCGCTCTCGCCAAGTGGCACGCGGATCTCATCGAGGACGACGTCCTTCTCGTCTCTTCGGAGCTGGTCACCAACGCCGTCGCCATCACCGGAGTGGTGGCCGAGAAGCCGACGTGGGGCGAGCTGGAGCGGCTCGACCTCGTCCACGTCCGTCTCGTCGGCCTGCGGGACAGCATCGTCATCGAGGTGTGGGACGTATCCGGCGAGCCCCCCGCGCTCAAGCGTGCCGACGACGACGCCGAGGGCGGGCGCGGGCTGTTCCTCGTACAGCGGCTTGCGCGGCGCTGGGGTTCCTTCCGCGCCGGGGGCGGAAAGGCAGTATGGGCCGAGCTGGCCGTGCGGCCGCCCTTGCCGCGGCGGCAGGAGACCAGGCATCCCATTCCCCGGCCGACGGCGACGGCAGGGCCCGACGCCGCATTCCTCCGCCGCGTCCTCACGGGGCTGGACACAGCGCCATAGGGACACCGGACACGCCGAAGGCGGCGGTCCCGGAGTCTTCCGGGGCCGCCGCCTTCGGGCGGGGACGGGGGGTGCCGATGAGGAACGGCGGTGGGATCAGGCCTGGGAGCCGGCCGTCCACTCGGACCAGCTCATGTTCCAGCCATTGAGGCCGTTGTCCGGGGTGATGGTCTTGTCCGGGGAGTTCTTGACGATGACCACGTCGCCGACGATCGAGTTGTCGTAGAACCAGGCGCCGGGGGCGCTGGGGTCGTTCGCGCCCTTCACATCGGCGAGGCCCACGCAGCCGTGGCTGGTGTTGGCGTTGCCGAAGATGCCCTTGCCCCAGTAGTTGCCGTGGATGAAGGTGCCCGACGTGGACAGGCGCATGGCGTGCGGCACGTCCTTGATGTCGTACTCGCCCTTGCCGTCGTCATCGGTGAAGCCGACGGTGGCGCCGTTCATCCGGGTCTCCTTGTGCTTCTCGGAGATCACCATCTGACCGTTGTACGTGGGGTTCTCGGGCGAGCCCGCGGAGATCGGGATCGTCTTGATCGTCTTGCCGTCGCGGGTGACCGTCATCGTCTTGGCCTTCACGTCGACGGTGGAGACCTGGTCACGGCCGACCTTGAAGGTCACGGTCTTCTGCTGGACGCCGAAGACGCCGTCCGCACCCTCGACGCCGTCGAGGGCCAGCTTCAGGGTGACGGTGGAGCCGCCCTGCCAGTAGTTCTCCGGGCGCAGGTCCAGGCGCTGGGAGTTGAACCAGTGGCCGACGACTTCCTGGCCGCTGCTGGAGGTCACGGTGATGCCGGCCTGGACGGCCTTCTTGTCCGTGATCGCCTTGTTGAAGTTGATCGAGACGGGCATCCCGACGCCGACCGTGGAGCCGTCCTCGGGGGTGAAGTTCCCGATGAAGCTGTTGTCGGGCGAGACGGTGGTGAAGGAGCTGTTCTCGTGGGCCTCACGGCCCTTCGAGTCGGCCGCCGTGGCGTCGATCTTGTACGTGGTGGACCGCTCCAGCTGGCCCGCGGGCTTCCAGCTGGACCCGTCGGCCGCCAGCGTGCCCTCGACCGGGTCGCCGTCCGCCGTGGTCATGACGACCTTGGTCAGCTTGCCCTTGGCAACGGTGACCTGAGCCGCGTTGTTGATGCTGGCATTGGTCGCGCCGTTCTTCGGCTTGATCGCTATCTGCGCCTCGGAGGCGTCCGCGGCTGCCGCCTCGTCCACCTCCTGCTGCGACGACTCCGAGCTCCCGGCGTTCGTCTTGCCGCCCTTGTCGCCGTCGTCGCTACAGGCCGAAAGCACCAGCACGCCGCCGAGCAGTGCGGACATGGCCATGAGGCCCCTGCGCCGCTTGCTGTCCGTCATCACACGCTTCTCCATCGTTGCCGATTCCCCAGAATCCCCGGACGGGGCCGCCAGGCCGCTATTCCCCGTCAATGTTCCAAGAACACCCGGAAAGGGTGCTCCGTTCCACATCCACGACAGATGTGGGGAACACCACTCATCGACGCGTCCCCGGCAGCGGTGGTTCCCGCGACCCGGCCCCGCTTTCCGCCGGCGCCCGGCGCGGCCCCGGTCCGCCGGTGAGCGGGTCCGGGGCCGGTGTTCTCACACGTCACACCCGTTGCGCGGGGTCACCGTCCTCGCCGTCGTTCTTCCCATTGTGCGCGACCGCGCCGCCGTACCCCTCCTCGTCGTCCCCGTCCGGCGGCAGGAAGAGGTCCTCGTCGCCGTCGTCCGCTCCGTCCCAGCCCTCCGCGTCGGGGTCGTACTCGATGCTCTCGCTGCTCCAGGAGGCCTGGGCCAGCTCGACCCCGGGCACCTCGCTGACCAGGTCGAAGGGATCGACCAGCGAGGCGAGGGCCTCCGCACCGTCTGCCCGGACCGTGGCCTCTGCATGCATCCGCTCCTCGGCGGTGTCGCTCCCGGCGACCGCCGCGACGGGCTCCCCGTACTCGGCGGCGATGGATTCGAGGGCGGTGCCGGTCAGGGCGTCGAGGTCGGTGACCTCCAGCACCATCTCCACGCGAAGTCGAACAAACCTGGATGTCTCTTCTGTGCTCATAGGCCGGAGCGTAAGGCCCGCCGAGGCCGCGACTTTCCACCGACCCGCTGCTTTGCTTAGCATCGGCCCACGGGGCTAACTCATGGTTGTCGCAAGGGGATCGAATCTGTGTCCGTCGCTCGTCGCACACTGCTGACCACCACCGCCGCAGGCACCCTGCTGGCCGCTCTCTGGTTCGTCCCGTCGGCCAACGCGACCGGTGAGAACGGCGCTCAGGGCGCCCCGGCCGCCGCGTCCGACCGAGCCGCCGAACGGCCCGCGGGGAGCTCCGACGACGCCTCCGGCGCGCTCCTCGCCGACACCGGTCCGGGGCCGGACACGACGCCGTATCTCATCGGCGGCACAGCCCTGTTGGGCCTCGGCGCGGGCTTCGTCACGTACTCGGTGCGCCGCTCCGGCGCCGGGACGCGCCCGGCGCTCTGAGCATCCCGCTACGTACGCGAGAGGGCTCCCGTACGTACGCGAGAGGGCTCCCGCAACAATGGCGCGGGGGCCCTCTTCCGTGCGTACGTACGGGACCGGCTCAGGCCAGCGGCCCCGTGACCGGCTCCACGGCCGCGACCAGGCGCCCCTGCCGTACGAACGTGTCGGCGGCGGCCAGGTCCGGCGCGAGGAAGCGGTCCGGGCCCGGACCCTCGGCGCCGGCGGCCCGCAGCGCGTCCACGGCGGCCTGCGAGGCGGGGGCGGGGGTCAGGCCCTGGGCGGCGCGGATCTCGACGGCGCGGGTCGCGGCGTACAGCTCGACGGCGACGATCCGGGCCAGGTTGTCCACGGCCGTACGGAGTTTGCGCGCCGCGGACCAGCCCATGGAGACGTGGTCCTCCTGCATCGCGGAGGACGGGATCGAGTCGGCGGAGGCGGGGACCGCGAGCCGCTTCATCTCGCTGACCAGGGCGGCCTGGGTGTACTGGGCGATCATAAGGCCCGAGTCGACCCCGGCGTCGTCCGCGAGGAACGGCGGCAGGCCGTGCGAGCGGTTCTTGTCGAGCAGCCGGTCGGTACGGCGTTCGCAGATCGAGCCGAGGTCGGCGGCGACGATCGCGAGGAAGTCCAGGACGTACGCGACGGGCGCGCCGTGGAAGTTGCCGTTGGACTCCACCCGGCCGTCGCCGAGCACCACCGGGTTGTCGACGGAGGAGGCCAGCTCGCGGCCCGCGACGACGGCCGCGTAGTCGAGGGTGTCCCGGCCCGCGCCGTTGACCTGGGGCGCGCAGCGCACCGAGTAGGCGTCCTGGACCCGGGGCGCGTCGTCCTGGTGATGGCCTGTCAGGCCCGAGCCCGCCAGGATCCGCAGCATGTTGTCCGCGCTGACGCCCTGGCCGGGGTGCGGGCGGATGGCGTGCAGCTCGGGGGCGAGGACCTTGTCCGTGCCGAGCAGCGCCTCCAGGGAGAGGGCGGCGGTGATGTCGGCCGAGGTGTAGAGGTTCTTCAGGTCGGCGAGGGCCATGACCAGCATGCCGAGCATGCCGTCGGTGCCGTTGAGGAGGGCCAGGCCCTCCTTCTCGCGGAGCTCGACCGGGGTGATGCCGTGCGCGGCGAGGAGCTCGCCCGCCGGGCGGACGGTGCCGTCGGGGCCCTCCGCGTCACCCTCGCCCATCAGGGTGAGCGCGCAGTGCGAGAGCGGGGCCAGGTCGCCGGAGCAGCCGAGCGAGCCGTATTCGTGGACGACGGGCGTGATGCCCGCGTTCAGCACGTCGGCCATGGTCTGCGCGACCTCGGGGCGTACGCCGGTGTGGCCGGAGGCGACCGTCTTCAGCCGGAGGAACATCAGCGCGCGGACGACCTCGCGCTCGACGCGGGGGCCCATGCCGGCCGCGTGCGAGCGGACGATGTTGCGCTGGAGCCGCGCCCGCAGTTCCGGGCTGATGTGGCGGCTGGCGAGGGCGCCGAAGCCGGTGGAGACGCCGTAGACCGGCTCGGGCTTGGCGGCGAGCGCGTCCACGATGAGACGGGCGGCGGCCAGGGCCTCCACGGCGGCGGCGGAGAGCTCGACCCGGGCGCCGTGGCGGGCCACGGCGACGACGTCCTCGGCGGTGGTTCCGGACGTCCCCACCACAACAGTGTGCATATCCATATTCAGCAGCGTACGTATTGAAAGCCTTCATGTCACTAGTGGTGCCCCGCAGGGCCCCTTACGGGACAGGGTGAGTACGTGAGCGCCTTGCCCGCCGCGCGCGCTGCCGGAAGGCTGCACGCATGCGTCGACTCCTGCTGCTCGCCCCGTTGTTGCTGTTCTCCGTCTCCGGCTGCGGAATGTTCCAGTCCTCCGAGGGCGAGGCCACGGACTCCGCGCGGGACGTGGCCAGGAAGGCGGGCGAGCGGCTCTACGGTCAGCGTCCGCGCACGGCGGAGGAGGTCGGGTACATCGCCTCCGGCATCGAGGGGGTGGAGGTGCTGCGGGTGAAGGGCGCCTCGACCCGCGACGGGGACGGCGTCGAGGTGGTCGTCCGCACGTCCGGCACGGCGTACGACCAGAAGTTCGACCCCGAGCCGGTCACCGTGCGGCGCTGTTTCGCGGTCCGGGTGTCGCCGAAGTCCCGGTGGCGCGAGGACCCGCGCGACGTGGACTGCCCGGACGGCCCCCGGCTGACCTTCGCGCCGCCGCCCGAACCGCCCGCGCTGCCGTACGAGGAGCTGCGCGTGAAGCTTCCCCGGGTGCCGGAGGGCGGCCGGGTGGACGAGGCCGAGGTGCGCCGGGCGGTCGCCGCGCTGGACCTGGACGAGGCGATCCGTACCGAGGTGAAGGCGGGCGCCGACCGGGTCGGTGTCCTCCTGTCGGTGGAGGGCAACGGCTACGACCCGCAGGACTGCCTCCTCGGCCGGGTCGGCCCGGGCGCCACCGAGGTGTGGGTGCCGTCCCGGATACAGCGGATGCGCGGAGAGGGCGGCTGCACGATCCAGAACGCCCTGGACCGGATGCCGCCACCGCACTGAGGCCCGACGCGCCTCCGCGCGCCGAGACCCGATGCGCCACCGCGCGCCGGTCGTCGCGCCCGCGCTCAGCCCGAGCGGCGGCGCGCCCGGGCTCACGGCCTGTTGCCGCGCAGCCTGCGCCGGTCGTGCGCGGACTTCGGCGGGGAGTCCGCGAGCCGGATGACCTCGCCGTCCCGCCCGGCCACCACGGGGCCCAGCGAGCGGGCGGCCTTGGCCCGGTACTGGGCGGCGTCCGCGAGCCGGAAGAGCCGGCGGGCCGAGCGCACCGGGCCGATCGGGTCGCCGGTGGAGGCGACCCCGCAGGCGACCCCGTCGCCCAGCTCGATCACCGCCGCCCGGTCGCACAGCTCAGTGGCGACGCCGACCACCGCGTCGGCCGGGGGGCCCGCCGCCAGCAGGCAGAACTCGTCGCCGCCCAGCCGGGCCGCCAGCGCCTCCGGCAGCATCGCCCCGCACAGCGACAGCACGGAGCCGAAACGTTCCAGCAGACGGTCGCCGACGGCGTGGCCGTGGGTGTCGTTCACCGCCTTGAGGCCGTTCAGATCGCAGACGACGAGGCTGACGACCGTGTCGTCGACCCGATGCCGCTCGACGGCCTCGTCGAGCCGGATGTCGACCGCGCGACGGTTCGCCAGACCGGTCAGCGGGTCGGTGAAGGCCAGCTTGCGGACCTCCTCCAGGCGCTCGGTCTGGGCGATCCCGGAGGCCACGACGGCGGCGAGCACGGTCGCGAAGTTCGCGTCGGCCCGGTCGAAGACGGGCCGCCCGGCCTGCCGCGCCACATACAGCTCGCCCCACGCCCGGCCGTGCAGCACGATCGGCGCGACCACGCAGCAGCCCCGGCCGCGCCGCCGGAGCGCCGCGACCCGCTGGTGGCAGTACGGGCGGGCGCCGCGCGCCGGACCGCCCGCGCCGGGCTGCCCGTCGGCGGTCTCCACCCAGGCGTCGGGCTCGCCGCCGCCGGCCCAGCGCTCGTGCAGGAACTCGGTGATCTCCGGGAACTCATGGACCGGGTAGGCCTCCTCCTCGGGGAACTCCTCCTCCCCCTCGGCCCGTTGCCCCGCGTTCACCAGCACCCGCAGCCTGCCCCGGTCCCGCTCCCACACGGAGAGCGCGGCGAAACTGCCGCTCAGCGCCTCACAGGCGCCCAGCGCCGCCGCCCGCCACGATTCGCGCGGCGTGTAGGCCGCGGCCATGGTCTGCGCAAGCGAAACCACGGCTCGCAGCCGCTCATCGTCACCACCCATTTCTACAGCTTATGTAGATTTGTTCCCTTTTGATCAGTTTGAAGCGTAACTAATTTCAACTATTTCCCGGCAGTGCTCTCACTCTGCGTAACAAGCATTCCGGTTCACTCGCCGGGCCAGTCGGGGCGCCGCTTCTCGTTGAACGCGGCCACCCCCTCCGCCCGGTCCCCGGAGAAGGCCACCGACCGCCAGGCCGCGTCCTCCACCTCCAGGCCCGCCCGCAGGTCGAGCCCCTGCCCCAGCCGGAGCGCCTTCTTGGCCGCACGCAGCCCGACCGGCGAGTTGGCGGCGATCCGGCCGCCCAGCGCGAGGGCCTCCTCGCGGTCCCGGCCCGCCTCGACCAGCTCGTCGACCAGCCCCAGCTCGCGGGCCTCGGCGGCCTCGACGCGGCGGGCGCTGAACACCAGCTCGGCGGCGCGCGCCGCCCCCACCCGGCGCGGCAGCAGTTGCGTACCGCCGCCGCCCGGGATGACGCCCACGGACACCTCGGGCAGCCCGACCACGGCGGTGGCGTCGGCGACGATCACATCGCAGGCGAGGGCGAGTTCGAAGCCGCCGCCGAGGGCGAAGCCGTGCACGGCGGCGATCACCGGCATCGGCAGCTCCAGGACCCCGGTGTAGGCGGCGCGGGCGGTGGGCCGCTGACGTACGAGGTCGGCGTCGGTGAAGGAGTTGCGCTCCTTGAGGTCCGCGCCCACGCAGAAGGCCCGCTCGTGGCTGGAGGTCAGGACGGTGGCCCGGACGTCCCGGTCGGCGCCGAGTGCGTCGCAGGCGGCGGCGATGGAGCGGGCCATGTCGGTGGAGACGGCGTTCATGGCCTTGGGCCGGTCGAGGACCAGCTCGGCGACGTGGTCCTGCCCCTCGTGCCGTCGTACGACGACGAACTCCCCGTACCGCTGCTCGGACGTGACGGTCATGGCTGCACCCCTGTCATGGACGGCCTGTTAACGAGCGTTACCGTCACGGATCCTAGACAGGACGTGCCCGCCCCCGACAGGGCGGGACGGGGCCGGGGACGTAACGACCGGGACGGAGGCGTGACGACGGGCCTGACGGCAGGGGCGCGACCAAGGGGCGGGCCGCGCTCAGGAGCCGGTCTTCCCCCGCCGGGCCAGCAGCCACGGCTCCACCACACCGAGCCCGCGCACCGGGCGCTGCCACATCGGCTGGAGCCCGAAGCGGTACGTCGGCAGCGGCGGCTCGTCGTCGGGCTCGCGGCCCTCCTTCTCGGCGACCCGGGCCCGCTCGGCGGCGGCCGCGACGGCCTCGGCGGCCTGCGCCTCGGACTCCGGGGCGTCGCCGTGCCTGACCAGCTCCTTGGCGAACGCCCCGTCGACCAGGACGGCGTCCTTCGGCGCTATCGAGGTGAGCCGGCTGGCGAGGTTCACCGTGGTGCCGAAGACATCGCCCATCCGGGTGGTGACCGTGCCGAAGGCGATGCCGACGCGCAGGGCGGGCATCGTCTCGTCCTGGGACATGGCCTCGATCAGCCGGAGCGCTATCTCGGCGGCGGTGCCCGCGTCGTCGGCGGCGAAGAGGACCTCGTCGCCGAGGGTCTTGATGAGCCGGCCGCCGTGCGCGGCGACCAGGTCGGCGGCGGTCGTCTCGAAGGACTCGACCAGTTCGCCGAGCTCCTCCTCCTCAAGGCGCCGGGTCAGCCGGGTGAAGCCGACCAGGTCGGCGAAGCCGACGGCGAGCCGCCGGTCGACCATCTCCTCGTCGTCCGCGGCCTGTACGACCCGGCCGGTGGCGGCGGCGAGCTGGCGCCGCCACACGTAGACGAGGAACTCCTGGAGCTCCGGGAGCAGCAGCTCGACCAGCGGATACGTGACCTCGGTGCGGGTCATGCCGGGCTCGGGCGGCTCGGTCAGCCCCTCCAGGAACGAGTCGATCTGCCACTCGGCCAGCCGGGCGGTGGTCTGCCCGGTGGAGCGGGCGACCTGGATCGCCATCGGCTCGCTGAGCAGCCCCGCCTCGACGAGACCGGCGAGCCGCCGCAGGGCGAGCACGTCGGCCTCGGTGAGCGCCTTGGCCTGGCCGATGTCGGCGAAGCCCATGGCCCGCCAGAACCGGGAGGCCAGATCCATGGAGACCCCGGCGGTGCGGGCCGCCTGGAAGGGCGTGTAGCGCCGGTCGGCCCCCAGGATCAGCGCTTCGAGGCGGATGGCGAGGGGGTCGTCGGTCGGTTCCACCGTGTGGTCGACCTCGTGGTGGGGTGTGGCGTGGACCGAGGAGTCCGACCCGGGCTCCTCACCCGCGCCGGACGTCGTGTCGCCGACGGTCACCAGCCGCCTCCTGCCCGTTCCCTGCGCACTGCCCTGCCGATCTGTCGCTGGATCGCCTCAACGATACGGCAGGTGTGCCCCAGCTCACGTCCTTGGTTGTCCGTCATCGGTGCGTCGCGCGTGACATCTCAGGCATACGCGGTATCCACCGGTACGCCCGCCGGGGCCGCATGGCCGATCAGGTCAGGCCGCCCGCAGCGCCCCGCAGGTGGACGATGTCCCCGGCCGACACCGGCCGCTGGAGCCCGCCCTCGGTGGAGAGGACAAGACGCCCGTCCCCGTCGATCGCGACCGCCTCGCCGACCAGGGACGTCCCCCCCGGCAGCTCCGCCCGCACGGTCCGGTCCAGCGTCGCGCAGCCCGCCGCGTAGGCGGCCTGGAGCCCGCTCGCGGCCGCGTCGCCGTCCGCCGCCTTCCACCGCCCGTACCAGTCCTCCAGCGAGCGCAGGACGGCGCGCAGCAGGGTCTCCCGGTCGGTGGAGACCGCTCCGGCGAGCGCCAGCGACCCGGCGGTGGGTGCGGGCAGCTCGTCGGCGCGGAGCGAGACGTTGATGCCCAGGCCGACGACGATGCCGTTCCCGGCGAACTCGCCGAGGATGCCGCCCGTCTTGCGTTCCTTCCCCTCCACCGTGACCAGCAGGTCGTTGGGCCACTTCAGCGACATGTCGACACCCGCCGACTTCGCGAGCCCGGTCGCGGCGGCGACCCCGGCCAGCAGCGGCACCCACCCCCACCGCTCCACGGGGATGTCGCCGGGCTCCAGATAGACCGAGAAGAACAGCCCGGAGCGGGGCGGTGCGGTCCAGGTCCGCTCCAGCCGCCCGCGCCCGGCGGTCTGCTCCTCGGCGACCAGCACCGTGCCCTCGCCCGCCGCCCCGCCACGGGCCTGCCCGGCGAGGTCGGTGTTGGTGGATCCGGTGGACTCCACGACCTCCAGCGACGTCCACAGCGCGTCCGGCCGCAGCAGTCCGCGCCGCAGCGCGGTCACGTTGAGGGGCGGCCGGTCCAGGTCCGACCAGCGGTTGTGTGGCGCATCCGGGGGTGTCATGCAACCCAGCCTAGGTGTGGCAAAGGACGCACTGCCTTTCCGGAGGCGCGCCGATACCCTACGAGTCAGTAGCCAGAGCCGGACTGACGGCTGGCCGTCCCCCCGTGACCGGTGCCAGACGTCGTCCCCGTGACCAGGCAGGGAGCCGCCCCCCGATGTCCGAGCCGCTAAGCGACATCCACACCACCGCGGGCAAGCTCGCGGACCTGACGCGCCGCATCGACGAAGCGACGCACGCCGGTTCGGCCCGCGCGGTCGAGAAGCAGCACGCCAAGGGCAAACTGACGGCCCGTGAGCGGGTCGACCTGCTGCTGGACGAGGGCTCCTTCGTGGAGCTCGACGAGTTCGCCCGGCACCGCTCCACCAACTTCGGCATCGAGAAGAACCGCCCGTACGGGGACGGTGTCGTCACCGGTTACGGCACGGTCGACGGCCGCCCCGTCTGCGTGTACTCGCAGGACTTCACGATCTTCGGCGGTTCGCTCGGCGAGGTCTACGGCGAGAAGATCGTCAAGGTCATGGACTTCGCGCTGAAGACCGGCTGTCCGGTCATCGGCATCAACGACGGCGGCGGCGCGCGGATCCAGGAAGGCGTCGTCGCGCTCGGCCTGTTCGCCGAGATCTTCCGCCGCAACGTGCACGCCTCAGGGGTGATCCCGCAGATCTCGCTGATCGTCGGCCCGTGCGCGGGCGGTGCGGTCTACTCCCCCGCGATCACCGACTTCACGGTGATGGTCGACCAGACGTCGCACATGTTCATCACCGGCCCCGACGTCATCAAGACGGTCACCGGTGAGGACGTCGGCTTCGAGGAGCTGGGCGGCGCCCGTACGCACAACACCACCTCCGGGGTGGCGCACCACATGGCGGGCGACGAGAAGGACGCCATCGAGTACGTCAAGTCGCTGCTGTCGTACCTCCCGTCGAACAACCTCTCCGAGGCCCCGGTCTTCCCGGAGGAGGCGGACCTCGCCACCACCGACGAGGACCGCGAGCTGAACACGCTCATCCCGGACTCGGCGAACCAGCCGTACGACATGCACACCGCGATCGAGCACGTGCTGGACGACGGCGAGTTCCTGGAGACCCAGGCCCTGTTCGCGCCGAACATCATCACCGGCTTCGGCCGGGTCGAGGGCCACCCGGTCGGCATCGTCGCCAACCAGCCGATGCAGTTCGCCGGCTGCCTGGACATCAACGCCAGCGAGAAGGCGGCGCGCTTCGTCCGCACCTGCGACGCGTTCAACGTCCCCGTCATCACCTTCGTGGACGTGCCGGGCTTCCTGCCCGGCGTGGACCAGGAGTACGGCGGCATCATCCGGCGCGGCGCGAAGCTGATCTACGCCTACGCGGAGGCGACGGTCCCGCTGATCACCGTGATCACCCGCAAGGCCTTCGGCGGCGCGTACGACGTGATGGGCTCCAAGCACCTGGGCGCCGACCTGAACGTGGCCTGGCCGACCGCGCAGATCGCCGTCATGGGCGCGCAGGGCGCGGTCAACATCCTGCACCGCCGCACCATCGCCGCCGCCGAGGACCCGGACGCCACGCGCGCCGAGCTGATGACGGCGTACGAGGACGCACTGCTCAACCCGTACGTGGCGGCCGAGCGCGGCTACGTCGACGCGGTGATCATGCCGTCCGAGACGCGGGCCCATATCGTCAAGGGGCTGCGTCAGCTGCGTACGAAGCGGGAATCACTGCCTCCGAAGAAGCACGGCAACATCCCGCTCTAGCCGCGTCCCATCAGCCGCTCGCAGAAAGGTCTGCCCATGATCAAGGTCGTACGGGGCAACCCCACCCCGGAGGAGCTGGCCGCCGCACTGGCGGTGGTCCGGGCGCGCGCCGTGGCGGCGTCCGCCGTCTCGTCCGGCGCGCCGTTGCCGCCCGAGCAGTGGTCCGACCCGGGGCGCATCGCCCGCGGCGGCAGCCCGCAGCCGGGCCCCCGGGCCTGGGCGCGGACGTACTGGCCGGCCTGAGGCGCGCGAAGCCGCCCCCGTCCGCACGGGGGCGGCTTTGAGTACCCGTACTCAGGCGTAGGGGCGGGCGGCGCAGCAGGATCGGAAGCATGTTGTGGTCCGACCCCGAGAACAAGCCGCCGAAGGAACTGCGCGACGCCCAGGACATGATGCGCAGAGCGGGCGTCCTGGTGGCGCTGGCGATGCTGGTGGCGATGTTCGTCCTCGGCATCCGCTGAGAGGGTGGCGGGCCCGTGGCCGCCCGTCCCCCGCGCGCCCTTCTACGATGGCCCGCATGACTGATCAGCGCCGTCTCGTGCTCGCCTCCGCCTCCCCCGCCCGTCTCGGTCTGCTGCGGCAGGCCGGATTCGCTCCCGAGGTGATCGTCAGCGGGGTGGACGAGGACGCCCTGAGCGCACCGACCCCCGCCGAGCTGGCGCTCGTCCTGGCCCGGGCCAAGGCGGCGGCCGTCGCGGAGCGCGCCGAGGCGGCGGGCGCCCTGGTCATCGGCTGTGACTCGGTGCTGGAGCTGGACGGCGAGGCGCTGGGCAAGCCGGCCGACGCCGAGGAGGCCACCGCCCGCTGGAAGTCGATGCGCGGCCGGTCGGGCGTCCTGCGGACCGGGCACAGCGTGATCGACACCGCCTCGGGCCGTACGGCCTCGGCGACGGCGTCCACGGTCGTACGGTTCGGCGAGCCGAGCGACGCCGAGGTCGCCGCCTACGTGGCCTCGGGCGAACCGCTCCATGTCGCGGGGGCGTTCACCCTGGACGGCCGCTCGGCGCCGTTCGTCGACTCCATCGAGGGCGACCACGGCAATGTCATCGGGCTCTCGCTGCCGCTGCTGCGCCGACTGCTGGGCGAGCTGGACGTCTCCGTCACGGAGCTGTGGGTCTGATCCGTCACGGAGCTGTGGGTCTGATCCGTCACGGAGCTGTGGGTCTGATCCGTCACGGAGCTGTGAGTCTGATCCGTCACGGAGCTTGGTTCTGATCCGTAACGGAGTGCGGGTCCGAGACCCGCGGCGACCTCGGCGCACGCCTTCTAGGCCGTCCGGGCCTCCGCCGGGCCCGCCCCGCCGCTCACGCCGTCCTCGGCCCGGGTCTCGGGCCCGTACGCCAGCAGGGTGAGCACCAGCAGGGCCAGCACGAGCACCATGAACGCGAAGGCGCTCCAGCCCACCAGGCCGACGGTGACCGCGCCGAGGACGCCGTGCACGACCGCGCAGCCGATCAGGGCGACGCGTCCGAAGCGCCCCGGGGCGCGGTCGCGGGCCCCGGCCAGCAGGGCGATCAGCCCGCACAGGACCAGCAGCAGCCCGGAGACGCCGCCCATCACCCAGGTGCCGGTGGACATGGCGTCCGGGTCCAGGCCGGCGAGCGACATGTTCTGGTTCTCGGCGACCGTGGCCAGGACGGCGTTGATGAGCACGATGCCCACCGCCTCCCCGAACAGGACGAGCGCGGTCACTATCGCCACCGGTCTGCGCATGACCGATCCACCCCCTGTTACCTGCGGTACGTGCGTAGCGCGGACCCTACTCATGGGTATTCCTTCGGGCAAGGGGTCGGACAGGCCCGTACGCCGGGCAAAGAATCCATCGACCGTTCGTAGGGACCCCACAAAGAAATGCTGTGAGGCGTTGACCCTAAAGACAGAGACCTGCACCACACCGGCTGGTTACTGTGCGGTTGAGGATCGCGGCGTACCGTGGTGCCACAAGGGATTCCACTACTGGGGCAAGCCTCGGATCACACTCCGTGTGGGCAAGCTCACCAATGGGGACGGGTCGTACAGCCGTGTCGGTAGTCCCTAAACTCAGCTTGTTTCGAGGAGGGAGTCATCGTGCGCAAGGTGCTCATCGCCAACCGTGGCGAAATCGCTGTCCGCGTTGCTCGGGCGTGCCGGGACGCGGGGATCGCGAGCGTCGCGGTCTACGCCGAGCCGGACCGGGACGCGTTGCATGTCCGGGCCGCAGACGAGGCGTTCGCCCTGGGCGGTGACACCCCGGCCGCCAGCTACCTGGACATGGCCAAGGTGCTGCAGGCCGCCAAGGACTCGGAGGCGGACGCGATCCACCCCGGGTACGGATTCCTGTCGGAGAACGCGGAGTTCGCCCAGGCCGTCCTGGACGCCGGGCTGACCTGGATCGGCCCGCCGCCGCAGGCCATCCGCGACCTGGGCGACAAGGTGGCCGCCCGGCACATCGCCCAGCGCGCGGGGGCCCCGCTGGTGGCCGGCACCCCGGACCCGGTCTCCGGGTCCGACGAGGTCGTCGCGTTCGCCGAGCAGAACGGACTGCCGGTCGCGATCAAGGCCGCCTTCGGCGGCGGCGGTCGCGGCCTGAAGGTGGCCCGCACCCTGGAGGAGATCCCGGAGCTGTACGACTCCGCGGTGCGCGAGGCCGTCGCGGCGTTCGGCCGGGGCGAGTGCTTCGTCGAGCGCTACCTCGACAAGCCGCGCCACGTGGAGACCCAGTGCCTGGCCGACACCCACGGCAACGTGGTCGTCGTCTCCACCCGTGACTGCTCGCTCCAGCGCCGCCACCAGAAGCTCGTGGAGGAGGCCCCGGCCCCCTTCCTGACGCAGGCGCAGAACGACGAGCTGTACGCGGCGTCCAAGGCGATCCTCAAGGAGGCCGGCTACGTCGGCGCCGGGACGGTCGAGTTCCTCGTCGGCGTCGACGGCACGATCTCCTTCCTTGAGGTCAACACCCGCCTCCAGGTCGAGCACCCCGTCACCGAAGAGGTCACGGGCATCGACCTCGTACGCGAGATGTTCCGCATCGCCGACGGCGAGGAGCTCGGCTACGGCGACCCCGCCGTGCGCGGTCACTCCTTCGAGTTCCGTATCAACGGTGAGGACCCGGGCCGCGGCTTCCTGCCCGCCCCCGGCACCGTCACCACCTTCGCGCCGCCGACCGGCCCCGGCGTCCGCCTCGACGCGGGCGTCGAGTCCGGCTCGGTCATCGGCCCGGCCTGGGACTCCCTGCTCGCCAAGCTCATCGTGACCGGCGCGACCCGCGAACAGGCGCTCCAGCGCGCCGCCCGCGCGCTCGCCGAGTTCACCGTCGAGGGCATGGCCACCGCCATCCCGTTCCACCGTGCCGTCGTCGCGGACCCCGCCTTCACCGCGGACCCGTTCACCGTCCACACCCGGTGGATCGAGACCGAGTTCGTCAACGACATCAAGCCCTTCGCCGCCCCCGCCGACGCGGACACGGACGACGAGGCGGGCCGGGAGACCGTCGTCGTCGAGGTCGGCGGCAAGCGCCTGGAGGTGTCGCTGCCGTCCTCGCTGGGCATGTCGCTGGCCCGCACCGGCCTCGCCGCCGGCGCGAAGCCCAAGCGCCGCGCCGCGAAGAAGGCCGGCTCCGCCGCCTCGGGCGACAGCCTCGCCTCGCCCATGCAGGGCACCATCGTCAAGATCGCGGTGGAGGAGGGCCAGGAGGTCAAGGAGGGCGACCTCGTCGTCGTCCTGGAGGCCATGAAGATGGAGCAGCCGCTCAACGCGCACCGCTCCGGCACCGTCAAGAGCCTCACCGCCGAGGTCGGCGCCTCCGTCTCCTCCGGCGCCCTGATCTGCGAGATCAAGGACTGACCGCCCGCCGCACTCCGAAGGGGCCCGGTCCACGTCGTGACGACGCGGGCCGGGCCCCTTCGTCACAGTGGCATCCTGGAACCCACAGAAGGTCCGAGGACCGAGGGAGGGGCGGAAGCCATGGCAGGGGCGATCCCGATCGAGACGAGCACGGCACAACCGCCGGTCCGGCCGATGCGCGCGGACGCGCGCCGGAACCACGACCGGCTGGTGGGCGAGGCTCGCAGGTCCTTCGCCGAGCACGGCACGGACGCGTCGCTGGAGGACATCGCCCGCCGGGCGGGCGTGGGCATCGGCACCCTCTACCGGCACTTCCCGAACCGGGACGCCCTGATGAACGCGGTCTTCCAGGACGCCCTGAGTTCGCTCCTGGACCGCTCCCGGGAGCTGGCGGCGGCGGAAGCCCCGTGCCGGGCGCTGGTGGACTGGCTGGGCGCGATCGTCACTCATGCGGGTGAGTACCGCGGCCTGGCCCACGGCCTGATGTCCGCCTCGCGCAACGGGACCTCGGCACTCGTCCAGTGCCATCTGCCGCTCCGGGAGGCGGGCGCGGGGCTGCTGCGCCGGGCCCAGGAGAGCGGGTCGGTCCGGGCGGACGTCTCGATCGACGATCTGCTCCAGCTCACCAACGCGATCGCGCTGGCGGCCGAGCAGTCGCCCGATGACCCGGAGTTGGCGGAGCGGCTGCTGCGGCTGACGCTGCGCGGGCTGAAGTAGGGGGCGTGAACCCGGGGCTCCGCCCGTGCGCCCGGCGTGGTCGGCCGCTGCGCGGGGCCTCTCCCCGCCCCGCCCCTTCCCGAACCCGGGGCTCCGCCCCGGACCCCGCTCCTCAAACGCCGGAGGGGCTGAAAGGCGGCCCTACCGCCGCCGCAGGTCCGCCACGCGGGCCCGTTCGCCCGGTACGTCCGCCAAGGCGGAAGCGCTGCGGAGCTGCGGCCCGAGACCGCCGTTCTGCGTGCGCCGCTGGCCGGGGAGCGGCATGTCCCGGCGGGGCTGACGCCCCGGTGGGGGGCCGTCCCCGCCGGACGCGTCCGCGTCCGGGCCGGCCACCGTGATCTCCACACCCTGGTCCGCCAGGGACTGGAGCTCGGCGGCGGCCCGCTCGTCGTGGAGCGGGGGCTCGTCCGTCACCAGACGGGTGATCAGTTCGGTGGGCACCGTCTGGAACATGGTGTCCGAGCCGAGCTTGGTGTGGTCCGCCAGGACGACCACCTCCGCGGCGGCCTGCACGAGAGCCCGGTCGACACTGGCCGAGAGCATGTTGGAGGTGGACAGGCCACGCTCCGCCGTGAGTCCGCTCCCGGAGATGAAGGCCCGGGAGACCCGCAGCCCCTGGAGGGACTGCTCGGCCCCGCTGCCCACCAGCGCGTAGTTGCTCCCGCGCAGGGTGCCGCCGGTCATGACGACTTCGACCCGGTTGGCATGGGCCAACGCCTGGGCCACCAGCAGGGAGTTGGTGACGACGGTCAGACCGGGGACCCGCGCGAGCCGGCGGGCCAGCTCCTGCGTGGTCGTGCCGGCGCCGACCACAATGGCCTCGCCCTCGCCGACGAGGCCTGCGGCCAGGTCGGCGATGGCAGTCTTCTCCGCGGTGGAGAGATGGGATTTCTGCGGAAAGCCGGACTCCCGCGTAAAACCGCCCGGCAAGACCGCACCGCCGTGCCGGCGGTCGAGGAGTCCTTCTGCCTCCAGTGCCCGCACGTCCCGCCGTACGGTCACTTCGGAGGTCTGGACGACGCGGGCGAGCTCACGGAGCGATACCGCCCCGTTGGCACGCACCATTTCGAGGATCAACTGACGACGTTCTGCAGCGAACACGAAACTGACAGTAACCTGGCCGCCGGTGAGTTTTCAGCAGTTTGCGCCGAATAACAGAAGTTGTACTTCAAAGGGGCCTCCAAGTGGTATAGGAGGCCCCTTTGTTGTTCGGCGGTGATCGTCAAGCGATCGCCGCGCCGCCGGACTGCCGCCCAGTTGCGGCGAGATGCCGGAAATGCCGCGCTTCCCGGGCTCTCAGCCCTCGCCCGTGAGCTTGCGGGTGTGCAGCTGCCGGGCCACTTCGGCGATCGATCCGGACAGGGACGGGTACACGGTGAATGCGTTTGCGATCTGTTCCACCGTCAGGTTGTTGTCGACCGCGATCGAGATGGGGTGGATCAGCTCGCTGGCGCGCGGCGCGACCACGCAGCCGCCGACCACGATCCCCGTACCGGGGCGGCAGAAGATCTTGACGAAGCCGTCGCGGATGCCCTGCATCTTGGCGCGCGGGTTGCGCAGCAGCGGCAGCTTCACCATCCGGGCCTCGATCTTGCCCGCGTCCACCTCGGCCTGGCTGTAGCCGACGGTGGCGATCTCCGGGTCGGTGAAGACGTTGGCGGAGACGGCCTTGAGGTTCAGCGGGGCGACCGCGTCACCCAGGAAGTGGTACATCGCGATGCGGCCCTGCATCGCGGCGACCGAGGCCAGCGCGAAGATCCCGGTGACGTCACCGGCCGCGTAGACGCCGGGGGCGCTGGTGCGCGAGACCCGGTCGGTGAGGACGTGCCCGGACTCCTTGAGCCGTACGCCGGCCTCCTCCAGGCCCATGCCCGCGGTGTTCGGGATCGCCCCGACCGCCATCAGGCAGTGCGAGCCGGTGATGACCCGGCCGTCGGCCAGCGTCACCTCGACCCGGTCGCCGACGCGCTTGGCGGACTGGGCGCGGGAGCGGGCCATGACGTTCATCCCGCGGCGGCGGAAGACGTCCTCCAGGACGGCGGCGGCGTCCGGGTCCTCGCCGGGCAGTACCCGGTCGCGGGAGGAGACGAGGGTGACGCGCGAGCCGAGTGCCTGGTAGGCCCCGGCGAACTCGGCGCCGGTGACACCGGATCCGACGACGATGAGCTCCTCGGGAAGCTCGTCGAGGTCGTAGACCTGGGTCCAGTTCAGGATGCGCTCGCCGTCGGGCTGCGCGTCCGGGATCTCCCGGGGGTGGCCGCCGGTCGCTATCAGCACGGCGTCGGCGGTGAGCCGCTCCTCGGTGCCGTCGGCGGCGGTGACGACGACCTGGCGCGACCCGTCGGCGGCCTGGAGCCCGTCGAGCCGGCCCCGGCCGCGCATCACGCGGGCGCCGGCCCGGGTGACGGAGGCGGTGATGTCGTGGGACTGGGCGAGCGCGAGGCGCTTGACCCGGCGGTTGACCTTGCCGAGGTCCACGCCGACGACCCGGGCGGCCTGCTCCACGTGCGGGGTGTCGTCGGCGACGATGATGCCCAGCTCCTCGTACGAGGAGTCGAAGGTGGTCATCACCTCGGCCGTGGCGATCAGGGTCTTCGAGGGCACGCAGTCGGTGAGGACCGAGGCCCCGCCCAGACCGTCGCAGTCGACGACGGTCACCTCCGCGCCGAGCTGGGCGCCCACCAGGGCTGCCTCGTAGCCGCCGGGGCCGCCGCCGATGATCACGATCCGGGTCACGAAAAGTCCGCCTCGCGTTGTGTAACCCGCGGCCGTCTGCCGCCCCGGCCGGGGGTCCGGGGGATCGCCCCGGGGGAATGCAGTACGTACTCCATTGTCCCGCACGCGCCAAGGTGCTTCGCCCCGGGGCCCTCCATACGGGAAAGAGGGCGTCCGCCGCACGGGAACGAACCGCCGGGAACGAAACCGGGGACCCGCCCCGCACCCCCCCGACCGGGGCCTTCGTCACAGGAACCGCCGCTCCCGCGCCCACCTCCCGTACCCTCGGTCCCATGTCGCTCTACGCCGCGTACGCCGGCAACCTCGACGCGCGGCTCATGACCCGCCGCGCTCCGCATTCCCCGATGCGCAGCACCGGCTGGCTCAACGGCTGGCGGCTGACCTTCGGCGGGGAGCAGATGGGCTGGGAGGGGGCGCTGGCCACCGTGGTCGAGGCGCCGCGCTCCCAGGTCTTCGTCGCGCTGTACGACCTGGCGCCGATGGACGAGGACTCGATGGACCGCTGGGAGGGTGTCGGGCTCGATATCTACCGGCGGATGCGGGTGCGGGTGCACACCCTGGACGGCGAGGAGCCGGCCTGGATGTACGTGCTGAACGGCTACGAGGGCGGGCTGCCCTCGGCGCGCTATCTCGGCGAGATCGCGGACGCCGCGGAATCCGCCGGCGCACCGCACGACTATGTGATGGAACTGCGCAAGCGCCCCTGCTGACCAGGGCGGACCGGGGCCCGGTCGCGCCGTGTTCGTGCAAAAGCACAAAGACCCGCGGCGCGTCTTTGCGCCAGTACATCTACGCGCGTAGGGATTGAGCGGTTACGCTCGTCCGCGTGAACGCATCTGTTATTCCGGACAACATCCAGGCCGACCCGCGGGCAGCCGCCGCCGGGGCCGCCGCACGCCTGCGCGAGCTGACCGGCGCCGAGACCCATGACGTCGCCCTGGTCATGGGCTCCGGCTGGGCGCCCGCGGGCGAAGCACTCGGCGTCCCGGAGGCCGAGTTCCCCGTGACCGACCTGCCCGGCTTCCCGGCGCCCGCCGTCGAGGGCCACGGCGGCACGGTCCGCTCGTACAGGATCGGCGAGAAGCGCGTGCTGGTCTTCCTCGGCCGCACGCACTTCTACGAGGGCCGGGGCGTCGCCGCCGTCGCCCACGGGGTCCGTACGGCGGTGGCCGCGGGCTGCGGGACCGTCATCCTGACGAACGGCTGCGGCGGTCTGCGCGATGGGATGCGCCCGGGACAGCCGGTCCTGATCAGCGACCACATCAACCTGACGGCCGCCTCCCCGATCATCGGCGCCAACTTCGTCGACCTGACCGACCTGTACTCCCCGCGGCTGCGCGCGCTGTGCAAGGAGATCGACGACACCCTCGAAGAGGGCGTCTACGTCCAGTTCCCCGGCCCGCACTACGAGACCCCGGCCGAGATCAACATGGTCCGGGTCATGGGCGGCGACCTGGTGGGCATGTCCACGGTCCTGGAGGCCATCGCGGCCCGGGAGGCGGGCGCCGAGGTGCTCGGCCTCTCCCTCGTCACCAACCTGGCGGCGGGCCTGTCCGGAGAACCCCTCAACCACGAGGAGGTCCTCCAGGCCGGCCGCGACTCGGCGACCCGGATGGGCGCGCTGCTGGCAAGGGTGCTGGAGCGCGTCTAGGGCGTGCCGCAGCCGGTCCGGCTGCATTTCCAGCCTGTTCGACTGCGTTACCAGCCCGCCCCGGCTGCGTATTTTTCAGCCCGTCCGGCGTTTGAGGACCGGGGCCCGGGGCGGAGCCCCGGTTTCGGGAAGGGGCGGGGAGGGGAACAGCCCGCGCAGCGCCCACCCCTCCCCACCCGCACCCGCCCCACCCGCACCCCACCCCCGTACCCCCCTTCCGCACACCCCCCGAAAGGCGGCCCCCGTGCAGCACGACCTCATCGCGCAGGCCAGGACCTGGCTGGCCGAGGACCCCGACCCCGAGACGCGCGCGGAGCTGGGCGCGATCATCGAGGCGGGTGACACCCAGCAGCTCGCGGCCCGCTTCGCGGGCACGCTCCAGTTCGGCACCGCCGGGCTGCGCGGGGAGCTGGGAGCCGGGCCGATGCGGATGAACCGGTCCGTGGTGATCCGGGCGGCGGCGGGCCTCGCCGCGTATCTGAAGGCCCAGGGCGAGGAGGGCGGGCTCGTCGTCATCGGCTACGACGCCCGCTACAAGTCGGAAGACTTCGCGCGCGACACGGCGGCCGTGATGACCGGGGCCGGGCTGCGCGCCGCCGTGCTGCCCCGCCCGCTCCCCACCCCCGTACTGGCGTACGCCATAAGGCATCTGGGCGCGGTCGCCGGGGTCGAGGTCACCGCCAGCCACAACCCGCCGCGCGACAACGGCTACAAGGTCTACCTCGGCGACGGCTCACAGATCGTGCCTCCGGCCGACGGCGAGATCGCCGCCGCCATCGACGCGGTCGGCCCGCTGGCGGGCGTGGAGCGCCCCGAGGACGGCTGGGAGACCCTCGGGGACGAGGTCCTGGCCGCCTACCTGGCCCGTACGGACGCGGTCCTGGCCCCCGACAGCCCCCGTACGGCTCGCGCGGTCTACACCGCGATGCACGGCGTCGGCACCTCCGTGCTGACCGCCGCGTTCGAGCGGGCCGGGTTCCCGGCACCGGTCCTCGTCACCGAGCAGGCCGAGCCCGACCCCGCGTTCCCCACCGTGGCCTTCCCCAACCCGGAGGAGCCCGGCGCGATGGATCTCGCCTTCGCCACCGCGCGCCGGGCGGCGCCGGACCTGGTCATCGCCAACGACCCGGACGCGGACCGCTGCGCAGTCGCCGTGCCCGACACCGCCACGGAGGGCGGCTGGCGGATGCTGCGCGGCGACGAGGTGGGCGCGCTGCTGGCCGCGCACCTGGTGGAGCGGGGCGTGAGCGGCGTGTTCGCCGAGTCGATCGTGTCGTCGTCGCTGCTCGGCCGGATCGCGGAGAAGGCGGGCCTCGGTTACGAGGAGACGCTGACCGGCTTCAAGTGGATCGCCCGGGTGGACGGCCTGCGGTACGGGTACGAGGAGGCGCTCGGCTACTGCGTCGACCCCGAGGGCGTCCGCGACAAGGACGGCATCACCGCCGCCCTGCTCGTCGCCGAGCTCGCCTCCGTACTCAAGGAGCAGGGCCGTACGCTCCTGGATCTGCTGGACGACCTGGCGCTCGCGCACGGTCTGCACGCCACCGACCAGCTCTCGGTGCGGGTGGAGGACCTGTCGGTCATCGCGGACGCCATGGCCCGGCTCCGCGAGCAGCCGCCGACCGGGCTGGCCGGTCTCGCCGTCACCTCGGCCGAGGACCTGGCGCGGGGCACGGACAGGCTGCCGCCCACCGACGGGCTGCGCTACCAGCTGGAGGGCGCCCGGGTGATCGTCCGCCCGAGCGGCACCGAGCCGAAGCTGAAGTGCTACCTGGAGGTCGTCGTCCCGGTGGCGGACGCGGCCGGGCTGCCCGCCGCGCGGGCCCGGGGCGCCGAACTGCTCGCCGGGATCAAGCGGGACCTGGCGGCGGCAGCGGGGATCTGACGACCGCTTTCACGCCGAAGGGCCGGTACCCCTCCCCGGGTACCGGCCCTTCGGTGTTCGAAGGCGTCGGGCTCAGCCGAGCGCCCCCACCACCACAAGCAGGACGGCCCCCGCGACGGCCGGGGCGATCACTTCGTACGCCCAGCGCACGGAGCCCCGGTCCGCGCCCTCGGCGGTCGTGTCGCCGGCCCGCTCGGCGATGTCCCGCAGATCGCGGACGCTCTGGTCGGCGGGTGCGGTGCGCGCGGCGGAGTCGCGGACGTCGGCGCTGACGGAGGTGCGGCCGTAGGGGTCGTCGTGCGCCGCGCGGGCCGCGCCGCGCGCCGCGCGCTTGCGGGCGCGCAGGGAGACCGGGATCGCCCACAGCTGGTACTTCGTGCCGTCCTGGGCGAGCAGCTCGGAGGAGTACGAAGCCCGTACGTCGGCGACCTCGGTCCAGGGCAGCTGGATCGTCCGGAACGGGTTGCGGACCCGGATGCGCTCGTCGTCCGCGAAGACGGCGGGCCGCAGGGTGAACGCCACGACCAGCGGCACCACGAGGAGCAGCGCGGCCGTCGCCAGCCAGGGCACCCGTCCCTCGCCCCGGATCATGGCGTCGCCGGCCATCCAGGCGATCAGCAGGAGCAGCAGCGACCCGCAGACCAGTGCGGCGACGGAGCGGTAGGTCCGTGTCGCGGGGGGCGGCTCCGCGGGAGGTGTGGGGCTCGTCATGGGGCCGATTCTGCCTGACGGGCGCGGAGGGCGGCGCAGCGGACGCACCGCACGGCCGCCCGCCGCCGGGCCGTGGCGTCCCGAGGGAGGACGCGCGGGTGCGGGGTGCGGGACGCACGGATGACCTGGCCCTCTGTACAGGTCGCTACGCGCGTAGATATGCTCCCCTGGTGACCATGCCCACCACTGCTCCCGCATTCTCCGACGCGACGGCGTCCGACAGTGCGCTGCGCCGCTTCCTGTTCGGGCTGCCCGGCGTCGACGCCGTCGGCCTCGAAGCGCGCGCCGCCTCCCTCGCAACCCGTTCGATCAAGACGACGGCCAAGGCGTACGCCATCGATCTCGCCATCTCGATGATCGACCTGACGACGCTGGAAGGCGCGGACACCCCGGGCAAGGTCCGGGCTCTCGCCGCCAAGGCCGTCAACCCCGACCCGACCGACCGCACCGCCCCGCGCACCGCCGCGGTCTGCGTCTATCCCGACATGGCGGCCACCGCCGCCGCCGCGCTGGCCGGCTCCGGCGTGAAGGTGGCGTCCGTGGCGACCGCCTTCCCGGCGGGCCGTGCCGCGCTGGACGTCAAGCTCGCGGACGTCCGCGACGCCGTGGCGGCCGGGGCCGACGAGATCGACATGGTGATCGACCGGGGGGCGTTCCTCTCCGGCCGGTTCCTGAAGGTGTACGAGGAGATCCTCGCCGTGAAGGCGGAGTGCGGCCCCGCCCGCCTCAAGGTGATCTTCGAGACCGGTGAGCTGTCCACGTACGACAACATCCGCCGGGCCTCCTGGATCGGGATGCTGGCGGGCGCCGACTTCATCAAGACCTCGACCGGCAAGGTGGCCACCAACGCCACCCCCGCCAACACGCTCCTCATGCTGGAGGCCGTCCGCGACTTCCGGGCGCAGACCGGTACGCAGATCGGCGTGAAGCCGGCCGGCGGGATCCGCACCACCAAGGACGCGGTCAAGTTCCTGGTGCTGGTGAACGAGACCGCGGGCGAGGACTGGCTGGCCCCGCACTGGTTCCGGTTCGGCGCGTCCAGCCTGCTCAACGACCTGCTGATGCAGCGCCAGAAGCTCAGCACCGGCCGTTACTCCGGCCCCGATTACGTGACGGTGGACTGATAGCCATGGCATCCGCATTCGAGTACGCACCGGCGCCGGAGTCCCGCGCCGTCGTCGACATCGCCCCCTCCTACGGGCTGTTCATCGACGGCGAGTTCACCGAGGCAGCCGACGGCAAGGTCTTCAAGACCGTCTCGCCGAGCAGCGAGGAAGTCCTCTCCGAGGTCGCGCAGGCCGGCGCGGCGGACGTGGACCGGGCCGTGAAGGCGGCCCGCAAGGCGTTCGAGAAGTGGTCGGCGCTGCCCGGCTCCGAGCGCGCCAAGTACCTGTTCCGGATCGCCCGGATCATCCAGGAGCGCAGCCGCGAGCTCGCCGTTCTCGAAACCCTCGACAACGGCAAGCCGATCAAGGAGACCCGCGACGCGGACCTCCCGCTGGTCGCGGCGCACTTCTTCTACTACGCGGGCTGGGCCGACAAGCTGGACCACGCGGGGTACGGGGCGAACCCCCGGCCGCTGGGCGTGGCCGGTCAGGTCATCCCGTGGAACTTCCCGCTGCTGATGCTCGCGTGGAAGATCGCCCCGGCGCTCGCCACGGGCAACACGGTGGTCCTGAAGCCCGCCGAGACGACCCCGCTCAGCGCTCTGTTCTTCGCGGACATCTGCCGCCAGGCGGGACTCCCCAAGGGCGTCGTCAACATCCTCACCGGTTACGGGGACGCGGGCGAGGCACTCGTCACGCACCCGGACGTGAACAAGGTCGCCTTCACCGGTTCGACCGCCGTGGGCAAGGCCATCGCGCGCTCCGTCGCGGGCACGGACAAGAAGGTCACCCTGGAGCTGGGCGGCAAGGGCGCGAACATCGTGTTCGACGACGCGCCGATCGACCAGGCCGTCGAGGGCATCGTCACCGGGATCTTCTTCAACCAGGGCCAGGTCTGCTGCGCCGGTTCCCGGCTGCTGGTCCAGGAGTCGGTCCAGGACGAGGTGCTGGACGCCCTGAAGCGCCGGCTGTCCACGCTGCGCCTGGGCGACCCGCTGGACAAGAACACCGACATCGGCGCGATCAACTCCTCCGAACAGCTCGCCCGGATCACCTCCCTGGTGGAGACCGGCGAGGCGGAGGGCGCGGAGCGCTGGAGCGCCCCCTGCGAACTGCCGTCGTCGGGTTACTGGTTCGCCCCGACGCTCTTCACGAACGTCACCCAGGCGCACACGGTGGCCCGCGACGAGATCTTCGGCCCGGTGCTCTCCGTCCTCTCCTTCCGCACCCCGGACGAGGCGGTCGCCAAGGCGAACAACAGTCAGTACGGCCTCTCGGCCGGCATCTGGACGGAGAAGGGCTCCCGCATCCTCGCGGTGGCGAACAAGCTCCGCGCGGGCGTCGTCTGGGCCAACACGTTCAACAAGTTCGACCCGACGTCGCCGTTCGGCGGCTACAAGGAGTCGGGCTACGGCCGCGAGGGCGGCCGCCACGGCCTGGAGGCGTACCTCGATGTCTGAGCAGAACCGACTTGGCGTCTTCAAGACCTACAAGCTGTACGTCGGGGGCAAGTTCCCCCGCTCCGAGAGCGGCCGGGTGTACGAGGTGACCGACTCCAAGGGTGCGTGGCTCGCCAACGCGCCGCAGTCCTCCCGCAAGGACGCGCGCGACGCGGTCGTGGCCGCGCGCAAGGCGTTCGGCGGCTGGTCGGGCGCGACCGCGTACAACCGCGGCCAGGTCCTCTACCGCGTCGCGGAGATGCTGGAGGGCCGCAAGGACCAGTTCGTCCGTGAGGTGGCCGCCTCCGAGGGGCTGTCGAAGTCCAAGGCGGCGGCCGTGGTGGACGCGGCGATCGACCGCTGGGTCTGGTACGCGGGCTGGACCGACAAGATCGGGCAGATCTCCGGCGGGGCGAACCCGGTCGCGGGCCCCTTCTTCAATCTCTCCACCCCCGAGCCGACGGGCGTGGTCGCGGTCCTCGCACCGCAGAAGTCGTCGTTCCTCGGCCTGGTCTCGGTGATCGCCCCGGTCGTCGCGACCGGCAACACGGCGGTCGTCGTCGCCTCGGCCGACGCCCCGTTGCCCGCGCTGTCGCTGGGCGAGGTGCTCGCCACCTCCGACGTGCCCGGCGGCGTGGTCAACGTCCTGTCGGGCGTCACGGCGGAGCTGGCGGCCCCGCTCGCCGCCCACCAGGACGTCAACGCGATCGACCTCACCGGCGCGGACACCGCCCTGGCGAAGGAGCTGGAGATCGCGGCGGCGGACAACCTGAAGCGCGTACTGCGCCCGGGGCCGGCGGACGCGGACGGCGCGGCGGACTCCGCGGACTGGTCGGCCTCCCCCGGCACGCACCGCCTGACGGCGTTCCTGGAGACCAAGACGGTGTGGCACCCGACGGGCGCCCTGGGGGCCGCCGGCTCCTCGTACTGACACCCACCCGATGCCCGGACGGGGCCGCCCTCCCACCCCGGGGCGGCCCCGTCCGCCGTCTCTCCGCGCCGGGCGTCAGCCGGTGATGAGCCCGGTGACCGTCCCCACCACCGGCAGGTCGCCCAGCGAGCCGCCGCTGGTGATCGGGTCCGTCAGGACGGCCGTGGTCAGCGGCTTGAAGTCCGCGATCTGGGTGCCCACGGCGTTGTCCAGGGGGTCCACCCCGGTGTTGGCCAGCGGGTCCAGCTGGAGCTCGGTGATCGGGGCGACACTCTCGGTCAGCGAGGTCCCGAGCGCGCTGGTCACCGCCGGTCCGGCCGTCTCGCCGACCGCCTGGAGCGCCGAGGCGCCCTGGTCCGGGATCTCCGCGACCGGGGGCAGCTGAACGGCCCCCGCGGAGCCCGCACCGGCCCCCAGGGCGGCCCCCAGCGCGGTGAGGGTCAGACCGGCACGCAGCAGGACGCGACGTTCGGGCTTACGTGCATGAAGTGCCATGTTTTCCACCTGATCGATCTGGTTGGGTAATCGTCTGTGCGCGCAGAGTAGTTGAGGTGTGATGCTGGATACCAACAGGAGGCCCGAGGGGTCCCCTGCGCGGGTCAATGCCTCACACTTCTGTTCTGTGAGTTCCCAACCGATCCCGACCCGCGTCGTGCTGCTCGCGGGCCCCTCCGGCTCCGGCAAGTCCGTCCTGGCCGCCCGCACCGGTCTGCCGGTGCTGCGCCTGGACGATTTCTACAAGGAGCACGACGACCCGACGCTGCCCCGGGTGCCGGGCTCCACGGACATCGACTGGGACTCCGCCGGGTCCTGGGACGCGGACGCGGCGGTGGCCGCCATCGCCGAGCTGTGCCGGTGCGGCCGTACGGACGTTCCGGTGTACGACATCGCCACCAGCTCCCGTACGGACCACGAGGCCTTCCACATCGAGCGGTCACCGCTGTTCGTGGCGGAGGGCATCTTCGCGGCGGACATCGTCGAACGCTGCCAGGACCTGGGGCTGCTGGCCGACGCGCTGTGTCTGCGCGGCCGCCCGTCCACCACGTTCCGGCGGCGGCTGGTGCGGGATCTGCGCGAGGGCCGCAAGTCGGTGCCGTTCCTGCTGCGGCGGGGCTGGCGGCTGATGCGGGCCGAACGCCGCATCGTGGCCCGCCAGACCGCCCTGGGGGCGTACCCCTGTGGCAAGGAGGAGGCGCTGGGGCGGTTCGCCGCCGCGGCGGCGGGGCGGTGCCGCCGGGCGGGCGTGGGGGCGCCGGTCCCGGAGTAGAGAGAAAGCGGGGCCGTACAGGACCCCCCGGCCCGTACGACCCCGCTGTGTCTCCCCCGTGACCCGCGCCTCCCCCGAAGCGACGGGCCGTTCCCCCGTGGTTCCCCCGAACCCCCTCGGTCCCCGTTTTTTACTGCTCCCCCGTACTCCCCCGTGGCCCCCGCCTCCCCCGAGACGAAGGGCCCAGCCTCAGGCCACCAACTCGCCGAAGGACTCCTGCTCGTCACGTCCGAAGCTGAGGACCTCGTCCTCGCGCAGCCGGCGCAGGGAGCGCCAGATGCTGGACTTCACCGTGCCGACACTGATGTCGAGGATCGACGCGATCTCCGGGTCGGTGCGGCCCTCGTAGTACCGCAGGACCAGCATCGTGCGCTGGAGTTCGGGCAGCCGGGCGAGCGCCTGCCACAGCACCGCCCGCAGCTCCGTGCCGCGCATCGCGTCCGTGTCGCCCACCGTCTCCGGCAGCTCCTCGGTCGGGTATTCGTTGAGCTTGCGCCTGCGCCAGGCGCTGATGTGCAGATTGGTCATGGTGCGGCGCAGATAGCCGCCGACCGCCGCCTTGTCGCTGATCCGGTCCCACGCCCGGTACGTCGAGAAGAGGGCGCTCTGCAGCAGGTCCTCGGCCTCGAACCGGTCACCGGTCAGGTGGTAGGCGGTCGCGTACAGGGAGGCCCGTCGCTCCTGGACGTAGGCCGTGAACGCCGCTTCGGCGTCCGCGTCTCCCGCCCTGGCCGTGCGATCCCCCGTGGCTTCCCCGTACGCGCTCGTCGCCCCCTTGGGCGCGTCGAGCACCGTCATGTACGGCATGCGCACCTGCTCCGCCACCGTCTGGTGCTGACGCCCGGCGCTCCGAACACACCCCCGTAC
Organism: Streptomyces sp. NPDC091287; assembly: GCF_044768525.1. Classification (NCBI taxonomy): domain Bacteria; kingdom Bacillati; phylum Actinomycetota; class Actinomycetes; order Kitasatosporales; family Streptomycetaceae; genus Streptomyces; species Streptomyces sp. NPDC091287. Next base: position 162,767 of record NZ_JBIVUV010000002.1, read on the forward strand.
TCCCCCAAGCTCTCGGCTGCGCTCGAGCAGGGAGGCACCCCCCGTGGCGCCGGACCTCTCCGTGCTCCGCCCGACGTCGTGGAGACGCGTGACAACTGCGCTTGAGCTGGTGCTGTGCAGTGCGTTCATCTCGCGCCCCCTATCGGTGGAGTCCGTTCGTTCCCTGTTGTCGAAGAGCTTGCCGGGGCAGTTTCATGGCGCTGTCCCCCGACTGTCACAGGCCTGTCACAGGGGTGGTCGGGGCCGTGCCCGGACAATCGGACCGGGCCACAGGTCGAACTGAAGCGCCACCATGGGCCAGAATGACGTTCGTGCCTTTCCTGTTGCTGATCGAGGACGACGACGCCATCCGCACGGCCCTCGAACTCTCGTTGTCACGCCAGGGCCACCGTGTGGCCACCGCGGCGACGGGAGAGGACGGCCTGGAGCTGCTGCGCGAGCAGCGGCCCGACCTGGTCGTGCTGGATGTGATGCTGCCCGGGATCGACGGTTTCGAGGTGTGTCGGCGTATCCGCCGCACCGACCAGCTGCCGATCATTCTGCTGACCGCGCGCAGCGACGACATCGACGTCGTGGTGGGACTGGAGTCCGGCGCGGACGACTATGTGGTGAAACCTGTCCAGGGACGGGTGCTCGACGCCCGCATCCGGGCGGTGCTGCGCCGGGGGGAGCGCGAGTCGACCGACTCGGCGACCTTCGGCAACGTGGTGATCGACCGCTCCGCCATGACCGTCACCAAGGACGGTGAGGATCTGCAGCTCACGCCGACCGAGCTGCGGCTCCTGCTGGAGCTGAGCCGCCGGCCCGGCCAGGCCCTGTCCCGGCAGCAGTTGCTGCGCCTGGTGTGGGAGCACGACTACCTGGGCGACTCCCGTCTGGTGGACGCCTGTGTGCAGCGGCTGCGCGCGAAGGTGGAGGACGTGCCGTCCTCGCCGACCCTGATCCGTACGGTGCGGGGCGTGGGCTACCGGCTGGACTCGCCTCAGTGACCGAAACCGCCAAGCGGTCCCTGCGCGCCGGTCTGCGCTGGACCAGTCTGCGGCTGCGCCTGGTCGTGGTGTTCGCGCTGGTGGCGCTGACGGCCGCGGTCTCCGCTTCGGGGATCGCGTACTGGCTCAACCGCGAGGCCGTGCTGACCCGTACCCAGGACACCGCGCTCGACGACTTCCGGCGGCAGATGCAGGAGACCGCGGCCGGGCTGCCGACCGGTCCCACCAAGGACGACCTCCAGCGGGCCGCCGGTGAGATGGCGTCCAGCAGCCCGGGTTACAGCGTGCTGCTGGAGGCCGAACGCGAGCGCGGCAAGCCGATCGTGGGCTACTCCGACCTGGACAGCTTCACCCTGGCCGATGTGCCGGACTCGTTGCAGAAGCAGGTGGCCCGCAAGCAGTCGCTGACGTCGAGCAACGAGCACGAGTACCACCTGTTCTGGCAGCGGACGAGCATCGCGGGCACGCCGTATCTGGTCGCCGGTACGCGGATCATCGGCGGCGGCCCGACCGGCTACATGCTCAAGTCCCTCGACCAGGAGCGGCAGGACCTCAACTCGCTGGCCTGGTCGCTGGGGATCGCCACCGCCCTCGCGCTGGTCGGCTCGGCGTTGCTGGCGCAGGCCGCCGCGACGACGGTGCTGCGTCCGGTGCAGCGGCTCGGCGACGCGGCCCGCAAGCTCGGCGAGGGCAAGCTCGACACCCGGCTGGAGGTGTCCGGCACGGACGAACTCGCCGATCTCTCCCGTACGTTCAACAAAACGGCCGGATCGCTGGAGAAGAAGGTCGCGGACATGAGCGCGCGGGAGGAGGCGAGCCGCCGGTTCGTCGCCGACATGTCGCACGAGCTGCGGACCCCGCTGACCGCGATCACGGCGGTGGCCGAGGTGCTGGAGGACGAGGCGGACACCCTCGACCCGATGATCGCGCCCGCCGTGCATCTGGTGGTCAGCGAGACCCGGCGGCTCAACGACCTGGTGGAGAACCTGATGGAGGTGACCCGCTTCGACGCGGGCACGGCCCGGCTGGTGCTGGACACGGTCGACGTCGCCGACCAGGTGACCGCGTGCATCGACGCGCGGGCCTGGCTGGACGCGGTGGACCTGGACGCGGAGCGCGGCATGATGGTCCGGCTCGATCCGCGCCGGCTGGACGTGATCCTGGCCAACCTGATCGGCAACGCCCTCAAGCACGGGGGTTCGCCGGTGGGCGTACGGGTGCGGACCGAGGGCAACGAGCTGGTCATCGAGGTACGGGACCACGGTCCGGGGATCCCCCAGGACGTGCTGCCGCACGTGTTCGACCGGTTCTACAAGGCCAGCGCCTCCCGGCCGCGGTCGGAGGGCAGTGGGCTCGGCCTCTCCATCGCCATGGAGAACGCGCACATCCACGGCGGTGACATCACGGCGGCGAACTCCCCGGACGGCGGCGCCGTCTTCGAACTGCGGCTGCCGCGCGACGCCGAGAAGCTCGCGCACCACGGCGAACCGGGGGCGGACGCCCCGGACGGGAACGAGACGACGTGAAGCGCGGCGATGTCACGTACCGGCGAGACCCGCTCCGGCGACGTACGGCAGCCTCGCTGGCGGCCGTGCTGGCGGCCGCGGCGCTGGTCTCCGGGTGCGGGATCCGTACGACCTCGGTGCCGGTGGACGCGGGGGCCGCGCCCTCCCGGGTGCCGTGCCGGCTGTCCTCCTCGGACGTCGCCACCCGGTCGCCGGACAGCGTGAGCACCACGGTGTATCTGGTGTGCACCTCGCAGCTGGTCACCGCGGAACGTCCGGTGGCGGCGGACGCGACCGGCACCGACCCCCTGGTGGTCGCCCGGGCGCTGCTGAAGGAGGTCCAGCAGGCGCCGCCCGCGAACGAGCGGCGGGCCGGGTTCACCACCGCGGTTCCGGCGGGGCTGCGGGTGGCGCCGGCCCGGAACGGCGACCCGGCGGGCGCCGTGCGCCTCAGCAGCCAGCCGGAGGACCTGTCGGCGGAGGCGCTGGCCCAGCTGGTGTGCACGTACGCGGAGAGCGAGACGCTGGTCCGGGACGGCTCGGTGGTCCTGGGCGGGCCCGGGGACTACCCGCCGCGCGGTTATCTGTGCACCTCACAGACGAAGTCCCGGCCGGGCGACCTGGCCACGCCGGACGGCGTCCGGCTGGACTGACGCGGGTTCCGGGCGGTCCGCGGGGCCGCCCGGGAGAGCCGTCCGAGAAGGCCGTCCGGGAGGCGGGCCGCGGCGGCGCGGAACCGATCCTGCCGGTCGTGGCGTCTTGGTGGACGTGCGTCACAGTTCGGACGGCGAGACCGTCATCCACTTCCGCGCGGCGGGGGTCACTCTCCTTGCCGCGCATCTGCTGTTCGTCGGGTGGCTGACGCTGCGCCCGCTGGACGTTCCCTGGATCACGGCGGCGAATTTCGAGCCGCTCGCCGGGATCAGGGCGGACCTCGCGCTGGGACCGGCAGAGGCGGCCCGCCGGATCGGCGGGGCGTTGTTGCTGCTGGCCCCGCTGGGGGTGCTGCTGCCGATGGCCGGGGGCCGGATCTTCGTCTCCCCCTGGGTCTCACTGCTGCGTACGGTCGCCGCCGGTGCGCTGATCTCGCTGGCCATCGAGCTGGGCCAGACCGGGGTGCCCGGTCAGATCGTCGACATCGACTCGCTGCTGCTGAACACCACCGGGGTGGTGCTGGCCCATCTGCTGGTCGTCCCGGTCTGCCGGGCTCGGCTGCGCCGCCGGGGCGTGCCGGGGGTACGGGACCTGCCCTACTACCGGCAGGAGACCCGTCTCAGGGACGAGGCCCCTGGGGGGTCGACCCCGACGATTACCGGGGTCGGCCTCGCACCGTAGAGCGATGCTTTGTCCCCCTTCGCGGCGCACCATGGATACATCGGGGAGCGCACAAGGCCGCTCCTCACGCAACGGTTCGCGAAGGAGCCCACCATGGCCGCACTTGTCCGCCCCCGCGAAGGCCGCATGATCGGCGGAGTGTGCGCGGGCCTCGCCCGGCGCTTCGGTATCTCCGCCAACACGATGCGCGTCATCTTCGTCGTCTCCTGTCTGCTGCCCGGCCCGCAGTTCCTGCTCTACCTGGCCCTGTGGGCGCTGCTGCCGTCGGAGAAGTCCGCCTCCTCCGCGACGGCCTGGTGACGCGCCGGACCACGGGGAGCGAGAACGCACGGTGGGGCGCACACCCTGGTTCAGGGTGTGCGCCCCACTGGCAGGTACGGGTGGCGCCGGTGGCCCGGCGCGCGGGCCGGGTCGGACCGCGTCCACTGTCCGCCCCGGGGTCACCCGGCAGCCTCTCAGCCGCCGAGCGGGATCCCGTTGGCGGTGAGGCCCTTGGTGGGCAGTCCGCCGAGCAGGCCGGTGACCGGGGCGGCCGCGTCGGTGGCGTCGCCGCCGAGGACCTTGCCGACGGTCTCCTGGACCGGCGCGTTCTGGGCCGACTTGGCGACGGTGTCGAGCGCCATCGTCGAGACGGGGAGCACCCCGGCCGCGGCCTCCAGCGGCAGCGAGGGGGCTGCGGAGGCGCTGCCGGCGGCGGCAGCGGCGAAAGCGGCGCCGAGAGCGGCGACACCGAGAGTTTTGGCAGCAGACTTCTTCATGGCGAATTCATCCTTGGGGAAGGGGATGTGAGCGGCTCTGCAAGCTAGCCATCCCGCTGCCCCTATCGCAAACATCCCGACACGCGGAAAAGGGCCGGGATTTTGCTTCCCGGCCCTTTTGCCTGTCGGGGGCCTCAGCCCGTGGAGGCCCCGGAACCGCTGGTCACAGCGGTCTGACGGAAGAGCCACTCGGACTTCAGCTCCGCGTAGCCGGGCTTGACGACGTCGTTGATCATGGCGAGACGTTCGTCGAAAGGAATGAAAGCTGATTTCATCGCATTGACTGTGAACCACTGCATGTCATCGAGCGTGTATCCGAAGGCCTCGGTCAGCCGCTCGAATTCCCCGGTCATGCTCGTGCCGCTCATCAGCCGGTTGTCCGTGTTCACGGTGATCCGGAAGTGCAGCTTGCGCAGCAGTCCGATCGGGTGCTCGGCGTACGAGGTGGCCGCGCCGGTCTGGAGGTTGGAGGTCGGGCACATCTCCAGCGGGACGCGCTTGTCCCGTACGTAGGAGGCGAGGCGGCCGAGGGTGACCGAGCCGTCCTCGGCGACCTCGATGTCGTCGATGATCCGCACCCCGTGGCCGAGGCGGTCGGCGCCGCACCACTGGAGCGCCTGCCAGATCGACGGCAGGCCGAAGGCCTCGCCCGCGTGGATGGTGAAGTGGTTGTTCTCGCGCTTGAGGTACTCGAACGCGTCGAGGTGGCGGGTGGGCGGGAACCCGGCCTCGGCGCCCGCGATGTCGAAACCGACGACGCCCTGGTCGCGGTAGCTGTTGGCGAGTTCGGCGATCTCCAGTGCGCGGGCCGCGTGCCGCATCGCGGTCAGGAGGGCGCCGACGCGGATGCGGTGGCCGTTGGCACGGGCGGTGCGCTCGCCCTCGCGGAAGCCCTCGTTGACGGCCTCGACGACCTCTTCGAGGGTCAGGCCGCCCTCCAGGTGCTGCTCGGGGGCGTAGCGGATCTCGGCGTAGACGACGCCGTCCTCGGCGAGGTCCTCGGCGCACTCGGCGGCCACCCGGAACAGCGCGTCACGGGTCTGCATGACGGCGCAGGTGTGGGCGAACGTCTCCAGGTAGCGCTCCAGCGAACCGGAGTCGGCGGCCTCGCGGAACCAGATACCGAGCTTGTCGGCCTCGGTCTCGGGGAGGGAGTCGTAACCCTGCGCGCGGGCCAGCTCGACGATGGTGCCCGGCCGCAGGCCGCCGTCGAGGTGGTCGTGGAGCAGCACCTTGGGGGCGCGCCGGATCTGGTCGGAATCAGGGACATTCGGGGTCTGGCTCGTCATCTTGGCACTCTAGCGCCTACGCGCGTAGAGCGCCTGGGGTCGATGCGTAACAGTGACCGCGAAGTCGGGTGGAGTACACCTCTCCTTCTGACACTGTTCTGTCATGGGACAGCGCGCACTCTCCTCGCCCGATGCCAGGGGGCGTCTTGTCGGTCAGGCCGGATCAGGGAGCGGGGTCTGGTGCCGTGCATCGCAAGGCGGAGAAGGGAGTCATGGCGGAGCCATGGCGAGTGACGACAACGCGGCGAGGCGCGGCACCAGACCCCGCGAGCCCGGCATGACCGACAAGACGCCCCCCAGGTTGGGACGGGCCGTTCGGTCGGCCGGAACGATGGACGAGGTCAGCGGCGTGGTGCTGCTGCTCCCGGACGGCCGGGCCGACTCGCACCGTCGCCCCTCCCCCCTGTCGTACGCGGCACAGCTGCCGTTCGCGCGTTCCCTGGCCCGCGCCGGGACGGGCGACGGGCTCGCGGTGCACGTGCTGCACTACCGCCGCCGGGGCTGGAACGCGGACGACGCGCATCCCGTGGAGGACGCCGCGTGGGCGGCCGACGAGGTCCAGCGCCGGTACGGCGACGTACCGGTCTGCCTGGCCGGCCACGGGATGGGCGGGCGGGCCGCGCTGCGGGCCGCCGGGCACGGCGCGGTCACCTCGGTCCTGGCGCTGGCCCCGTGGCTGCCGGAGCGGGCGGCGGCCGAACCGGAGCCGGTGAAGCAGCTGGTGGGGCGGCGGGTGCTGATCGTGCACGGCACCAACGACGAGCGCACCGACCCGGAGTTGTCCTACCGGCTGGCCGAGCGGGCGAAGAAGTCCAACCGGGACACCTGCCGCTTCGAAGTCCATTCCGACGGCCACGCGTTGCGCCAGCACCGCCCCGAAGTGATGGCGCTGGCCGCCGACTTCGTGCGTGGCTCGCTCTTCGCCCGGTCCTACGCCCGCCCGGTCGCGGACGCGCTCGCCGCACCGCCGCCGCTGGGGCTGCGGATGCCGCTGGCCGCCGGGTTCGGCCGGTCGCTGCGGCACTGAACGCACGCCCCGCCGGGCGCCCGCTCAGTCCGGCAGCAGATTGCCCCGGCGCGAGAGCAGGAAGCGTTTGAAGGCGGCGACCGGCGGGGTGTCGGGGTGGCCGTCCAGCCAGGCGACCCCGATCTCGCGGGCGGCGCGCGGCGCGGTGACCGTCAGCTCGACGACGCCGGGGCGGGCGACCGCGGGCGGCGGCAGCAGGGCCACCCCGAGCCCGGCGGCGACCAGCCCGCGCAGGGTCTCCGCCTCCTCGCCCTCGAAGGCGACCCGGGGCCTGAAGCCCGCCTGGGCGCACAGGTCGTCGGTGATCCGGCGCAGCCCGTAACCGGGCTCCAGGGTGACGAACGTTTCGTCGGCGGCCTCCGCGAGCCGGATGCGCCGGCGGGACGCCAGGCGGTGGTCGTCGGGGACCACGAGGCGCAGCCGCTGTTCGTCGAGGCGGCGGGCGACCAGGTCGGGGGCGTCGGGCACGGGTGAGGTGAGGCAGAGGTCGAGGCCGCCCGCGCGCAGCCGTTCGATCATCGCCTCGCCGTAGTTCTGCACGAGCTGGAAGCGGACCTTGGGGTGGTCGACCCGGAAGGCGCGGATCAGGGCGGGCACGGTCTCCGAGCCCATGGTGTGCAGGAAGCCGAAGGAGACCCGGCCCGCCGTCGGGTCGGCGTCCGCCCGGACCGTGTCGGCGGCCTTCTCCACCTCGGCCAGGGCCCGTTCCGCCGAGCCGAGGAAGGTGCGGCCCGCCGGGGTGAGCGAGACCGTGCGGCCCCTGCGGGCGAACAGGGCGACGCCCAGGTCCGCTTCGAGCCGGACCATGGCCCGCGAGAGGGTGGACTGCGGGACGCCCAGCTCGTGTGCGGCGCGGGTCACATGCTCGTGCCGGGCGACCGCCTCGAAGTACGCGAGGCGGGGAGCGAGCACGGCCCGGATGTCTTCTTCGTAACTGCTCGGTGACAGCCGAGGCCCTGAGCTGCGTTCATGCACCATGGGATTGATTATCGCAGTTTTGTGCATTGGACGCATGAAACGTCGCGCTCTACTTTCGACGTATGCCTCCCGCCAGTACCGGGGCATCCACCATCGTCGTGGATGCCTCTGCCCCGCAGTCCCCCGTCACCACCACCGCCGCGCCCGCCGCCGCCACCCATGAGCGCCTGGAGCCCGGCCGCCCCGGCTACCGCCGGATGAGCTTCGCCCTCTTCGCCGCCGGTGTCGCGGCCTTCGCTCTCCTCTACTCCACCCAGGCGCTGCTGCCCGCCGTCTCCGCGTCGTTCGACGCGACCGCCGGACAGGCGAGCTGGACGGTCTCGGCGGCGACCGGGGCGCTGGCCCTGTTCGTGCTGCCGCTGAGCGCGCTCTCGGAGCGGTTCGGGCGGCGGCAGATGATGACGGCGTCGCTGGCGATCGCGGTGCTCGTCGGACTGCTGGTGCCCCTCGCCCCCTCGATGGGTGCGTTGATCGCGCTGCGCGCCGTCCAGGGTGCGGCGCTCGCCGGACTCCCGGCCTCCGCGATGGCGTATCTCGCGGAGGAGGTGCGGCCCAAGGCGCTGATCGCCGCGATCGGGCTGTTCGTCGCGGGCAACAGCATCGGCGGTATGAGCGGGCGCATCCTCACCGGGTGGGTCGCCCAGGCCTGGGGCTGGCGCGCCGCGCTGGCGGCGGTCGGGCTGCTCGCGCTGGCGTGCGCCGTCGCGTTCCACTTCCTCATCCCGAAGGCCCGGAACTTCCGTCCCGGTTCGCTGAACCCGAAGGCCCTCGCGAAGACCGTCGCCACGCATCTGGCGGACCCGCTGCTGGTCCGGCTGTACGCGATCGGCGCGCTGTTCATGACGGTGTTCGGCGCGGTCTACACGGTGATCGGCTACCGGCTGGTCGAGGAGCCGTTCAGCCTGCCGCAGGGCGTCATCGGCTCGATCTTCCTGGTCTATCTGGTCGGTACGGTCTCCTCCGCCGCCGCCGGACGTCTGGTGGCCCGCCTCGGCCGCCGGGGCGCGCTCTATCTGGCGGTCTCCACCACGGCCGCCGGGCTGCTGCTCTCGCTGGCCGACCAGCTGGCCGCCGTACTGCTGGGCCTGGTGCTGATCACGGCCGGCTTCTTCGCCGGGCACGCGGTCGCCTCGTCGTCGGTGAGCCGCACCGCGACGACGGGCCGGGCACAGGCCTCGGCGCTCTACCAGTCGGCGTACTACCTGGGCTCCAGCGCGGGCGGCACGCTGGGCGCGGTCGCCTTCCACGCCGGGGGCTGGACGGCGACGGTGGCCCTGGGGCTGCTCGCGGTCCTCGGGGTCGTCTCGATCACCCTGTACGGGACCCGGGTGGCGCGTGCGGAGCGGCGGGCGCTCGTCCCCGCGACGCGCTGAAGCACAACCGAGACATACCGGCGCGCAACCACCGCACCCCTTCGCACGTCTACCAGGCGTAACCAACAACGCACTGTGGGCGAAGGGGAGTCGGCGCGCATGCGAGTCACGGCGAAGATATCCGGAAGACCTCTGCGACGAGGGGTGGCACTGTCCGTCGCCGGACTGGTGGCCGCTCCGGCCCTGGTCCTGGGCACCGGCACCGCCGCCCACGCGGCGTCCTGCACCACGTCGGTGGGACCGCACCAGAAGCAGGTCGAGAAGTTCCTGAAGCGGCCCGTGGACGGCAAGCAGTCGACGGCCGACTGCAAGGCGACCCAGAAGTTCCAGAAGAAGCACGGGATCACCCCCACCATCGGCTACGCCGGTCCGCTGACCTGGCGCACGATGAACACGATGCTCGCCCAGAAGGCGGCCGGGAAGAACCCCAACAAGGCGAAGAAGTGCCCCACCAACAAGGGGCGCATCGCCTGCGTCGACCTGACGCGGCAGCTGAGCTGGATCCAGGACGGCAAGAAGCTGAAGTACGGGCCGGTGCCGGTGCGGACCGGCCGGAACGGCGTCGAGACCCGGACCGGGTCCAAGAAGATCTACTGGCGCAACATCAAGCACTGGTCGACCATCTACAAGGTCTGGATGCCGCACTCCCAGTTCTTCGACGGCGGCCAGGCGTTCCACTCGGTCACCAAGTCCATGTACAACCCGCCGGGCTCCGGCGGCTGCGTCAACATGCGCCCCGCCGACGCGAAGGCATACTGGAAACTGCTGAAGAACGGCGACGACGTGTACGTGTACGGGCGCAAGCCCGGGACCTGAGCGACACGCTCGGTACCGGCGGGACACTTGAGGGGTGCCGGGCGGATCGTGGCCGCAGCCACGGCCGCCGGGCACCCCCTCGTCCTCTTTCCCGCCCCGACTGTCAGTGGCCTGCGGTAGCTTCCGACGTACCGGGTGACGGATGCCACAGCGCGGCTGCGCGCAACAGGGGTGGAGCGATGAGCGATCTGACCACGACGACGGCCACAGGAGCGGCGGCGGGCGCCGGGGGCGCCGACGCAGCCGGGATCGACAGCCGTTTGGAAGGGCACCGGACCGAGCTGACGGGGTACTGCTACCGGATGCTCGGATCCGCCTTCGAGGCCGAGGACGCGGTGCAGGACACCCTGGTCCGGGCCTGGCGCAACTTCGACAAGTTCGAGGGCCGCTCCTCGCTGCGCTCCTGGCTCTACCGGATCGCCACCAACGTCTGCCTGGACATGCTGAACGCGGGCAACAAGCGGGCCCGCCCGGTCGACTTGACGGGCCCCACACCGCTCGCCCAGGCCGCGCTGAGCCCCCGCCCGGAGAACGTCTGGCTGGAGCCGATGCCCGACGGCCGGATCCTGCCCTCGGTCCAGGACCCGGCGGAGGCGGCCGTGGCGCGTGAGTCGGTGCGCCTCGCGTTCGTCGCCGCCCTCCAGCACCTGCCGCCCAAGCAGCGCGCCGTGCTGATCCTGCGCGAGGTCCTCGCCTGGAAGGCCGCGGAGGTGGCCGAGCTGCTGGGGACCTCCGTCGCCTCGGTCAACAGCGCCCTTCAGCGGGCCCGCGCCACGCTGACCGAGACGGAGGGCCGGGCGGGCGATGTGGCGGACCCCCTCGACGAGGAGCAGCAGAAGCTCCTGGAGCGTTATGTGAAGGCGTTCGAGGGATATGACATGACCGCCCTGACCGCGCTGCTCCACGAGGACGCGGTGATGACGATGCCGCCGTTCGACCTGTGGCTCCGGGGCACCGGAGACATCACGGGCTTCATGACCTCCATCGGCGCGGCGTGCGCGGGCTCCAAGCTGGTGCCCGTCCTGGCCAACGGCTCCCCCGGCTTCGCGCACTACAAGCCCGCCGAGGACGGGGACGGGTTCGTGCCGTGGGCGGTCCAGGTCATCGACATCCAGGACGGGGCGATCACCGGGATGCACTGCTTCCTGGACGTCCCGCGCTGGTTCCCGCTGTTCGGCCTGGATGACCGGCTCCCGGCCGACGCGTAGGAGTCGGCGGCCGGGCCCGGCACCCCACGGCACACCCGGGGGCGCCGGGCCCCGGCCGACAGCCGTACGCATGTAGGCGCGCCCGACGTCAGCGCGGATCGGGCACCCGCCCCTCAGGCCCCTCCTCCAGGGTCACCACGTCGGCCAGCCCCACCAGGTCCAGCAGCGAGCGGAGTTCGGGGGGCACGCGGCGCAGCCGCAGCGTGCGTCCGGACCGGCGGGCGACGAGCGCGAGACGGGCCACCGCCTCGACCAGGGTCAGATCTGGCCGGATCACCCCGCCCACATCGCAGTCCACCGCCGCACCCGGGGCGAGGGCGGCCCCGCGCGGGTCGGCGAGGGCACGCTCCAGCTCGACGCAGAGGTCGGGTACGACGGCACGGCTGACCCGGCCCGTCACTGTCAGGGCGATCGGATTCTCGTTATCCACACCAGGCAGACCGGACCGGCGGGCGAAATTCATCGGCCCCTCCGTGCGACCCCGCCACGGAGGGGCCGTTTTGCGACAACTGTGAGCTCCTGGCACCTCGTGCGTGAACCAACTCCCCCAGCATTACCTCTAGTTCCGTGAACCGACGGGCCGCAGCCGTCGTTCCTGCGTCTCTGCGGACCGGCGGGACCGAGAAACCATCGAGTTCTCCAGGGGGAGAGTTGCGCAGACACGTGAGAACCGCGTGCATACCGGCGGTCGCCGCTGCCGTGGCCGTGGCACTGGCGGCGGGCATGACCTCGTCCGCCGTCGCCCAGCCGGATCCGAGGGCGTCGTCCGACGCCCGGGCCCAGGACCGTTCCCAGGAGAGGGAGCTGCGTCGGCTGACCCTCGTCACGGGTGACCGGGTCACCGTCGACGACCGGGGCAAGCCGGTCGCCTTCCGGCCCGCGAAGGGCCGGGAGAACATCCCGGTGCAGCGGATGAGCAACCAGGGGCACACACTCGTCGTCCCGGCCGACGCCCATCGGCTGATCGTCTCCGGCAAGCTCGACCGGCGGCTGTTCGACGTCACCGAGTTGAGCCGCCCGGAGAACCTCCGGGCCCAGCGCGACGGTCTGAAGCTGATCGTCGGCTACCGGGGCAAGCAGACCGCCACCGCGAAGGCGCAGGTCCGCGACGCGGGCTCCACCGAGGTGGGCCGGAGCCTGACGTCGCTGAACGCCGAGTCGGTGACCACGCCGACCGCCGACGCGCCGGCCATCTGGAAGGCGCTCACCGACCGGCGCGCGGGCGGGGAGCGGGTCACCACCGCGGCCGGCATCGACCGGGTCTGGCTGGACGGGGTGCGCCGGGCGAGCCTGGACAAGAGCGTCCCGCAGATCGGCGCCCAGGCGGCGTGGAAGGCCGGGTTCACCGGCAAGGGCGTCAAGATCGCGGTCCTGGACACCGGAACGGACGCCACCCACCCCGACCTCAAGGGCCAGATCCTCGCGGAGAAGAACTTCAGCGCCTCCGCGGACACCAAGGACCGGGTGGGCCACGGCACGCACGTCGCCTCTATCGCGGCGGGCACCGGCGCCAGGTCGGGCGGGAAGCTCAAGGGCGTGGCCCCGGACGCCAAGCTGCTCTCGGGCAAGGTGCTCGACGACGAGGGGTACGGCGAGGACTCCGGCATCCTGGCCGGAATGGAGTGGGCGGTCGCCCAGGGCGCCGACATCATCAACCTGAGCCTCGGCGGGACGGACACCCCGGAGGTGGACCCGCTGGAGGCCGCGGTCGACAAGCTGTCGGCCGACAAGGGCGTCCTGTTCGCCATCGCCGCGGGCAACGAGGGCGACGGCGCGGGCACGGTGGGCTCGCCGGGCAGCGCGGACGCCGCGCTGACCGTGGGCGCGGTCGACGACCAGGACAAGCTGGCGGACTTCTCCAGCCGCGGCCCGCGGGTCGGGGACGGGGCGGTCAAGCCCGACGTGACGGCCCCCGGCGTGGACACCACGGCGGCCATCCCGTCCGGCTCGCAGATCGCGAAGGAGGTGGGTGAGAACCCCGCCGGCTACGCGACGATCTCGGGTACGTCGATGGCCACCCCGCACGTCGCGGGCGCGGCCGCGCTGCTCAAGCAGCAGCACCCCGACTGGGCGTACACCGAGCTGAAGGGCGCGCTGACCGCGTCCACGAAGCCCGGGGCGTACAACCCGTTCCAGCAGGGCTCCGGCCGGATCGCGGTGGACCGTGCGATCGCCCAGACCGTGGTCGCCGACCCGGTCTCGGTGAGCTTCGGGGTGCAGCAGTGGCCGCACACGGACGACGAGCCGGCCACCGAGAAGGTCACGTACCGCAACCTCGGTACGGGCGAGGTCACCCTCGATCTGAAGGTGACGGGCACCGGACCGGGCGGCAAGCCCGCTCCGGCCGGCTTCTTCACCCTCGGCGCGGACCGGGTCACCGTCCCGGCGGGCGGCACGGCGGAGGTGACCCTGACCGCCGACACCCGGCTCGGCTCCACGGCCGACGGCACGTACTCCGCGTATCTGGTGGCCACCGGCGGCGGGCAGACCGTGCGCACGGCCGCCGCGGTCGAGCGTGAGGTGGAGAGCTACGACGTCACGGTCAAGCACCTCGGGCGGGACGGCCGTCCGGCCGTGTACGCGGACAGCACGCTCTTCCGCTTCGGTGCGGAGTCCGGCAACCCGTTCCTGAGCCCGCAGGTCGTCGACGGCACGGCGAAGATCCGGGTGCCCAAGGGCACGTACGTGGTCAACTCCACGGTCTACATCGACCCGGACGACGTCACCAAGGGTGCCGACTGGATCGCGCAGCCCAAGATCGCGGTCACCAAGAACACCTCACTGACGTTCGACGCCCGCAAGGCGAAGCCGGTGAACGTCACGGTGCCGGACGCGAAGGCGAAGGCTCAGCTGTTCTCCCCGGACTACGTGGTGGAGTCGGGAGACGACGCGGTCTCCTTCGGCTGGCTGATGGAGTCGCCGGCAGGCATCCGCACGCTCCACGCCGGCCCGAAGATCACCGACGGTTCGCTCGCCCAGCACTGGTCGGGTACCTGGAGCAAGGGCGCGTCGACCGAGTACGACATCGCGGTGGGCGGCACGGTCAAGCAGCTCGCCACCGGCTTCAACCGGAAGTTCACCACGGCGCAGCTGGCCAAGGTGAAGATCGCCATGGGCGCGGCCGCGCCGAAGAAGAAGGGTTCGATCACCGCCTTCCCCTTCCTGCCCACGCAGGGCGGCAGCTGGGCGACCTCGATCGATCAGAAGCTGCCCGGCACCCGCACGCTGTACGTCTCCACCGCGGACAAGGTGGCCTGGAGCTTCGACTTCGACCAGCAGGGCCCGGTCGACGCGGACGGCTGGCCGACGTACGAGGCCAACTACCAGGTCGGCAAGGAGGCGGCGTACAAGGCGGGCAAGACGTACACGAAGTCCGTGAACACCGCGGTGTTCGGCCCACTGGTCGACAACAAGAACTACGGCGTCGTCCGTGAGGGCAACGACATCACGGGCTCCCTCCCACTGCTGGCCGACGGCCGGGGCAACGCGGGCGGGATGCTGTTCACGTCGGCCAAGACGGTCCTGTACCGCAACGGCAAGAAGCTCGGCCAGAACGGCGACCCGGTGTCCGGCGGCGAGTCCTTCCGGGTTCCGGCGGGCGCGGCCGACTACCGGCTGACGACCACGGTCAGCCACAGCGCGAAGGTCAGCCCGCTCTCCACCCGGGTGGACGCGGCCTGGACGTTCCGCTCGAAGAAGACCGCGTTCACGATGCTGCCCGTCTCCACCGTCCGGTTCACCCCGGCCGTGGGCGCCGACGGCCGGGTCAAGGCGGGCAAGACCGTCTCGGTGCCGGTGAAGGTGCACGGCGCGGCCGCGGGCAAGAACCTGAAGTCGCTGAAGACGTACGTCAGTTACAACGGCGGCAAGACCTGGAAGAAGGTCACCGTCAAGAAGGGCAAGATCACCGTCAAGAACCCGGCCAAGGGCAAGTCGATCTCCTTCTCCGCCAAGGTCACCGACAAGAAGGGCAACACCTCGTCGGTGAAGATCTACAGCGCCTACCTGGGCAAGTGACCCGATACGTAAGGTAGTTCACGCTCGCACGACGGCGGCCCGCCGCACGGATCCTCTCCGCGCGGCGGGCCGCCCGTGTGTCAGCTGATGGGGAAGACGCCGGTGTCGAGCACAAGGCCGAACGGCTCGGGGAGGGTCAGCTTCCGCCCGTACTCGACCGTTTCCAGGACCCGGTACGTACCGCTTTCCGGCTCCCCGTACAGCGTCGCGGTCGGCCGGCCGGAGTGCCAGGGGTCGAGGAGCAGGAACAGCTCCACTCCGGCCTTGGCGTAGCCGTTCACCTTGCTGACGCGGTCGTGGTTGGCGTTGGAGCGGGAGGTGATCTCGGCGACGAGCAGGGCCTCCTCGGCAGGCACGGTGCTGCCCGGCCCCGAGGCCACCGCGCGGGGGACGACCACGAGGTCGGGAATGTAGATGCCGCCCCGCCCCGGCAACGAGAGGCCGAGGGTCTGGTAGATCTCCCAGTCTTCCGGGATGACGGTATAGAGCCTGCGCTGGAGCAGGGCAGCGGTGGTGTTGTGGTCCTTGGACGGCGGCGGCGACACGGTGACGATCTCCTCGATGATCTCCACCTTGCAGCCCTCGGGTGCGTCCGTCTCCTCCCAGATCCGGACGAGGTCGTCCCAGTCCTGGCCTTGTCCCTGGCCCGGCACGGGTTCGACGGTGAGTGCGCTCATGGCGGTCTCCTCTATCGGTACGTCACCGAGTCCAGCATGCCGAACGGAACCGGTAGCGGTCCACCGATCCCGTTCACCCAAATGGGGAATCCGCAGGTCAGGCGATACGTTCCCGCACCACCGGCAGCGGTGCGAACGACGTGCCTGCCGGGGCGATGTCGTACGCCTCCGGCAGCGCCTTCAGTGCGTAGTCGAACTTCTCGGGGGTGTCCGTGTGCAGCGTCATGAGGGGCTGGCCCTCGGTGACGGTGTCGCCGGGCTTGGCGTGCAGCTCGACGCCGGCGCCCGCCTGCACCGGGTCCTCCTTGCGGGCGCGGCCCGCACCCAGGCGCCAGGCGGCGACGCCGACGTCGTAGGCGTCCAGGCGGGTCAGTACGCCGGAGGAGCGTGCGGTGACGACGTGCTGCTCGCGGGCGGTGGGGAGCGTGGCATCCGGGTCGCCGCCCTGAGCTGCGATCATCCGGCGCCAGACGTCCATGGCGGAGCCGTCGGCGAGGGCCTTCTCCGGGTCGGCGTCCTTGAGCCCGGCGGCGTCGAGCATCTCGCGGGCGAGGGCGAGGGTCAGGTCGACGACGTCCCTGGGGCCGCCGCCGGCCAGCACCTCGACCGACTCCCGGACCTCCAGCGCGTTGCCCGCGGTGAGGCCGAGCGGGGTGGACATGTCGGTGAGCAGCGCGACCGTGCGCACACCGCTGTCGGTGCCGAGCGCGACCATGGTGGAGGCCAGTTCGCGGGCGTCCTCGATGGTCTTCATGAAGGCGCCGGAGCCGACCTTGACGTCCAGGACGAGCGCCCCGGTGCCCTCGGCGATCTTCTTGGACATGATCGAGCTGGCGATCAGCGGGATCGCCTCGACGGTGCCGGTCACGTCGCGCAGCGCGTACAGCTTCTTGTCGGCGGGGGCGAGGCCGTCACCGGCGGCGCAGATGACCGCGCCGGTGGTGTCGAGGACGTGCCGCATCTCCTCGTTGGAGATGTGGGCCCGCCAGCCGGGGATGGACTCCAGCTTGTCCAGGGTGCCGCCGGTGTGGCCGAGGCCCCGGCCGCTGAGCTGCGGCACGGCCGCGCCACAGGCGGCGACCAGCGGGGCGAGCGGCAGGGTGATCTTGTCGCCGACGCCGCCGGTGGAGTGCTTGTCGGTGGTGGGGCGGGACAGCCCGTCGAAGGTCATCCGCTCGCCGGAGGCGATCATCGCGGCGGTCCAGCGGGCGATCTCGGTGCGGTTCATCCCGTTGAGCAGGATCGCCATGGCGAGGGCGGACATCTGCTCGTCGGCGACCTCGCCGCGGGTGTAGGCGTCGATGACCCAGTCGATCTGCTCGGGGGTCAGCTCGCCTCGGTCCCGCTTGGTGCGGATGACGGAGATGGCGTCCATGGGAATCCTTCCGGCCGGTGCGTACGCAAGAGTCCTCGATGACTCTACGCGCATAGAGGGAGAGAAGAGCGGTGGCCCTTCCGGGAAAGGGGAAGGGCCACCGCCGAGGAAACGGGGTTCAGCCGAGGTGCTGCGGGCCGAACGCCTGGGGCAGCATCTCGTCCAGCGTGCGCCGCCCGTCGGGCGTCTCCAGGAGGAGCTCCGGGCCGCCGAACTCGTACAGCAGCTGCCGGCACCTGCCGCACGGCACCAGGATCGCCCCGGTGCCGTCCACGCAGGTGAAGTGGGTCAGCCGGCCGCCACCGGTGGCGTGGAGCGCGGACACGAGACCGCACTCGGCGCAGAGCGAGAGGCCGTAGCTGGCGTTCTCCACGTTGCAGCCGGTGATCGTGCGGCCGTCGTCCACCCGGGCGGCGACACCGACCGGGTAGCGCGAGTAGGGGACGTACGCCCGGGACATGGCGTCCCGGGCCGCGACCCGCAGGGCCTCCCAGCCGGCCTCGCCGAACGCCTCGGCGGACGGGCCTCCGGCGGCGGGCGGCGTCACTTGCCCTCGCCCTTGCGGTACGGCACGCCGTCCGCCTTGGGCATCCGCAGCCGTTGCGCGGAGAGCGAGAGGACCAGCAGCGTCGTGACGTACGGGGCGGCGTCGACGAACTGGCTCGGCACCTGGTCGGTCAGGAGGTACCAGGTGAACAGCAGCGCCGAGACGGCCGCCGAGATCACCGCGGCGACGTACTTCTTCCGGTACAGCTGCCAGAACACCGCGATGACCAGCAGGATCGCCAGCAGGAGCAGCATCGCGTGGACGTTCTCCGCGCCGCCGCGCAGCTTGAGGCTGTCGGTGAAGCCGAAGAGCCCGGCGCCCAGCGCCATGCCGCCCGGCATCCAGTTGCCGAAGATCATCGCGGCGAGGCCGATGTAGCCACGGCCGCCGGTCTGGCCCTCCTGGTAGATGCCGGTGGCGACGATCGCGAGGAACGCGCCGCCCAGCCCCGCCAGACCGCCCGAGACCGTGACGGCGATGTACTTGTACTTGTACACGTTGACGCCGAGGGTCTCGGCGGCCACCGGGGACTCGCCGCAGGAGCGCAGCCGCAGCCCGAACGGCGTGCGCCACAGGATCCACCAGGTGGCGGGGATCAGCAGCAGGGCGACGACGGTCAGCAGGGAGAGCCCGGTGACCAGGCCGCCGACGATGCCCGCGATGTCGGAGATCAGGAACCAGTGCTGTTGTTGCAGGTCCTGCATCCAGTCCGAAAGCCCTGGAATGGTGATCTTGTCGATCGGATCGATGCGCGGGGACTGCTTGGAGGAGCCGCCCTGGATGCCGTCGAAGGCGAAGTTGGAGAGGTAGCGGGTGACGCCGACGGCGAGGATGTTGATGGCCACACCGGAGACGATGTGGTTCACGCCGAAGGTGACGGTGATGACCGCGTGCAGCAGGCCGCCGAGGCAGCCGCCGAGGATGCCGAAGAGGACGCCCACCCACGGGCCCCACTGGAACCCGGCCCAGGCGCCGAACCAGGTGCCCAGGACCATCATGCCTTCGAGGCCGATGTTGACGACGCCCGCGCGCTCGGCCCACAGGCCGCCGAGTCCGGCGAGGCCGATCGGGACGGCCAGTTCCAGGGCGCCGGCGACCTGGCCGACCGAGGTGACGTCGTTGGCGCCGCTGATGAGGCGTACCAGGGAGACCAGGGCGAGCGCGCCCGCGATGATCAGGAGGACGACGGGCAGGGAGAGCTTGCGGCGGCCGCCGCCCTTGGTGGGGGCGACGCGTGCGGCGGTGGCTTTGCTCGTGCTCACAGGGCCGCCTCCTTCTCGGTCTTGATGGCATGGCCGGCGGCGAGCTCCTCGCCGACCTTCTGCTGCTGGCGGCGGATGCCGTACCGGCGGACCAGCTCGTAGGAGACGACGACCGAGATCACGATCAGGCCCTGCATGATCGTGGCGATCTCCTTCTCGTACCCGTACTGGTCGAGCGAGGCCGACGACTTGTCCAGGAAGGCGATCAGCAGGGCGCTGAAGGCGATGCCGAGCGGGTTGTTGCGGCCCAGCAGCGCGATGGTGATGCCGGTGAAGCCGATACCGGTGGGGAAGTCGAGGCTGTAGGTGTGGGTGTCGCCGAGCAGGGTCGGCATGCCGGCCAGGCCCGCGACCGCACCGGAGATCAGCATCGAGGTGAGGATCATCTTCTTGGCGTCCACACCGGACGCCTGGGCGGCGCTCTCGCTGGCGCCGGTGGCGCGCAGGTCGAAGCCGAACCGGGTGCGGTTCAGCACGAACCAGTACAGGAGGCCGCAGCCCGCGGCGACGAAGGTGAAGCCGTAGATCTCTCCGGCCTGGTCGCCCATCGGGAGCCCCGGGAACCAGCCGGACTCCGGGATCTCACCGGTGGTGAGGTTGTTGGACCCGGCGGGCTGCTCGCCGAAGTTCTTCGGCAGGATCAGCCAGGCGACCAGGGCGGTGGCGATCGAGTTCAGCATGATCGTCGAGACGACCTCGCTCACCCCGCGGGTGGTCTTGAGGAAGCCCGCGATGCCCGACCAGAACGCGCCGACCAGCATCGCGACGACCACGATCAGCGCGATGTGCAGCGGCCCCGGCAGACTGACGCTCGCGCCGACCAGCGCGGCCATCATGGCGGCGAGGCGGTACTGCCCGTCGACGCCGATGTTGAAGAGGTTCATCCGGAAGCCGACGGCCACGGCGAGTGCGGCGAGGTAGTACGTACCGGCCTGGTTGACGATCAGGACCTGTACGTCGACGTAGCTGGCCGACTCGAACATGATCCGGTACGGCTCGAAGGGGTTCCGGCCGGAGGCGAGCAGCACCACGGTCGTCAGCGCGAGGGCGACGACCAGGGCGAGCACCGGGCCGGCGAAGCCCAGGATCAGCCGGTCCTTGTCGAATTTCTTCATCGGGCCTCGTCCTCCGGGCTTTCGAGGTGCCCGGTGGCGGCGCCGGTCATGGCCGAGCCCAGTTCCTCCGGGGTGATGGTGGCCGGGTCGGCGTCGGCGACCAGTCGGCCGCGGTACATGACGCGCAGGGTGTCGGAGAGCCCGATCAGCTCGTCCAGGTCGGCCGAGATCAGCAGGACGGCCAGCCCTTCGCGGCGGGCCTCGCGGATCTGGTCCCAGATCTGCGCCTGCGCGCCGACGTCCACGCCACGGGTGGGGTGGGCGGCGATCAGGAGCTTGGGCGCGTGGCTCATCTCGCGGCCGACGATGAGCTTCTGCTGGTTGCCGCCGGAGAGGGAGGCCGCGGTGACCTCGATGCCGGGGGTGCGCACGTCGTACTCGCGCACGATCCGCTCGGTGTCGGCGCGGGCCGCCTTGTTGTCCAGCAGCCAGCCGCGGCTGTTGGGCTTCTCGGTGACGTGGCCGAGGATGCGGTTCTCCCACAGCGGGGCGTCCAGCAGGACGCCGTGGCGGTGACGGTCCTCGGGGATGTACCCGATGCCGGCCTCGCGCCGCTTGCGGGTGGGGACCTGCGAGATGTCGTCCTGGTCGAGGGTGATCACCCCGCCGTCCGGGGTGCGCATGCCGATCAGGGCCTCGATCAGCTCGGTCTGCCCGTTGCCCTCGACCCCGGCGATGCCGAGGACCTCGCCCTGGTGGATGGTGAGGTCGATGCCGGCGAGCACGTCGCGGACGGTGCCGTCGGGGTCGGTGACCGTGAGCGCCAGGTCCTGGACGCGCAGCATCGGCACATCGGTGACGGTGGACTCGCGGGTCTCCGGCGAGGGCAGCTCGCTGCCGACCATCAGCTCGGCGAGCTGCTTGGTCGTGGTGGACGCCGGGTCGGCGGTGCCCACGGTCGTGCCGCGGCGGATCACCGTGATGTCGTCGGCGACGGAGAGCACCTCGCCGAGCTTGTGCGAGATGAAGATGACGGTCAGGCCCTCGGCCTTGAGCTCGCGCAGGTTGGCGAAGAGCGCGTCGACCTCCTGCGGTACGAGGACCGCGGTCGGCTCGTCCAGGATCAGGATGCGGGCGCCCCGGTAGAGGACCTTGAGGATCTCCACGCGCTGCCGGTCGGCGACCCCGAGGTCCTCCACGAGCGCGTCGGGCCGGATGCCCAGGCCGTACGCGTCGGAGATCTCCTTGATCTTCTTCCGGGCGCCGGAGCCGATGCCGTACAGCTTCTCGCCGCCCAGGACGACGTTCTCCAGGACGGTGAAGTTGTCGGCGAGCATGAAGTGCTGGTGCACCATGCCGATGCCCCGCTCGATGGCGTCGCCCGGGTTGGAGAACGAGACCTGCTCGCCGTTGATCGCGATGGTGCCCTCGTCCGGCTTCTGCATGCCGTAGAGGATCTTCATCAGGGTGGACTTGCCGGCGCCGTTCTCACCGACGAGGGCATGGACCGTGCCCTTGCCGATCGTGATGTCGATGTCGTGGTTGGCGACGACGCCGGGGAAGCGCTTGGTGATGCCGTGCAGTTCTACGGCAGGGGGACTGCTGGACGCGTTGATGACGCACTCTCCTTGGCCGGACAGGAGCGGGGGCGGAGGGGCTGGGGGTGTCGGAGACCCCCCGGGGGGCGGGGGTGAAGTTATCGCGCCGGAGGGCTGTCTACACGCGTAGCGCTGCCGAATCGTGAAACACAGGTGCACGTCACGGTCCGGACGCGGGGTCCGGACCGGGTGGGAGAGCACTGCGAGAGGCGGATCTTCTTCGGGTGGGGCGGCGGAAGCTCGGGTGCCGCGGGATGTTCGCGTTCCGCGGCGGGGAGCCTGTCCGTACGGCGGGGACGGGCCCACGGCCCTGTCCGTCCACCGGACGCGGATGCGGCGCGGGGACGGACAGGGCCTGGGGAAACCAGCTGTACGGCAGGAGGCTCCGAGCTGCTTACGGAGCGGTCTTGACGGTGATCTTGCCGTCGATGATCTCCTGCTTGGCCTTGTCGACGGCCGCGATGACGTCGGTCATCTTGGCGAACGCCGGGTTGGACATCGACAGGCCGACGCCGTCCTTGTCCAGGCCGTAGCGGATCTCACCGGTGGTCGGCTTGCCGTCCTGGACCGACTTGATCAGGTTGAACACCGAGTCCTCGACGTCCTTGGTGACCGAGGTCAGGATGGACTCCTTGTAGGCCGCGAGGCCCTTCTGCTTGTACTGGTCGGAGTCGACGCCGATGTTCCACTTGCCGGCCTTGGAGGCGGCCTCGATGGCACCGGAACCGGCCAGACCGGCGGCCGAGTAGATCACGTCGGCCTTCTTGTCGAGCTGACCCTGGGCCGCGGCCTTGCCGAGGTCGGGCTTGGAGAAGCCGTCGAAGTTCGGCGGCTGCGTCAGGTACTGCGGGAGGACCTTGACCGCGGGGTCGGTGTCCTTGGCGCCCTGGATGAAGCCCGCCTCGAACTTCTTGATCAGCGGGGTCTCGACACCGCCGATGAAGCCGATCGTCTTCGTCTTGGTGACCTTGGCGGCGGCGACGCCGGCGAGGTAGGAGCCCTGCTCCTCGTTGAAGACGATGTTGGCGATGTTGTCGCCGGTCACCGAGGCGTCGTCGATGATGCCGAAGGTGGTCTTCGGGAACTTCGGCGCGACCTTCTTGATGGCGGGGGCGTAGGCGAAGCCGACGCCGATCACCGGGTTGTTGCCGGAGCGGGCCAGCTCGGTGAGGCGCTGGACCTTGTCCGCGTCGCCCTCACCGTCGGAGGGCTCGGCCTCGCTGCCCTTGACGTCGAGTTCCTTCTCCGCCTTGGCGAGTCCGGCGTAGGCGGCGTCGTTGAACGACTGGTCGCCACGGCCGCCGATGTCGTAGGCGATGGCGGCCTTTTCGCCGCCCGAGTCGGAACCCGCGTCCGACGACGATTTTCCGCCACAGGCGGTGACACTGAGAGCGAGCGCCGCGGACGCAATGCCCACGGTGGTGATCCTGGTGATCCGGCGCAAGGGAAGGCTCCTTCAAACCTGACCGAAGCGCCTCTTCCGGCGCTGGTTTCGCGGCGATCGTAACGCGCGTAGATGTCAGATAAGAGCACGTACGGAAGCCGTTATCGGATCGTCGTGAACAGAAGGCCTCCCGCAGGTCCACGAACGGCCCGCGAAGACTGTGTCAACGCTCCGCTAACGGTTCCCGTCGAACAGGGCCGCGGCGGTGAACAGCTCGACCCCCACGGTGATGGCTTCCTCGTCCACGTCGAAGTTGCCGCGGTGCAGGTCCAGCCCGCGCGTGTCGCCCGGGGTCCGGACCCCGAGGCGGGCCATCGCGCCGGGCACCCGCTCCAGGTACCAGGAGAAGTCCTCGCCGCCCAGGCTCTGCTCGGTGTCCTCGATCGCATACGATCCGCGGCGCTCGGTCATCGCGGCGTCCAGCAGACCGATGGACTCGGCGTCGTTCACCACGGGCGGCACACCGCGCACGTAGTTGATCACGGTCTTGGCCCGGTGCATTCCGGCCACCTCGTCGATGGCGGAGTGCACCAGGTCGGGGGCCGCGCGCCAGGCGTCCAGGTCCAGGCAGCGGACGGTGCCGGAGAGCTCGGCGTGTTGCGGGATGACATTGGGGGCGTGCCCGGTCTCCAGCCGCCCCCAGGTCAGCGCGAGCCCGGAGCGGGCGTCGACCCGGCGGGCGAGCAGCGCGGGCACGTCGACGGCGATCCGGGCGGCGGCGGTGACCAGGTCGGTGGTCAGATGCGGCCGGGCGGTGTGCCCGCCGGGCCCGTCGAGCGTGACCTCCAGCCGGTCGCAGGCCGAGGTGATGGCCCCGATCCGCAGCCCGATCCTCCCGACGTCCACCTTCGGGTCGCAGTGCACGCCGATGATCCGCCCGACACCCTCCAGCACCCCGGACTCGATGGCGTCGACCGCGCCCCCGGGCAGGACCTCCTCGGCGGGCTGGAAGATCAGCCGCACGGCCTGGGGCAGCAGCCCCTCCCGGTCGAGACCGGCGAGCACGAGCCCCGCCCCGAGCACGGTGGTGGTGTGCACGTCGTGCCCGCAGGCGTGTGCCCGGTCGGGCACGGTGGACCGGTAGGGCACGCCCGCCTTGGTGTCCGGGATCGGCAGCGCGTCGATGTCCGCCCGCAACGCCAGCATGGGCGTCACCCCGTCCCACTCCCCCACGTCGCACATGAGCCCGGTCCCGACGGCGAGAACCTTCGGTTCGAGCCCGGCTTTCTCCAGCCGGTCCTTGATGGCCGCGGTGGTGCGGAACTCCTGGTTGCCCAGCTCGGGATGCATGTGCAGATCCCGGCGGAAGGCGATCAGCTCGGCGCGCAGTTCGTCGGAGAGCCTGCCGGGCAGCTCACCTCCCCCGGGCTGGCCGGCCGGGTTGTGGGGGCGGGAGGCGCGGGACTTCAACTGGTTCACCCTACGAAGCGTAGGCCCCTTGACCCCTCAACTGGCCACAGATCAACAAAACTTCAGCCGCTCAGGCGTACAAACTTCCCGTGAGGACGTGTGACGCAGGGTGGTTGCGGGTATACCCGTTCGCCTTCCGGACCGGGGTCCGCGTACCTTGCGGGCAGGCAAGGAAGAACGTCGGACGACCGGGCGGACGGTGCCCTCATCCTCACGGCACTGCCGGCACCCCTTTCGTCGCTTCCGGTACCAGGACCTACGGCAGGCGACCGCGACCCTGCTCCTGGAAACGGAGCGTCGACCTCTTCCTGATCAAGGAGTTGGTAGGTCACGCAAACATCGGTGTCACCGCCGGCGCCCACGTCCGCTTCCAACGCCAAGTCATCGACACCCTCAGCAGCGCCCTCGGCGGCCAGGACGACGGCCCCGACGACCCAACCCCACCATGCCAACCGTCCGCTGACGTTGCCGTCACGGTTGCCGCTCAAGCACCCCAGAAGCCCCGCCGAACACACGATCGGTGGGGCTTCATCGGCGGTATGGGAATCTCAGCTGACCCAAGCTACCGAGAGTAAAACACCATTCTCGCGAGAACAGGGCCCTCCAAGGCGAATCCCGCAGATTCCTTGCCTACGCCTTTCGGCTAGGCCACTTACAGATCGTACGGGTAGAGCTGAATTTCGGGAGCCCGGAAGGAAATGAAACCCTCCACAGGAAGCTCCGACCTTCGATTCGGTATTTCAATCAAGAGGATGTCCGACCCTACTCTGATCTCCACGACCGAATCATCACCATCGTCGAATCTGACAACTTGGCCCGTGATGAGGGTGGCAGACTCCGCCCCGGCCTCCGAGAGGGAAGTAGCACCCGAAGGAACAGCCGTCCAGTCTGCGACGCCTTCCGGGACTTCGATCTCGACATCGAATTGACCTACTTCAGGGGGGTTCGACCCCATCCAGCGGCCAGACGCGGTGCCAGACTCGCACGTGAAGCGCACGATCTCTTGCGATGGGGCTAGGACTTGCAGAACTTCCACTCTCATCATTTCACCCCCAAGGGAACTCGCTGCATCGTATTGCCGACAGTCCATGCGTTGGTGGCGGAGTTCCAATCCCACGTCTCCATATGGAAGTGGAACTTCGTGGGCTTGCTGTTCATCTCGTGATCCCCCATCCGGATGCTACGGCGCCCATCGGAAGATACGAAACGGTTGGGGTCCACCTGCCCAGTTCGCGGGTGAATATTTGTGTACGGGCCAGGCCCCAAGAAATCACTCCACGCCTGATCCGCCTGAGAAGGCTTAAGAGGCTTGGGGGCTGTGACCTCCCGCAGGTTATTGACTGTTTCGGCAGGCGGACAGTTCGAATTGTGAACCAGGACCGGCGTGGCGCCAGCCAGCACATAGTACGTGTGCTAGGCAACCCCTCCCTATCTGCGTATTCGCCGATCAGCGGTGGTTTCGGGTTCCGCTGCTGTCCGTGGTTGTGCGGGGGAATCCGTGGGTGTTGCCGTCGCTACTGCCGTCAGGAGCGCGGGGCGCACGGTGGCGCTGCCGCTGGCGGAGTGTCGGCGCAGGGGGACTTTACTGCCACGCGCCGGGCTCGGCGCGGAGTATGGCCCGGACGGTCTGCTCGTAGTGCTGGTGGCCGGTCTAAGCGCAGTGTCCGGCGATCCAATGCGTCAACTCGTCCGGGGTGTGCAGGGTGCCGGATGTGACACCGCAGTTGCTTTCCTCGCCGGTGACGCAGACCGCCGTGAAAGCCGGCAGCGCCAGGGGGTCGGGGACGGTGGTCACGTGGTACTCGCGGAAGCGGTAGCGGCCTCGTGTGGCGCTGCGGGACTGTGCGTCGGTGTTCGCGGAGTCAGGCATCCGCGATCACCTCTTCCGGGTCGGTGAGGCGCTGACCGCGCGAGTCGGCGACCCTGAGCGCGTCGGAGAGGGCTTCGGTCAGCCGGCGGGCCAGCCAGCGGTATTCGGTCGCCGACAAAGTCTTCGCGTCAGGGGCCATGGTGTCTCGGGCGTATCCCAGCAGGTCCTCGCCCATGCCCAGCTCCCCGTCAGGTGAGTCCTGGCGGGGCTTCTGGGTGCGGTGACGGCCGCTAGTTGGATTGGCCGATGCCGACCTGTCAAGCGCGGCCCTTAAAGATCACTACTCACAGCGACATATCTAACTCAGCAGCCGCTCCAACGCATCGAGGGTCTCCTCGATAGCCAGCTCGTCCTCGCGAGGCAATTCTCGAAGATCACCTCGATCAAGAGCAACAGCATAGATCTCCTCAAGGACCCACCAATGCGAGCGAAGGTCCTCGCCCAATGGAGATTCCTCAAGAGCCGACGAAACCGAGTCGAGGTCGCCGATCAGATTCCGGAGTGCAATCTCACCAGCACGGTATTTCTGAATCGACTGATGTACGCCTTCGCGCAACCACTGCACATTGGGACTCTCACTCACTGCTTGATCCTTCCGGAGCTGACGGTGACAACCCGCCCAGTTGCGGCATCCGTAATCACCGTCACGTGATTCTCCGCTTCGTAGTGGGCCGTGGTCCCGGCCCGCTTCCCTGGCATGCTTTCGCCGACACGAATCGTGTTTTCCACTACCGACGGCATGAAACCGCGCTCCTGCATCCGGTCAATCGCATGTCCGGTGTAATCGCGCCCCGCGATTGTTGCCGGTTCATTTGGCGAAAGATTGCGGAAGTTCGTACCCCTCCCGCCAACTGGGGTTGTCGGACAGTTGCTGTTGTGAACGAGGACGGGCGTGGTCCCGGCGAGTACATAGTACGTGTGGATACCGGCGACCGTCAGGTCATGCGTCTGCTGCCGCTTCGTGTAGTGGCGCGTCTTCGCGACTTCCACGGAACGCCCGTCAGACGTGAGCAGTTCGGTTCCAACCTGCACCGCGCCGGCGTCGATCCACTTCTTCTCGTTCACCGACCAGAACGGATGAGTGTCCGTCGCGACGATGCTGGCCTCACCCTTCGCCGTCATGACGGTGAGTTCGGTGAAGTCCTTGTCGTCCTTGGTCAGGATGGTCTCGATGACTTCCTTGGCACGCGTCTCCCCGGTGTCCGGGTCGGTGGCAAGGACGACATCTCCCTTCTCGACGTCCTCGATCTTCTTGCTCGTGCCGTCGGCAAGCAGAACCTGCGTTCCGGGAAGGAAGCTGTGACACTTGGTTTTCACGTCCGAGGCAGCGTCGATGCCCTTCTTGATCCCCTTGGCCGCCTTCAGAGGCTTGAGCAGAGGGATGTCAGTCGCCGACCAGGCGCACTGACTCAGGTCGCCGCCCCCGCAGTCCGCCCACGCCTGCACATCGGGGAGCAGGACCGAGACCGCGACCGGGGCAACGTACTTCGTGTAGAAGTTGCTCGGCGCGACCTTCGGGTGCTTGATCGTGTATCGCCTGGGCGGGCTTCCCTTGGCCTTGACGCGGGAGGACCAGTTGTATTTGACGAGGGTCAGCCCCCCGACCTTCGACGACGATGACATGGGAGCCGGGAGGTACACCTTGTGCCGGTAGCTCCACCCGCCGTAGGTGTCCCGGAACCAGCCGCTGCCCGACCGGGCGTTGCTGTAGCTGCCGTCCTTCGGGTTGCGACTGTCGTTGATGTCCGATCCGCCCACCGGGCCGTCCGGGCGGAGGCCCGTGGGGTCGCTGAACGCCACCGGATTGTTGTTCGCGTACGAGTAACCGTGGGTCTGCTGCGGGTCGGCGAGGTCCAGGATCGGGTCCACGCTGATGAAGCGGCCCGTGGCCGGGTCGTACTCGCGTGCTCCCAGGTGGGTCAGACCGGTGTCGGCGTCCTTCGTGCCGCCGACGAATCCCTTGTCGCCGAGCCAGGTCGAGGGCTGCGTACCGCGCGGGGCGCCGAAGATCGTCGTCTTGCGGCGGGTGACCGCCTGGTTGGCGTCGGCCGAGACCTGGGTGGTGGCCGTGTCCAGGTGGTCGCTGATCACGTAGGTGAGTCCGGCGCCCGTGCGCATGGCGATCGTCTCGCCCGCGGCCGCGTAGTAGCGCGTACCGCTGACCTTGCCGGACTTGTCCAGGCGCAGTTCGTTGCCGGAGGGCAGGTACAGCGTGGTGCCGGTGGAGTCCCGGCGGATCATGCGGTTTCCTGCCGTGTCGTACAGGTAGCCGGTCGTGTCGGTGACCTCGGTCACCGATGCCAGGTGGCCTTCGGCGTCCCACTTGAGGTCCTGAAGGTCGGCGTTGCCGATCTTGCGAGTCCTCGTATTGCCGGACTCGTCGTAGGTGTACGTCTCCGTGTGCGGGTCGGTACCCGTCTGGGTGACGCCGGGCAGGTTGTGCGTTCCGGCCTTGGGGGTGGCGTACGTGCGGACGGTGTCCGTGGCGGGGCCGGCCGCAGCGGTGTGCTGGGTCTCGGTCTTGCGGTTGCCCACTGCGTCGTAGGTGTACGACGTCCAGTACGGGTCGGGCCCACCGATCACAGCCGGGGTCGGGGTGGTCGCCTTGCAGGCGTCGGTGGCCGTCCACGCCTCGGTGACGCGACGGAGGGCGTCCAGGGCAAAGCACTGTGTGTCGACGACCGGGGCGGCGTCCGGGCCGGTGGTCGTGCCGATGCGGCTGATGTTGCCGGCGGGGTCGTAGGTGTAGCGCACGTCATCAATGCGCTCGGGGGCGACCTCCCGTCGGGAGAACGCGCGGGTCACGGCCCCGGTGTGCTCGTCGTACTCACTGCCCAGCCATACGTGCCGGGCGAATGCTCCGAGTTCCTTCATCCCGGGACGCCCGTAGTGGTCGTACTCCACCGAGGACAGCAGCGTGTCGCCACCCGCCGACACCGACACCGGGAGTCCGGAGCCGAAACCATAGGCATTGACGACGTCCTCGGCCGGCAGGTCGCCCATGGCCGGCTGGGCCGTCTCCATCAACTGTCCCGTGGCGGGATTGTAGATGTCCGTCCACTCGTACGTTCCCGCGAGGGCGCCTTCGGACGCCGGGATCGTGACACGGCTGATCGTGGGCTTGTAGAGCCCGTTGTAGCCGACCACCGTGCTGGTGTAGCGGTTCGCTCCCTCGTACCGGGAGGTGCTGGAGAGCTGGCCCAGACCCTTGGTCGCCTTGTCGTATTCCCAGTCGGCCCGCTTGGTCGTGCCCTGGAGCAGTGCTGTCGGCCGGCCCAGATCGTCGTACTGAGTGGTCAGCGTGATCTTGCGCGCGTCCGTGACTTCAGTGGGGCGTCCGCCCTTGTCGTAGACCGTGTCGGAGGCACCCTTGTCCGGGTCCTCCACGCGGATCTGCCGACCGGCGACGTCGTAGCCGTACTTCCAGACCGCGCCCGACGGGTCGGTGACCTGGGCCAGTTGCCCGAGTTTGTTGTACGTGTAGGCCGTCGACTGCGACGTGGTCCTGGCCGCGTCGGTGTACTGCTTCAGTTCGGTGACCCGGTCCAGGGCGTCGGTGACCGTCGTGGTCGCGGTCCCGCCCTTGGGCGGGACGACGGTGGTCGTATCTCCGGTGTAGCTCGTGACAGTGCGCTTGGTCTCGTCGCCGAACTTCTTGGAGATCGTCGCCGTCGGGCGGCCCGCACCGTCGTAGAGATTCTCCGTGGCGGCGGGGTACTTCAGCTCCTGGCCGGTCACGGGAACGGGTTCGGCCGATCCTTCGGCGTAGAAGACACCGGAGCTGTGCCAGACCTCGCCCCTGCTGTTGTAACGGTTCTCGGTAACCAGGCGTCCCTTGTCGTCCGGTGACGGCGCCTGGGTCTGCATCTCCCTCATCAGGCCGTCGTAGAACTCGTACGAGGACTGGTAGGTGTCCACGTGATTCAGCGTGTTCGTCGTGATCACCGTCGGACCGTCCCGACGGATCTGGTACGCGAACGACTGACTGGGTGAGTCCGGGAACGCGGTCGCCGAGCGGGTGGGCAGCCACACCTTCGTGACACGTCCGAGCGCGTCGTACGCCGTGGAGGTGACCCGCCCGTTGGCGTCGGTCACCTTCGCGGGCAGTCCGCGCAGCGGATCGACGTCCGTCGTGACCTGGTGGCCGAGCGGATTGGTGACCAGCGTCTTCGTCGGGACTTCGCCCGTGGCCGGCGTGTAGGCGGTGCGGGTCTGCTTTCCGTACGCGTCGACGGCCGACAGCGCGCGCCCGTAGATGTCGAACTCGCTCGCAGGGGTCGATGCGACGGTGTCGTAGCCGTTGCCCAGGCCGTTGATCTTCTCGACCTTGGTCACGTCGCCCTTGGTCGGCGCGGCCAGCAGCGAGGTTGCCCCGTCGTGGTACATGCGCTCGTCGCTGATCAGATCAGCGACGCCTGCCGCCTGGCCGCAGAGCGCTGCCACCGTCTTCTTCTGGGCGACCTTGTCGACCAACCGAGTCGATGCGTTGGCAGCGTAGGTGGTGGTCGTGCACTTCTCGTCGCCGGTCTTCGCCGAGTCCCCCGTGTCGGACTCCGAGATCGTCTGACCGAAGTCGTCGAACGTACGGGTCAGGGAACTGCCGCGGACACCGGTCGCCGTCGTGGTCCGCTCCTCCTCCTTCAGCGTGCCGGTCAGGTACGCCTCCAGGTCGGGAAGGCCTGCCCGGGGCCGGCTGGCCGTGACGGCCGAGCGCCACGGGGTGTAGGAGACCGCGGAGACGAGCTTCGAGGTGTCGTCGCCGTTGTAGGTCGCGCTTTCGCGCATCACACCGGCAAACTGCTCGCGGTCCGTGACCGCGACGCCCGCCGAGTCCTTCACCGCCGCACCGTCGATGCCGCGGAAGTAGCGCGCCTCGGTGAGCGTCGGTCCTTCCTCTACGCCTCCGACGCGGGTCTGCACCCTGCCGTAGCCGCGGGCCACCGAGTAGGTCCGGTCGTCCTTCTTCGTGAACTCGTCCGTGCTCTTGGCCCAGGCCGCGCCGTCCAGGTAGGTGTACTCCGTCGTGGTGTCCGGGGTGCTGACGACGTAGTCCCCTTCCAGGACCTTGGTGACCACGTACGAGTTGAACCAGTCCTGCTTCGCGGTCTCCCCCTCGAAGGCCCATTTCACCGGGTAGCAACGGGTCTTGTTGGAGTCGTCGGCGGCGGGAAGGGAAGCAGCGGTGCAGTCGGGCGCGGAGTAGTAGGCGCCGATGGTGCCGCCGGTCTCATTGGTGATCTGGAACATGCGGAGGCGGATGAAGGGGGCGAGCCCGTCGCCGGTCTTGTCGACCCTGTTTGCCATCTGCACACCGGAGAAGGTGACGGGCGGCAAGGAAGTGCTGCCGGCGGTCCGGCCTGTGCGCTGGATCGACTCCAGCCACATCGGCGTCGATATCCCGTCACCCGAGGCGGGGAATCCCTGAGTCAGCTTCCAGGTGTCCACCTCTTTGTGGACGCCGCCGGTCAGCACCTTCGTGGTGATCGTGGAGAGCCGTTTGCGTGACCAGAAACTTGGGGAGTACTGGTCCTTGCACTCGGTCGCGCCGTCCTTGCAGGACAGGTCGTACGGGACGTCGGGCCAGTTCTTGGCGTGCGAGGCGTCGAAAGTTCCACAAGCCGTCAGGCAGCGCTCCTCGACACCGAAGTCGACACGGCCCATGGCCTTGGTCGTGTACGCCGCACCGTCGCGCAGTCCGTAGTCGATGTGGTCGAGGTAGCCGCCCCGGTCGTACGGGGTAACGGTCGCCTTGCCCGTCGTGGTGGAAACGTTGCGGCCGTAGTTGTTCTTCTCGTTCTTCCAGTAGTAGGCCATGGCGTTGCCGTGCACGTCGACCACGTAGTCGAGCTGCCAGCGCCATGCCTGCTGGCACCAGGCGGAGGCGAACGACGCGTTGTAGCAGGGCTCACCGGACTGGTTGCCGAAGACCGGGGCGGTTAGGGTGGACTGAGTGACCGGATCGTCGGCGGCGGTTCCGTTGTCCTTCCAGCCAGGGAGCCGGTTCAGACCGAAGAAGTACTGGGTGCCGTCCGTCGTGGTGATCTTCCAGTGCTCTCCGGCGCCGTCGACTCCGGCTGTTCCCTTGTCGCCGTTCGTCGCTCCGGTGAGCTTCTCGATCTTCTCCCCGGAGTCCTGCGCCGTGCGCCAGCCCGCCTTCGCGTCGTGCACCAGTTCAGTGGTCCGGCCGCCAAGAGAGAGCGTCGCGTTGTCGTTGAACCAGCACTGGTCCCCGACTTTGGTGGAGTTGGTGCCGCCGTCCTTGTCATCGTTGCAGGGCTTGTACCGTCGCTCGACATAGCCCGGCTCCCAAGACCAGCCGTCGCCGATCCAGCTGGGCTGGTTGTTCGACGCGGCCGTACGGCCGTCAACACTCTGCGAGGAGTAGTTGAGCGAAACGGTGGGCTGGAGCCCACCGGGGACAGGGGGTATCCCGATGGGCTGCGACCAGTTGAAGGCTCCGGTCGACCCGCCGGCGCTCCACGACCCCGACGGCTGGAGCGGCGTCGCCTTGAAGGAGCCGGACGACCCCGATTCGGCAGCTGTCGCGGCCAGGACGGTCGGCGAGCCCGAGGTTGCGACGGCGGAGGCCGACACCGTCTGCTTCTCGGTGTCGTTGGTGCTCTTGAGCACCTTGCTGGTCCTGCATGCGGCCTTGTGCGGGGTGGTCAGGGCGCAGGCGGGCATCTCGACCATCCGAAGCCTGGCCGCCCAGTCTCCGCCGTACGCGCTACGGAATGCGGAGTAGTCGACCGCGACCCGCACCGGCCGGTCGCCGGTGGCGCCGTCCGTTCGTTCCACCGAGAGCAGCAGGCCGTCGACTCCGGCTTCGTCCGCTGCCTTCCGGTCAGCGACGGACACCCGGGCGGTGGCGGGCCCGGCACCACCATCCGCCTCTGCCGACGCGGTGCTCCGCGCACTGGCGTCCGAGATTTCGACAGGCAGCGCCCGGGCGGCTTTCGGCCGTGCCGCGGAGCCGCTGAGCGTTACCTCGAAGCTGGCGGCAGCCGGCCAGGTGACCTCGGGGGACCGCCACGGATGGCTTTTGGCATCGTCCTTGCGCTTCGTGCCGCCGAACTTCACCGGTTCGACCGGAACCGGTTCGGGTTGCTGGACGCCGGCCGAGGGTTGCTGAGCCAGCAGGTCCGGGTCCGCCGCGAAAGCAACTCCCGGAAGAACACCTACCAAAAGTGCAGCAGACAATGGCACAGCCAACCAAGACTTGCCGAACCTACTCATTCCCCACCCCTTGCAGACCCGGTGATCAACCGTCGGAAGCTAACAGGATCTCCACAGGAAAGTCACTACCACTTCAGGTCGTTATCGACTCGATGGCAACTTCAGCACTTTTGTCACTTTCTGCCGCACATGCAACTCCACTAGAGCGCCCCATAAGGAACTTGCGGCGCCCGAGGGGCCTTAAATCGCATATCGACCACAAATATCCCCGGCTGCCGAGCGAAGTGTCGAATTTCGGCCTCAGATAACGGGCATACGTGACCCCCGTGTTCCCGATACCGAGTCGGCGACCTATCGTCGGCGCGGAGAATGTGAACTTCTTGGGGGGAGTGAAATGAATCGCAGAATCACCTGTGATCGAAGAAGAAACAGACCGCTAAGCCGGTCTGTTTCGATGCTTCTGGCGATGGCCATCGGAACGGCGGGGGCGCTCGTTCCGACCGTCGCCACAGCCGGGCCCGCCGACGTAGGACGGTCGACCGCTGCTCCGGGGGTCCAGGCCGACGACGGCTCGGTGAGCGAGGAGGACCAGGCCCTGGCCACGGCGGTGTCGACCGGTGCTCCGGCCGAGCTGGAGTCGGCCCGCACGGAGATCTCGGACACCTGGGTGCACCCGGACGGCTCGTTCTCCATCAAGCGGTACGGGTCCCCGGTCCGCCTGTTCCGCGGTGGAGCCTGGATTCCGACCGACCCCGCTCTGGCGTTCGCGGCGGACGGCAGCGTGGTGCCCAAGGCCTCCACGGTGGACGTGTCGTTCTCCGGCGGTGGGACGGGTCCGTTGCTGTCCGGTGTCAAGGACGGGCGAACGCTTGCCCTGTCGTGGCCCACCGCACTACCCAGACCAGTCCTCGACGAGAACGTGGCCACCTACCCGGAAGTACTACCCGGCGTGGACCTCCAGCTCAAGGCGGAGGTCGAGGGCTTCTCTCAACTCCTGGTCGTCAAGACGGCACAAGCAGCGAAGAATCCGGCCCTGGCCACCCTCTCCTACAAAGTGAAGACCGTGGGGCTGTCCGTGTCGGCCGACGCCGATACCGGCAGCCTCGCCGCGGTTGATCCAGCGGGCCAGACGGTTTTCACCAGCCCGACTCCGCTCATGTGGGACTCCCGGACGACCACATCGGCTCCTGCGGCCAGATCGACGTCCGCAGCCGCGGCCGAGAGCACGGTCCCCGGAGATGTCTTCGAGCCACCTCCTGGAGCAGTGGATGCCCAGATGCCGACCACGGTGGACGGCGACAGCATCCAGATCACACCCGACCAGAACCTGCTGACCGGACCGGAAACCACCTACCCCGTCTACATCGACCCCTCCTGGGCCTGGGGGAAGAAGGAGAACTGGACGCGCGTCTACAAGAAGTTCCCGAGGTCCTCCTTCTGGAACGCCAACGAAGTTGCCCGAGTCGGATACGAGAACGAGACCAACGGTCTCTCCCGCTCGTTCTTCCAGCTCGACACGGACAGCATCAGGGGCGCGCAGGTGAAGTCTTCCACCTTCCGGATCAAGAACGTGTGGTCCTGGTCCTGCCAGGCGCGTCCTGTCGAGCTCTGGCAGACGACATCGATCTCGAAGAAGACCACGTGGGAGAGGCAGCCCAGCAAGGTCGGTGGCTCGCCGCTGAAGACCGTCAACGACTCGAAGGGCTGGAGCAAGGACTGCGGGGCCGGCAACCTCGAATTCGATGTCACCGCGAAGGCGCGCGAGGCGGCCACCAAGAAGTGGTCGAGCGTCACTCTGGGGCTCTACGCCGGCAATGAGAGCGACACGTTCGGCTGGAAGAAGTTCGACGCGAAGACCGCGGTCCTGGAGACCAAGTACAACAACCCGCCGAAGACGCCGTACGGGTTGGGAACCAACCCCCGGACAGCGTGCGCCGCAGGCGGGCTCATCGGCAACACGCGAGTGAGTCTGCACGCCACCGTCGACGACCCGGATGCGGGAAACCTAGAGGCGCAGTTCCAGGTCTTCCCCAAGGGCAGTACAACTCCGGTCGTCGATCAGGCTCTCTCCGCGCTCAAGAAGCGTGTCGTCACCCTCCCCGTCACCGACGGGAAGCTCCCGACGGGTGACTACACCTGGAGGGTTCGAGCCAAGGACCTGGACGGCGCCACGTCTGCCTGGACCTCCACATGTGCCTTCTCCGTCGACCGCTCGCGCCCCAGCAATCCACCCGTCATCACCTCCCAGAACGACAAGTTCCCGTCGGGTGAGAACGGATGGCCGAGTCCGACCGGAAAGGCCCGCGAGGAGGGCAAGTTCACCTTCGCGCCGAACGGGGTGACCGACGTCGACCACTACGTCTGGTGGACCGACCACGCGCCGGAGCTCAACGAGGCCAAGCCAGGAGTACCGGCAACGGTGCGCCCGCCCAGCTACGGACCGCACTTTGTCCACGCCTACAGCGTCGACAAAGCCGGCAACCGCTCCGACGCGACGAGCTACCTCTACTACGCCACACGCTCCGCCGAGCGCGATGGCCCCGGGGACCTCAACGGTGACGGGCACAAGGACATCTGGAGCGTCGACTCCAACGGCACACTGCTGACGTACGCGGGACAGCAGGACGGAACCTTCTCCTCGGCCACCAACGGGGGGCAGGCCTTCGGGGACGCCGACATCTCCTACCGCACCGACTGGGGTCAGGACGGCTATACGGACCTGGTGACCCTGGAGTACGACTCCGTCGCCAAGCGGA
Organism: Streptomyces sp. NPDC091287; assembly: GCF_044768525.1. Taxonomy (NCBI): domain Bacteria; kingdom Bacillati; phylum Actinomycetota; class Actinomycetes; order Kitasatosporales; family Streptomycetaceae; genus Streptomyces; species Streptomyces sp. NPDC091287. Next base: position 199,232 of record NZ_JBIVUV010000002.1, read on the forward strand.
AGCACCTGTGGACCTACCCCAACAACGGCCTCGGCATCGCGACGACCGACCACCAGGAGGGCAAGCAGCGTCTGACCGTCAAGTGCCCCGTGATCGACGAGGACTACGGCTGTGTGGGCGAACCGGGTTGGACCGGGAACGACCACTGGAGCGATGCCGACCAGATCGTCGCCCCCGGTGACATCAATGCCGATGGCAGGCCGGACCTGCTCGTCCGGCAGGGCAAGCTCTTGTGGGCCTATTTCGGCGACTTCACCAAGCGCCTCAGCACACCGGTCCTGGTCGGGGGCAATGACTGGGACCAGTTCACCGTCCTCGCGCCCGGCGACCTGAACAACGATGCCATCGCCGATCTCTGGCTTCGCCACAAGGCTTCGGGTGACATCCTGAGGAGCTACGGGAAGAAGGGGTCCAACGGTCTTCTCGACCCCACTACCTGGGGCAGCAGCGCGGACCGAGTGAAGATCGGCACCGGAGTGACGGCGTTCCTCTACCCGGCGGTCGGATCGATCGGTGACGTCACCGGCGACGGCCTGGCCGACCTCTATGCGCGCAAGGCCGACAACACCATGGTCGGCTGGCCCGGCAGGACCACCGGAACCACCCTCTTCGGTGGCTCCTTCGCCATAGACGGGGCCGTCGGCGGAACCCGCATCCCGGCCGGGACGACGCTCACCGGCGGTCAGTCCTACACCTCCAGGTCGGCCAAGCTGACGATGAAGGACGACGGCGATCTGGAGATCACCTCCAACGCCGGCAAGCGGCTGTGGTCGACGAAGACGGCCGGGAACGTGGGAGCGAAAGCGGTCATGCAGGCCCAGGGCAACCTGGTGATCTACAAGGCCGACGGCACCACCGTCCTGTGGGACTCGAAGACGAGTGGTGCCGAGGGGTACGCCGTACTCCAGGACCGCGGAAACCTCGTCATCCACAACGCCAAGGGGCAGTCGCAGTGGAGTAGCGGCACCGCGATCCGGCACGACTACAACGGTGACGGCCGAAGCGATCTGGCCGACTGGTACGACCACGCCGATAAGTCGGACTCCATCCACAGCTTCCTGACCAACTCGGACGGCACCTTCAAGACGCCGTTCGCCGGGTGGAACGTGCCGCCGGACTCCTGGGCCGCCAGCCTCATGAAGCACACCACCGGCGACTACAACGGCGACGGCATCGGTGACGTGGCCGCTGTCTACGGGTACCAGGACGGACGCGTCTCGCTGTGGACCTGGCTCGGCAACTCGCAGGGCAAGTTCGCCTCCCCCTTCGAATCGTGGAAGGTGCCGGCCGGGAACTGGAGCTTCAAGCGGATGAAGCTCAACAGCGGTGACTTCAACGGTGACGGACGGGACGACGTGGCCGTCTGGTACGACTACGCCGACGGACGCGATGCCCTGTGGACCTTCACAGCGAACGTCCGGGGTGGCTTCAACTCTCCGTTCACCTCGTGGACCGGACCTGCGGGCAACTGGACGGCGTCCCGCGACAAGCAGGTGACCGGCGACTTCAACGGTGACGGAAGGGACGATCTGGCGGTCTTTCACGGGTACTCCGACGGAAGCAACAAGATCTTCACCTTCCTCACCGCTCCGACCGGCGGGTTCAACTATCCGGTGGGTTCCTGGACCAGTACGTCCTGGGGCAGTTGGGACCGCACAACGGTCCACGCGGGCGACTTCGACGGGGACGGCCGGGACGACATCGCCGGGTGGTACGACTACGCCGACGGCCATGACAGCGTCTACGTATTTCCCAGCAGCCCTACAGGGACGTTCAGTTCGACCACGGAAGCCTGGACGACCCCTGCGGGGAACATGTGGCGGGACCACATGTCGATCTCCATCGGCGACTACAACGGCGACGGGCTGGACGACTTCGGGGCCCTGTACGGCTACGACGACGGCAGCATCAAGGCCTGGACGTGGTCAGCCCAGCCCAACCGCACCTTCGCCACGCCCGTGAGCAGTTGGGGCGTGACCTCAGGGTTCAGCTTCGCCCGAGCCCACGTGATGGAGCGCTACGGCAGCTGATCGACCGGGCCCGGTCGATCACGGTGATGATGCATGGACCAAGATGTGACCACTGTGTCCAAACGCACAGTGGTCACATCTGTATCCCATGCTCATCACACTCGTACGATGAGCGATTGGCGACAGGCATAACACAGATCTCTTGTGCTCCCCCCGTCGCACACGTATCGACGCGTGGGGCGCGAGGCCCGGCGTCCAGGCCTCGGAAGGTTCTTCCATGTCTTCTGTCTCGCGTCGTGCTGCCCTGGGCATTCTCGGGATCGGCGCGGTGGGTGCCACCGGCCTGGTCTACGACTACGTGAACGATGACGTTCCGACCGACGTCCTGCCCACCCGCGCCGCCAGCCGCACCGGCAAGAACCCCGTGGTCACCGAGAACGCCCGCAGCGGCACCCGCGCCTGGCAGATCGAGGGCGACGAGACGCGCGCGGCGAACGACCGGGACGGGCAGATCCAGGGGTACGCCTCCACGACCTCGGCTGCGGCCGGGGAATCGGTGGCGTTCCACGTATCGGTGCGTCAGGCCCAGGAGTTCACGGTCACGGTGCACCGGATCGGGTACTACGGCGGGCAGGGCGGCCGTGAAGTGACGCAGAGTCCCGCGTTGCGCGGTGTCGCCCATGCCGTGCCGGAAGCCCATCCGGAGCACGGGATGATCGACTGCGGGTGGCCCGTCTCCTGGACCCTGGACATCCCCGAGAACTGGGTCTCCGGTGTCTATCTCGCGGTGTTCACGACGAAGGACGGGCACCGCAGCAGTACGCCGTTCGTCGTCCGGGAGACCGGTCGGGCGTCCGACATCCTGGTGGTCCTGCCCTTCACGACCTACCAGGCCTACAACGCCTGGCCGCAGGACGGGCGGACCGGTAAGAACCTTTACAAGGGGTTCGACGCCCAGGGGAAGAACGGCGGGAACGCCGAGCGTGCCTTCAAGGTGTCGTTCGACCGTCCGTACTCCGACGGCGGACACCCTCTGTGGTTCGAGATGGACAGCAGTCTCGCCCGGTGGGCCGAGATGTCCGGCTACGACGTCACCTACGCCTCCAGCCTCGATCTGCACGAGGGCCGGGTCGATCCCACGAAGTACGCGGCCATGGTCTTCCCCGGCCATGACGAGTACTGGTCCCGGCAGATGCGTGACGTAGCCGAGAAGGCCGTCACCTCGCGCACCCATCTCGCCTATCTGGGCGCCAACAACATCTACTTCCACATCCGCATGGAGAAGTCGTCGGCGGGCACCGAGAACCGCGTCGTCGCCTGCTACAAGCAGGACCCCGACCCGACGCCGGACGAGCACGGTCCGACCGTGCGCTGGCGCGACCTGGAGAGGAAGCGCAAGCACGCCGAGCAGCGTCTGCTCGGCGTGCAGTACAACGGCATGCTCGCCAAGCCCGTACCGCTCGTCGTGCGTCGGTCCGACCACTGGCTGTGGAAGGGCACGGGACTCGCCGACGGCGACGAGATACCGAACCTCATAGGCATCGAGGCCGACGGTCGCGACCACAAGACCAAGCTGCCCCGCAAGGCGGCCCAGCAGTTGCTGTCCCACTCGCCCTACCCGGACAGCATGGGGCGCGGCGAGCGGATCCAGAACACCAGCCTGGTCCAGCACCGCGACGGGACCATGGTCTTCGTCGCCGGCACCTTCTTCTGGCCGCTGGCGCTCATCTCCCCCGACCACATCGACAGCCGGATACAGACGGCCACCAGCAATCTCTTCGACCGGATGCTGACCCGCACCGTACGGGCGTAGCCCTCACGTCGCCACCGACGACAGTCGCTGCACCCCCCGCGCCGTCTCCGTGACCCCGCTCAGGAAGCCCTGGGCGCGGGGCGAGGCCGTGGCGCGGAGCCATTCCGGGGCGATGTCGCAGACCGCGACGTTCACGCCCGTGCCGGCCAGGGCCAGCGGGAGGGTGTGGACGACCGTGGAGGGGAAGCTGACGATCGTGCGGCCGATGGGGCCGCGGCGGGCGATCAGTTCCAGGGGGAGGTCCGGGCGGACGATCTCCAGGCCGGTGGCGGCTTCCAGGGCGTGGAGCTTCTCGGCGGACTCGCGGCGGTGGGCGAAGTAGCGGGTGGCGCCGTGGGTACGGGCCAGGGCCGTGACCGCCTCCTGGTACGGGACGGGGTCGACGACGCCCGTCTCGACCAGGGAGGTGCCGACCAGGTCCGCGCCCTTGCCGATGCTGGGCGGGCCGAAGCGGGCGCGGGTCCAGGCGAAGGTGTTCGGGGTGACCGCGATGCCGGGCGGAGCCTCGACCGGCATCGCGGTGAACACCTCGACCGTGTGACTCGCCGTCGGGGTGAAGCGGCGGCGGGCCGTCGCCGTGACCGGGGCCAGGACCAGTTCACGCGGTCCCGTGCGGCCCCGGCGGTGCCAGCGGGTGAGGCGCTCGCCCCGGCCCAGCTGGGCGACGAACTCCATGGTGGCCGTGCCGTCGTCGACCACCGTGAGGTGATCGGCGCGGACCAGGGTCAGCAGGAGCTGCACATAGCGGGAGAACGGGTCGCCGATCACTATGTGGTCCGCGCGCCGGACCAGGCCGGCCAGGGCGCGCAGGGCCTTCAGGGGCGCGCCGGACTCGCCGCGCGCCTCCTGCCAGCGGACCGCGATGCCCTCGTCGCGGGCCAGCTCCGCCATCCGGCGCAGCTGACCGCGCGACATCGGGTCGACCGGGGGGAGGACGACGACCGTGGTGTCGGCCGGATCGTCTCCCCCCTGGGTGTGAACCCACTCCAGGACGTTCAGGAGCTGGACCGGGCTCTCGACGAAGGCGAGGTTCACCGGTCGGCGCTCAGACCGCGACCGGCTCGGGGGCCGGCGCGTTCTCGGTCTCGGCGACGACGCCCGCGACCCGGCGGAGCTTCTTCATCGGGCCGAGCTCGGACTCGTACACCTTCTTGACGCCGTCGCCGAGCGACTGCTCGATGGTGCGGATGTCGCGGACCAGGCGGGTCAGGCCCTGCGGCTCGACGGAGGCGGCCTGGTCGGAGCCCCACATGGCGCGGTCCAGGGTGATGTGGCGCTCGACGAACGTGGCGCCGAGGGCGACGGCCGCGAGGGTGGTCTGGAGGCCGGTCTCGTGGCCGGAGTAGCCGATCGGGACGTTCGGGTACTCCTGCTGGAGGGTGTTGATGACCCGCAGGTTCAGCTCCTCGGCCTTCGCCGGGTACGTGGAAGTGGCGTGGCAGAGCAGGATGTTGTCCGAACCGAGGACCTCGACCGCGTGGCGGATCTGCTTCGGGGTCGACATGCCGGTGGAGAGGATGACCGTGCGGCCGGTGGCGCGCAGGGCGCGCAGCAGCTCGTCGTCGGTGAGGGAGGCGGAGGCCACCTTGTGGGCGGGGACGTCGAACTTCTCCAGGAAGGCGACGGCCTCGGTGTCCCACGGGGAGGCGAACCAGTCGATGCCGCGCTTGGCGCAGTGCTCGGCGATGGCGGTGTACTCGGCCTCGCCGAACTCGACGCGGTGGCGGTAGTCGATGTACGTCATCCGGCCCCAGGGGGTGTCGCGCTCGATGTCCCACTGGTCGCGCGGGGTGCAGATCTCCGGGGTGCGCTTCTGGAACTTGACGGCGTCGCAGCCGGCTTCGGCGGCCGCGTCGATCAGCGCGATGGCGTTGTCGAGGTCGCCGTTGTGGTTGATGCCGATCTCGCCCGTGATGTAGACGGGGTTGCCGGGGCCGGCGGTGCGGGTGCCGAAGGTGCGCAGGCGGGAGGTGCTCATGGTGGTGCTTCCTTACTTGGTGGGGACTGTGGGGACAGAGGGAGTGGTCGTGAGGGTGGGGCCCAGCAGCCAGGCCGCGATCTCGCGGATGGCGCCGTAGCCCCCGGGGGTGGTCGTGACGGCGCGCGCCGCGGCGCGTACCGAGTCATGGGCGCTCGCGACGGCGACGGGCCAGCCGGCGAGCGAGAAACAGGGCAGGTCGTTGACGTCGTTGCCGACGTAGAGGACCCGGTCGGGGGCGATGGACTGTTCGTCGCACCACCGCTTCAGCGCCTCGTCCTTGCGGTCGATGCCGTGCAGGACGGGGATCTTGAGCTTGCGGGCCCTGGCCGCGACGACCGGGTTCTGTTCGGTGGAGAGGATCAGGAGGGGGACTCCCGCGCTGCGCAGCGCGGCGATGCCCAGGCCGTCGCCCCGGTGCACGGCGACCGTCTCGCGGCCCTCGGAGTCGATCATGACCCGGTCGTCGGTCTGGGTGCCGTCGAAGTCCAGGACGACCGCGTCCACGTCCGCGAGGGAGGGCAGCGGGGAGGGGTCCAGGAGCGGGGCGAGCGCGCGGGCGCGGGCCAGGTCGTGCGGGTCGTCGATCTCCAGCACCCGCGCCGGGTCGGTGAGGACCAGGGCGGTGTGGCCGAAGAAGCGGTGGCGGTGGGTACGGAAGCCCGCCGCGTCCATCGCGTAGGCGGCGCCGGTCTCCAGGTGGTCCTGGGGGCGGTCCTGGCGGCGGGGGCGTACGGACTTGTCGTGGTTGACGCCGTACGTCGCTTCCTCGACCGCGTGCCCGTCGCGCCAGACGAAACCGTGGAACGGGGCGACCGTGACGGCCGTGTCCGCGCCCTCGTGGGCCACCGCCCTGGCCACCCCGTCGATGTCCTCGCGGGAGACGAACGGGCTGGTGCACTGGACGAGCAGGACCACGTCGACGCTCCGGGCGCGCTCGGCCTCGTAGACGTCCATCGCGTGCAGCACGGCCGCTTCGCTGGTGGCGGTGTCGCCAGCGATGGCGGCGGGGCGCTCGACGACGTGCAGCCGGTGGGCGGCCCGGAGGTCGGCGGCGGCGGTGCGGGCGGCCTCGGCGATCGCCCCGTCGTCGGTGGTGACGACGACGTCGGTGACCTCGGGGGCGGCGAGAGCGGCGCGGACGGCGCGGGCGACCAGGGGGATGCCGCCGACCTCGGCGAGGTTCTTGGCGGGGACGCCCTTGGATCCGCCACGGGCGGGGATCACGGCGAGCACGGTCGGGGTCGGTTGCATCGTTGTCCCTGGGGTCATGGTGGCTGTTCCTGGAGTGGTGGTCACAGCTCCCCCATCCGGCGGATCACGGGGGCGACGCGCTGGACGCCCTGGCGGTAGGCGCCCCGGGCCGCGTTGCGGACGGTTTCGCGGACCGCGCCCCGGACCCGGCCGGGCTCCTGCGGTGCGGCCGCGCCGGGCAGGGGCGTGCCGTCGGGGGCCAAGTGGTGGCGGCCGAGGATGCCGGGGAGGTAGCCGGGGGCGGTGGCGGGTGTGTAGTAGGGCGCCAGGGGCGGGAGTTGGCCGGTGGCGAGGAGCGCGGTGACCTTGGCGCGGGCCGTGTCGTAGGCGGTGCCGTACGAGCCGTCGGCGGCGACGCCCTGGCCGGCCAGCCACCGGCCGTCGGGCCGGGGCCGGATCCCGCCGTCGAGCCGGTCCCAGGAGGTGAGGAGCCCGGAGCCGACGAAGTGGTGGTTGCCGAGCATCTCGCGGACGCCGAGGTCGGTGAGGACGGCGGTCGGGATGCGGCGGTGCAGGGACTCCAGCGCGGCCGTCGAGGAGACCGTGACCAGGAGGTCGGTGCGGTCCAGTACCTCGCCCATGTGCCCGTACACCAGGCGGAAGTTGGGCGGCAGGCCGCCCGGCAGCTTCTGCGCGAGCTTCTGGTAGGGCAGTTCCTCGATGTGCGTGGTGTGCTCGCCGGGCTTGGAGCGCAGCTTCAGCAGCACCTCGCGGCGCGGGTGCAGCCGGGCGTGCTCGACGAGCCTGCGCAGTAGGTACGTACGGTCGGCGCGGGAGGCCGGCACGGAGGGCTGGGCTGCGAACACCACCGTGTCGCGGCCCTCTTCGGGGCGGTACGGGGCTCCGCCCAGGAAGGGGAGGGCGGCCTCCGTGACGGCTGACGCGTCGGCGCCCACTCCCTCGTACACCGCGCGGAAACGCTCCGCGTCGTGGGCCGAGTTGGCGAGGACGACGTCCGCGCCGTGGCGGAGGAGGAGCCCGTCGGCGAGCTTCTCGTAGACGACGCCCACGTATCCGGTGACGACGACGGGCCGGCGCGGCAGGCCGAGGGCGGCGAGGCCGTGCAGCATGGCCTGGACGCCGCCGCCGACGAGGGCGAGGACGACGAGGTCGTATCCCTCGTCGCGCACGGTGTGCAGGAACTCGACGGCGGTGACCTCGCGGACCCGCTCGGCGTCGATCCCGACCTCGCCGACCTCCGCGAGCTGGCGGGGCGTCGGGGTGGCCCGGCCGCGCAGCAGCAGCCCGCTGACCTCGACGGGCCGCGCGTCCGGGCCGTCCGCCCCGGCGGTCAGGCGGCGCGCGGTGAGCGCGCCCCATTTCCACCGGGTGTCGGAGTCGGCGAGGACGGCGACCCGCAGCGCCGGTCGGAGCGCGGCGGGGGTTTCGGCCGGTTCGGCCTCTTTGCTGGTACGTGGGGGCACGTCCTAGAAGTTAGGAAGGCATTTCGATGCGCGGCCCAACGTGATGGCAACAGATGGTTAACAGCGAGCCGACGCTTGGGGAGCGAACCCGAATACGCCTCCAATTCCCGTTCCGGAAAAGGTGATTCACCCGGACGACGGGCGTTGTTCACCTGCTGGGCGCATTGTGGAAAAGGAAAGAGCCGGCGCCGCACCTAACGTGATGCGCGTGGTTAAGCTCTCCGTCATCGTGCCGTTCTTCAACGTGCAGGCCTACGCGCCCGACACCCTCAGAAGTCTGCGGGCCAACGCCCGCGAGGACTTCGAGTTCCTTCTCGTCGACGACTGTTCGACCGACGGGACCCCCCGGCTGCTGCGCCGGGCCGCCGACGAGATCCCCGGGGCCGTGACCCTGCGGCACGAGGTGAACGGCGGTCTGGCGACCGCGCGCAACACCGGTCTGGAGGCCGCCCGCGGCGAGTACATCGCCTTCCTGGACGGCGACGACTGGCTGGCCCCCGGCCACTACGAGCGGCTGGTGGCCCGCACCGAGGCGCTGGGCTGCGACTTCGTGCGGACGGACCATGTTCAGGCGAACGGCAAGGCGCGGACCGTACGCCGGGTGCCGCACGGGCCGCACGGGGTGGTGAGCGACCCCCGGGCCGCGATCCTGCCCGCCCACCGCACCACGTCGGTGGACTACGCCTTCGCCTGGGCGGGCCTCTATCACCGGCGGCTGCTGGACCGGGGGCTGCTGCACTTCACCGACGGGCTGCGCACGGCGGAGGACCGGCCGTGGATCTGGCGGCTGCACCGGGAGGCGGATTCCTTCGCCGCCCTGGGCATGCTCAGCCATTTCTACCGGCGCGGGGTGGCCACGTCGCTGACCCAGATCGGCGATGTGCGCCAGCTCGATTTCCTGCGCGCCTTCGACCAGGTGATCGCCGAGACGGCCGCCGACCGCGACGCGGACGCTCTGCTGCCGAAGGCCGTACGCACGTACTGCGCGGTCATCGCCCATCATCTGGGCGACCTGGACAAATTCGAACCGTCCGTGGCCCGCGAACTGAAGTCGCGCGGCGCGGCGGCCCTGGGACGTCTGCCGCAGCGGCTGCTGGACGAGGCTCTCGACTCCATGGACGTGACACGAGCGACCCGGGTGCGCAGGCTGCGCCGCCGCACGGTCGCCGCGAAGGGGGCCTCGGCCGCATGACCATCCGGATCTTCCACGCCTCCTCGCCCGCCGCGACGGTGCTGCTCGCCGCGGCGATCGACGCGGGCTGCTTCACCGGGCCCGACCGCCGGATCCTGCTGCTGTCCGGGACGGGGCCGGCCCCGGAGGCCGTCGCCGACGTCGTGGAGACCGCCGGTTTCGAGCGGCTGCGCGCCCGGTTCGACGAGGTCCTCCCGTGGAACGACGCGATCTTCCCCTTCCACCCGGCGGGCTGGCTGCCCCGGGCCGACGACGCCCCGTTGTGGGAGCGCCACTTCCGGCGCGCCTGGGGTCTCGGCGACGAGGAGCTGGAGCTGGTCGTGGACTCCCCGCACGCCGGTCCCGCCCGCGCCCTCACCCAGATCTTCGCCGGTGTCCCGGTCGATGTGTACGCGGAGGGGCCCGGCGGCTACGGCCCGACCGGGGAGAAGATCCCCCCGCTGACCGGGGTCCGGGTGCGGCGGCTGCTCCATCCGGACCTGGTTCCCGGGGCGCGCCTGTTGTTGCTGGGCGAGTACGGGGTGGAGCAGCGGACCGTGCCGGCCGAGGCGATCACCAGGGTCGTCGGTGAACTGGCTGCCGCGGACCTGGAGTTGCCCGCCGTCGAGGCGCCCGCGCTGCTGCTCGGGCAGGATCTCGCCGGGGCCGGGCTGATCACGGCGGCCGAGGAGGCGGGGTTGCGGCTGGAGATGGTGCGCGGGGCCGCGGCCCTCGGCCACCGCCGGCTGGTGTTCGCGCCGGACCCGTACGCGCCGTGGGAGGACCCGGCGGCACTGCGCGCCGAGGCGGACCGGCTGGGTGTCGAGCTGACCGTGCTGGACACCGCGCGGCCCGTCGTGGCCGATGTGCTGCTGCACCGGCTGCGGCCCGCGCTGGTCGTCGGCTGCACCTCGGCCGCCCTGTTCGGGGCGGCACGGTTCCACGGCCTCCCGGTGGCGGCCGTCGGCACGGGGCTGCTCCTGGAGCGTCTGGCCCCGTACGAGAACGCCGAGCGGATACCGGCGACGCTCGCCGACGCCCTGCTGCCGGGGCTCGGTGACGCGGAGGCGGTCGCCACGCAGCCGCCTTACTCCGGTGCGGAGTTGGACGGTCTGCTCGCGGCCGTCGGCTTCGCGATGCGGCCGAGGGTCCGCCCCGATCTGCGTCCGGCGGCCGAGCGCTATCTGTCCACGCACCTGGACGACCGCACCTGGCGCTACTTCAAGCGCCGCCGCCTGGCCTCGCTCGCGCTTCCCGGAGTGGTCCCGGCCCGGCTGGCGTTCCTGCGGAGCAGTCCGGCCCTGCGCCGGGTGGCCCGGCGGGCCAAGGCGTTGCGGAGCGGCCGGGGCTGAGGGCCGGCCGGGGGGGTTGAGGAACGGCCGGGGGGGTTGAGGAACGGCCGGGGGGTTGAGGAACGGCCGGGCTGAGGAGCCGCCGGGGGCCGAGGGGAGCCCCCTCCCCCCGGGCGCGGCAGGCGCGCGGTGGGTCAGCCCAGCACCTTGCTCGCGCCTGCCCGGCCCCACAGCATGGCCGCGCCGAACGACAGGGCCGTCGTGGCCACCGTGATCCCGACCACGAGCGCCGCGGCGGCGGGGCCGCCCAGGTCCGCCCGGACGAAGGCGTCGGTGAGGACGCCGAGCACGAGTACGTGCACCAGGTAGGCCCCGAACGACGCGTCGGCCAGCCGGGTCAGGGTGGGGCGCAGCCGCTCCGGGACGCGCAGACCGTGCAGGGAGATCAGGACGCCGCAGCTGAACAGGGCCACCAGGACGTGTGCGTACGGGATGGCGTAGTGCACCTCGTGCTGGTACGCGATCACCCCGGCCAGTCCGGCCGCCGCGAGCAGCACCCACGGGAGCCGCCGCCGGCCGAACGTCCCGGCCGGGGCGGCGAGCAGCAGCGCCCCGAGCACCGCGTAGATCAGCTGGTACGGCCCGAACGCCCAGCCGAAACGCGGCAGTTCGCGGCCAGTGGCCTCGGCCAGGTCGCCGAAGAGCGACGGCGCGGACGCCAGGACCAGCAGCACCACGCCGAGGCCCCACGGCCGCTTGCCCGACCTGACCAGCACCACCAGCCCCAGGGTCATGATCACGGGGAGGTAGGCGTAGAGGTACCAGAGGTGGTAGGCGGGGCGGACCGAGGCGAACACGGAGTCCAGCGCCAGCTCGCCCACCGGGTCGTCGTTTGTTCCGCGCAGCCTGCCCCAGGCGAGGTACAGCGCCGTCCAGACGGCGAGGGGCACCACGATCCGCACGATCCGCCGCCGCAGCCGTGCGCCGTCCTTCGGCGGGGCCCCGACCAGCACCACCCAGCCGGCGATGGCGAAGAAGAGAGGCACGGCGAAGCGGCCGACGGAGTCGGCGGTCAGCCCGGCCCAGTAGGTGCCGGGCCCCTGCGAGGCCGTCCGGCCCACGGCGTTCACGAAGGCCGAGCCTGCGTGCAGACCGATCACGCCGACCGAGCAGAGCAGCCGGATCAGGTCGATGTCGTAGCGGTGCTCGCGGACGGGACGTGGCGTCTCCGGGACCGTCGGCGCCGGGGCGGGAGCGGGGGGTGTGGTCGACATGGTCCTCAGGGGGTGGACGGGGCGGGGCCGGGCGTCACGCCCGGCCCCCGGGGCGAGCGGCGTGGTCCCGGGCGGCGGCGGACCTGGGCGCGGGAACCGCGCGGCCCGCGCCCGGATCGCCGAACGGGTCGGGCAGGCCGGTGAGTTCACGCAGCCGGGCGAGGTTGTCCCGGGTCACCGACCAGAGCAGGCCCTGCCGGTCGTGGACGTCGGCCACCGCAGCCGGGTGGTCGTCCAGGACCGCGCGGGCCCGTTCCGCGAGCCTGGTTCCGAGGGCGCGCTCGTGGACGGAGACGCCCCAGTCGGGCCGGTCGATGTCGGCCAGGAAGTAGGCCAGTTTGGGGTGCGAGACCAGGCTGATGACGGGGGTGCCGCAGCCGAAGGGGATCATCCCGGCGTGCCCGCGCATCCCGATCACCAGCCGGGTGCGCCGGTAGAGGTCCCGAATCGCGTCGTTGGAGAGCAGGTACAGGGGCTCCACGGGGAGCGTGAGGCCGTGCTCCCGGCGCAGGTCGTCGACGAAGCGTTCGTCGGCGGGCATGTGCGCGGCGTAACGGACCTCCGCCGACGCGGACACGGCTCGGACCGCCGCGGCCATCTCCGCGAGGAAGTGCCCGTAGTCGTGGCCGAAGCGGAGCCCGGCCCGGTCGTAGGCGCAGTTGACGAGCACGGTGTCCTCGCGCGCCGCCGGTTCGGCGAGGCGGGGGTCGAGGTGGCGGGCGACCGTGGTGGGGCAGGGCTGGTAGCGCACTTTCTCGCGCAGCGACTCGGGCAGCAGTTCCCTGACCCGGGCGACGGAGCCGTGGTTGCGCAGCCCGAAGAACGCGGACCGTTCGACCAGGGCCCGCAGGGAGGCGGCGAACCGTTCGCGGCGGTAGCGCTGGCCGTCGAAGACGTTGTAGCCGACGGCGAAGACCGCCAGCGGGGCGGTGATCCGGGCGAGGACGTCGTCGGGGATGTTCCACTGCCAACCGCTGTTGCCGTTGGGCGCGGTGTCGGGGAGAAAGAGCCCGCCGCCGCCCACGATCACCGCACGGCGTGCGTTGAGGCGTTCGAGGGAGGCCTCGTCGACCAGCAGGTGCGCGTGCTGCTGGTGCCAGCGGTCCGGGCCGGTGTCGGAGGTGAAGCAGCTGCGGACCGCCTCGGGCAGCACCTTGTCGCCCGCGTTCTCCTCACCGTCCGCGAACAGGGCGACGTGGGCGAGCTGTTCGGCGGGCCGGGCGCTGTCGGGCTTCTGCTCGGCCGTGACCATCTCGGACGTACGGGCGTACCAGGCGCGGCAGTTGGCGTCGGTCGGGTCGGTCTCCAGGCCCGCGAGCGCATAGCCGCGGGCGTCCTCGGTGCGGCCCAGCAGCCAGGCCAGCCGGGCCAGTTGACCGAAGGCGCGGGGTGCGAAGTCCGGGGAGGCGGTCGCCAGCAGCAGGTGCGTCTCGGCCTCCTCGTACCGGGACAGCGCCATCAGGCAGACGCCGAGCGTCTCGTGGCAGCGCGGCAGGTCGGGGCGGCCCGCGACGGCCTCGCCCAGCAGGGCGACCGCCCGGTCGTGGTGGCCGCGCCCCCGGTGGATCTCGGCGAGCTGCCGGACCAGGTCGATCGGCGGCCGGGACCGGTCGGGGAACGGGAGCGCGAGGTGCAGCAGCAGGTCGGGGTGTTTGGCGCCGGGGAGGGCGAGGTACGCGGCCCGGAACGCCTCGTCGTCCAGGTCGAAGCGGCCCCTGGCGGCCTGGGCGGGGGCGCGGCCGGTACGCGTCGCGGGGACGCCGGCGAAGTTCAGGACGACGACGTCCTCGGGGACCGGCAGGTCGTCGTGGAGCCGCCGCGCCCGGAAGTCGTACCGGGAGTCCAGGGGTACGAGGAGGCCTGCCGGGATGTCCTGCACGGCGGGCGGCACCGGACCGAGGTCCCGGCGCTGGATCACCAGCAGCCCGTCGTCGGGGACGCCGCCGCTCGGGTCCGGGGCGCCGTCGGGTCCGGGGCGGGGCACGGCGGCCACGCCCGTACGGAGTCTCAGCAGGGCGTCGAGCCGGCCGAGGACGACCATGGCGGGGGTGAGGGCGACCACGGTGTCGTACCCGTCGAGGCGGAGCACGTCGTCGCGTCCGCCGGCCGGGCGCGGGATCAGCCGGGGGTGCAGTCGGCGCGCGGCGTCGAAGGCGGCGTCCGGCAGACCGGGGTGCAGCACGACGACGTCCTCGCAGAGGGCCGGGTCGCTCAGCGCGAGGCTGCGCAGGAGGGCGTGGAGCCCGGACAGTTCGTCCGCGCCGACGACGTACACGGCGAAGGCGATCCGGCGCTTGCCGGTGACGGCGCGGCGGTCGTCGGCGGCTGCGGTCGCCGCGGTGGTGGCGGAGGCGGCGGATGCGACGGATGCGGCACGGGCTGCGGGCGCGGAGCCGGGCGTCGTCGCGGGGTCGGGCGTCGTCGCGGAGCCGGGCGTCGTCGCGGAGCCGGGCGTCGTCGCGGGGTCGGGGTGTGTCATCTCAGGGTGATCCTCACCGCGGTGTCGTCCGTGTTCGCGGTCCGTGTCCCGACCCATTCCCGTTCGCGCGGGGACAGGGCCGCCGGTCCTTCGAACCCGATGAGGTCCACCCGGGCGGGGGTGCCCAGGAAGTCGAGGAGCCGCAGCACGGTGTACGCGGTGCTCGCGGGTCCCGCGCCGCCGGGCTCCTCGCCGAGCAGCGCCGGGTCGTGCAGCGGGCGGCGCAGTGTGGCGTCTCCGATGCGGTCCTGGGCGCCGGGGACGAGCCGGCTGCGCAGGGCGAGCCGCCAGTGCGGGAGCGGGTCGCCGAAGACCAGCCGCGCGCCCGCCCGCCGGTCCCAGCGGGGGCCCTTCCACGGGGTGTCGCCGCGCAGGGTGCAGGCGTGCAGGTCGGTGCGGGCGGCTGGGGCGGTGTGGCGCGGCTCGTCGCAGCGCACGACGAGGTCGTAGCCCTCGATCAGGGCGGCCAGCGAGCTACCGGGCCGCCGCTCCTGCTCGGCGGTGCGCGGGGTGTCGGCGACCAGGCACACCGTGCGGCCCGCGACGAGCCGGCGCAGACCGGGTACACCGATGGGCTGGGCCCCGCCCAGCAACGGGTCGGCCATCGGGTCGCGGTCCGAGAGCCGGCGGTGCTCGGCGTAGAGCGCGACGAGCCGGCGCACCGCCGGGTCCCCTGCCCCGTGTTCGGCGGTACGGAGCCGGACGAGGTCGGTGAAGGCGGCGCGGGCCTCGGCGGCGGGCAGATGGCGCGACAGGCGGGCCGCGGTGCCGGACGCCTCCGCGTCGGCCTCCGCCGTCTCCCGGAACAGCGTCAGCGCCTCCTCGATGCGGTCCCCGGCGGCGCGGAGGGTGGCGATCCTGCGTTCGACGTCGCGCGATGCGGCGGTGTTCTGCTGGAGCGCGAGGTGGCGTTCGTACGCGGTGATCGCCTCCTCGCCCCGGCCGAGCGCGTCCAGGGCGTTGCCGCGCAGCCGCCAGGCGCCCTTGGAGCGGGCGCGCAGGGCGGTCGCCTCGTCGGCGAGGGCCAGCGCGAGGCGGGCCTCGGCCTCGCCCCCGCTGTCCAGCGCCTGCTGCCCGGTCCGCAGCAGCGCGTCGAACGCGTCGGCGCCCGGGGTGGAGCACGCTGTGGTCAGGGCGCCGATCGACGCGATGAGCCGGGTGCGGCGGGCGTCGGTGAGGGGGCCGACGGCGGCGAGGGCCGAGAGGTGGTCGCCGCAGAGCCGCAGGGCGGCCAGGAGCGCCGGGTCCGGTCCGCCGCCGGGGCGCCCCGGAGCCGGTGTTCCGGGCCGTCCCGCTATCGCACGTACTGACGTGAGCAGCCCGGTGAGGGTCTGGCCCATGCTCGTTCCGCCGTTCTGTGAGTCGGACGCCGGCCGGGGTTCGGCCCTCGGCCCCGGGTCAGAGGCCCAGGGTGCTGCGGGTGCGCCGTACGGTGCGGCGCAGCCTGACCGCCGCTCCCCGAGGGCCGCCGCCGGGCAGGGTGAGGCTCTGCAGGCGGCGGCGCTTGAAGTAGTGCTGGGTCGTGGGGTCGAGCCGCTCCCTCAGCCATGTCTCGGCGTCGGGGCGCAGCCCGGGGTTGAGCTTGGCCTGCATGCAGTAGCCGACGGTCCGTACCAGCGGGGCGAGGGTGTCCGGCGCGGTGCGCGGCAGCAGGGGGACGGCTCCGGCGCCGTGCGCGTCCAGGTCGGGCACGAGGTGGTCGGTGATCGTCAGCGGGACGCGGTTGCTGTTCTCGTACGGGGTGATGCGGTCGAGGACCAGGCGGGTGCCGACGCGGGCGACGGGGATGCCGTAGTAGGCGGCGGCGGTGAACATCGCGGTGGAGAAGCAGCCGACGACCAGGGTGGGCGCGCACCGCTCGTACAGCGTCTCGGCGAGCAGCGGGCCGTCCAGGGTGATGAGCCGTACGCCTGCCTCGGCGGCGGCCTCGTCCAGGGCGCGGGAGTAGCCGGCCGGGGCGGTGGGGTGCGGCTTGAAGAGGATGGAGGTGTGCCCGGCGCGGGCGGCTCCGCGCAACATCCGCACGTGCAGGTCCTCCTCCTCCTCGGGGGTGAGGATGTTGAGGGCGGCGAGGTACTGGCCGAGCAGCATCGCGGTGGGGGCGGCGGCTTCGGCGGCGGCGAGCCCCTTGTCCCCGTCGGCGGCGGCGGCGATCTCGGAGAGGACGGCGCGGAAGGCGTCGTCGGGGACGAGTTCGGGTTCGACGCCGGCCTCGGCGAGGAGGAGCGGGCGCAGCCCGGTGACCAGGTCGAGGTGGAGGACGCGCCGGATGCGGCAGGCGATGGACTGGGGCAGCCGGTTGCGGGTGGGGCCGTAGCTCATCAGGCCGTCGGCGTAGACGTGGACGGCGCTCTCGGAGAAGATCGCGGCCAGCGCGCGGGCCGGGTTGACCTGGATGGACTCGACGGCCAGGTCGACGGGGGCGTCGGGGGCGATGTCCCAGGCCAGGCGGAAGGCCCGCTGCCACAGGACGGTCTCCTCGGAGCGGGGGCCCCAGCCGCTGGGGTGGTGCGGGCTGATCGCCTCGTTCCAGTCGACGACGGCGTCGAACCGGGCGGCGAGGGAGCCGTAACCGCGCATCTCCTCCAGGCGCAGGGCCGTTTCGGGGACGGCCGCGTTGTTGGAGACCAGCAGGATGCGGTGGCTGTCGGTGGCCCGGCCGAACTGTCCGGCGTCGAGCGCGGCGGCGAGGGTGGCCGCCCCGTACAGGGTGGACACCTGGAAGATCTGGGTGCGCGGGGGCGTACGTACGGACGTGGGTACGGACGTGGGTACGGGCATCGGTCAGGCGGCCTTCTGCTTGGTGCGCAGACGGCTGAGGAGCGTGCCGCGCTTGTCGTCGATCATCGTCAGGGTGCGGTCGAGCACGTCCTGCGGCATCCGGTGCAGTGCTGCGGCCGACTCGGAGCGCAGCCGCCGGGCGGTGGCGGGCTCGTAGTCGTCGGCCTTCTCGTTGTGGAAGGCGATCATCGCGCAGTAGGTGCGGACGGCCTTGGGCAGCAGGGTCTTCGCGTCCCGGTCCGTGCGCAGCTGGTCGAGCAGCGTGTCGTAGGCGGGGAAGAAGTCGAGCTGGCGGGAGTCCTTGATCTGGGTCAGGGAGGTGGTGACCCCGCGCCGGTAGAAGATGCCGTACAGCCCGAGCGCCGCGTAGGTGCGGGCGCGCAGATGGAGCTGCCAGATCCACAGCCGGTCCTCGGCGGTGCGCAGCTCGGTACTGAAGCGCTGGGCGCCGTCGGCGAAGAGCCGCCGGTGGTAGATCCCGGCCCAGACGAACGGGTAGTCGACCATGGTCTCGCGCTCGGGCGCCCCGATCCCGTCGCGGGGGTCGAGCAGGGCGTCCCGGAGGGGCGCGGGGGCGCGCCGCACGACGCGGGTGGTGCCGGTGGACTGGACGTGGTCGGTGCGGGCGAAGTCGCAGTCGAGGTCCTGGGCGGCGCGCACCAGCCGGTCCAGATGGCCGGGGGCGTACCAGTCGTCGCCGTCGAGGAACGTGAGGTAGTCGCCCTCGGCGGCGTCGATGCCGCTGTTGCGGGCGGCCGCGATGCCGACGTTCGTACCGTGTCTGATCACCCGGGTGCGCGGCAGCCGCTCGGCCCAGTGGTCGACGATGTCCTGCGTGCCGTCGGTGGACGCGTCATCGACCAGCAGGAACTCGATATCCGGGTCCGCGTTGCGGGCCAGGCTGCCCAGCGTGGTCGGAGCGTAGGCCGCGACATTGTGGAGCGGTACGACAACGGACAGTTTCGGCACGCGTGCCCTCGCCTTCGATCATGGTCCCGACAACCTAGTGAGACGGCGGGAGGATCGGGTGACGCCCGCCACGACAGCGGGTGAACTCTGCGCGTCCGCGGAATGACCGGGCACGCGCGCCGGGGAACGTCCCGGGTACGCGCCGGGGAACGTCGACCAAAGGGCTTGACCTCAACTTTGCTTGAGGTTCTACGTTCTGAGGCATGAACTACTCACACGACGACGCAGGACTCGCCCGTCAGCCGATCGGCTACTGGAGCTGGGCCGCGCACGAGGCGACGGTCACCCACATCCGGTCCGCGCTGGCCGAACACGGACTCACCCAGCCTCCCTGGTGGGTGCTCAACCAACTGGACGGGGCGGACGAGGAGGGTCGGGACCGGGCCGAACTGGTCGCCATGCTCAGTGGCTACCTCCACACCGGGGCGGACGGCATGGAGGAGGCCGTCGAGAGCCTCCTCGAACGGGGGCTGGTCACCGAGGACGCCGGGGCCCGGCTGCGGACCACCCCGGAAGGGCGGGCGCTGCGCGAGAAGGCGCTCGCCCGGGTCACCCGGGCGAGCGCGGAGATCCACGAGGGCATCCCCGAGGCGGAGTTCGTCGCCGCGCTGAAGGTGCTCCAGCGGATGATCCACAACGTCGGGGGAAAGGCCTGGCACCACTGAGGGCCGGAGCTACACGCTGCTGAACGACAGCTTGGCCGCGAACCCGAGGAACAGGACACCCGCCGCCGAAGTGGCCCCCGCCGACAGTCGCTTACGGCGCCGGAAGGCGGCGGCCAGGCGGGTGCCGCCGAAGATCAGCACCGAGAGGTACGCGAAGCTGGCGAGCTGGAGCAGCGTGCCGAGCACCAGGAACGACAGCGCCGGATAGGCATAGCTCGGGTCGACGAACTGGACGAAGAAGGAGATCAGGAACAGGATCGCCTTCGGGTTGATCAGGCTGACCACCAGGGCCCGGCGGTAGGGCCTCTCCACGGGGCCCGTCGCCCCGGAAGTCCCGGCCGCCCCGGCCGCCCCGGCGGCGTCCACCGTCTCCGCCAGTTCGGCGGTACGCCGGTGCCGCTCGCGCCACAGCGACACGGCCGCCCGCAGCATCCCGATGGCCATCCAGGTCAGATAGGCCGCGCCCGCGTACTTGACGATCGCGAAGAGCAGGGGCGTGGTCTGGAGCAGGGACGCGGCGCCGAGCGCGGAGAGCGTCATCAGGATGGCGTCCCCGGTCCAGACACCCGCGGCGGCCGAATAGCCGGTGCGCACGCCGCGACGGGCGGCGACGGAGAGCACGTACAGCGAGTTCGGCCCCGGCAGAAGAACGATCAGCGCCAGACCGGCGAGATAAGTCGGAAGATCGGTGACACCCAGCATGGACGGAGTCTCGCACGCCCGTACGGGGTGTCGTCCAGAGGGTTTCACCAGGCGATATCGACGGTCCGGCGGCGCCCGGGAGAGGGGTGCGCCGTGCGGGCCGGACCTGGCCAAGATCCGCCGGGCGACCCCTCCGGGGGCTGGACGCACGGCCGGGGTCCGACGGAGGATTCGGCGACCGGGCCGGACGGGAATTCCGTACAGGAGGCGCCGGGCCGGCGGTGAGCCAGGGGGGACCGAGCATGGCGGACACGAACAGCGGGTGGGACGGCCGGGGAGCGAGCGACACGGGCGGGACACGACAGTCGGAAGCGATACCGGGACCGAGGCCGGGACCGGGGCCGGACATGGCTGCTGAGCGGTATGCGGGCGGAAAGCCCCGGGGGCGTCGCGTCGCCGCCGCTTCCCTCGTCGCGCTGGCGGCCCTCGCGACGGGATGCGAGCCCGGGACCGCCGAAGGGGCGCAGGACATGCCGCCGCCGGTGCGGGCCACGCAGGCGGCCGCGCCGACCCCGAGCCCCTTCCTCACGTCCCCCGCCCCCGCGACCGAGGACGCGAAGCCGCGCACCGCGCCGCCGCCCAGCCCCTCGGCGTCCACCGCCGCCCCGGCCCCGACGAGAGCCCGGCCGGCCCCGGAGCGGAGCACCGCACCGCCACCGCGCGTCCTGATGCGTACGGGGTCCGAGAGCGACCGGGTGCGGGAACTCCAGGCCCGGCTCCGCCAGATCGGCCACTTCGGGCGCAATCCCACCGGCTACTACGGCTCCGTCACCGCCGACTCCGTACGGTCCTTTCAGGCCAAGCGACGGCTGCCGGTCACCGGAAGCACCGACGCGGTCACCTGGCAGCGGCTGCTGGCCATGACCCGGGTGCCGACGGCCGCGGAGCTGGACCCGCCGACCGAGCGGCCGGTGGCCGCGCCGGACGAACGGTGCCTGAAGGGCCGGGTCCTGTGCATCAGCAAGAAGAGCCGGACCCTGGCATGGATGAACGACGGCAGGGTCGTCTCCGCGATGGACGTGCGCTTCGGCTCGGAGTACACGCCCACCCGGGAGGGCGTGTTCGAGGTGTTCTGGAAGTCCCGCGACCATGTGTCGACGCTCTACGACACCCCGATGCCGTACGCCCTGTTCTTCAGCGGCGGCCAGGCGGTCCACTACTCCGCCGACTTCGCGGCCAACGGCTACGGCGGCGCCTCGCACGGCTGCGTCAACGTGCGGGACAAGAAGAAGGTCGCGGCACTGTTCGACCAGGTGAAGAACGGCGACAAGGTAGTCGTCTACTGGTGATCCGGCGAGAGGTGGTCCGGGCCTGCGGGTCAATACACCTGGGGAGGAGAGGGCGCGGGCGGGACCGGGGGAACGTGTCCCGCCCGCGCCGATGCGCTGAGCCGAAGGTACGGGGGGAACCCCGGCTCGTTGCGCGGCCGATGACCAGTCGGCTCACTCTGTACTGCGCCCGGCCTCCGAAAAACGTCACACCTGGCCGCCCGGGCCGCTCGCGGGGCGCCTGGAACCGCAGGTCAGCGGGTGGGGTCGGGCCGGAAGCGAGCGGTTCAGACCACCAACGGGAGGTTCGGGTCGTCAGCGGGCGGCTCAGGTCATCAGCGAGCGAGCACGGAGGCCACGCCGGAGCTCTTCGGGAGCGGCAGGGCCTCGGTTTCCGTCCCGGCGCCCGCCTCCGGGGCCACGCCGGAGCGCGGTACGGGATGGAAGGAGACGGGCGGCAGCGAGCCGCCGCCGTCACCGTCGCCCGGCCCGTTCTGACCGTCGTCGTCGTCATCGTCGTCACCGCCGCCGCCGGAACCACCGGAGCCGCCGTTCCCACCGCTTCCACCACTCCCGCCGCTGCCGTCGAGGAGACGGTCGCAGAAGTGCTCCAGGTTCTTCTCACCCTTGGCGAGCCGGATCAGCTGCCGTCGGCTCCGGTCGTCCAGGCTGCCGTCGCGGAAGGCCTTGCAGGCCTTGACGGACTGCTCGTACCAGTTCCCGGACGCCGTGTCGTCGCCGGAGCCGCCGGGCTTCTCCTCCTGGCCCGCGCCGCCCCCGGCCGTCTCCTCGCGGCCGTCGCCGCCCGGCTTGTCCGGGCTGCCCGGGCGGTCCTCGCCCGGCTCCCGGCCGGTGTCGCCGGTTCGCGCGCCCTCGGGGCGCTCGGGTCCGTCGGACTCCCGGGTCACGGGCGAGGAGGGCTCCTCCGACGCGCCGGGCGGGGGCGGGTCCGCCGGGGACGACGGGTCGTCCGCGTGCCCGCCGGAGATCAGCGGTCCCGGGGTCACCGCGGCCGAAACGGAGGTGGCCGGCGCGGGCGAGCCCTGTCCGCCGAACGTTCCGGTGAACACGCCCGTGCCGGCGGCCACCGCCACCCCGCCGAGCGCACAGCCCGCGAGCGAGGCGACCAGGCCGAAACGGACCGGCCGGCTCCAGCGCGGGCGGCGGGCCGGGGTGTCGGGGGCGGAGCCGATGTGGACGGCGCGCAGCAGACCGGGCCGGCCGGGGACGGCGGCGCCGGCGGAGAGGCCGGCGAGCCGGTCCACGCCGTTGCCGTGGCCGGCCTGCCGGAACGCGGCGAGGACCGCGTCCTCGCCGGGGAGTTCGACCCCCGGGGACCGGTACCCGCCACGGGCCGCGCCGAGTGCTTCGGCGAGCCGGAAGGCGTCGGTGCGGGCCTCGTCGCCGACGGGGACGACCGGTTCGCCACGGAGCAGTCTCTCCGCCGCGTCCTTGTCAAGCCACTCGTAGTGCTCGTCGGCCATCACATGTCCTTCTGCGTCCACGGTCGCGAATGCGTCACACCGGGAGTGACCCCGGCGGGCGCCACCGGACCGCCCCGCCCGGGGCGCTGCGCGGGTACGGCGCCGAGTCCGGCGCCACCGGCCGCCCCCTGACCCGCACCGTCGCCGCCGCCCTGCGCCGGGTCCGGGGCGCCGTCCACGGAGGCGCCGCCCGTCCGGTTCGTCCCGGGATGCTCCGCGCCGAGGAGTTCGGCCAGCCGCTTGAGGCCCCGGTGAGCGGCGGTGCGTACGGCGCCGGGCCGCTTGCCGAGGGTCTGCGCCGCGCTCTTCGCGTCGAGCCCGACGACCACCCGGAGCACGACGGCCTCGGCCTGGTCCTGCGGCAGCTGGGCGATGAGGGACATGGTGCGGTCGGTGTCCAGCGCCTCGATGGCGTCGCCCGCGGTGTCGGACTCGGCGGCCCGCGCGGTCAGCTCGGTCTCGTCGCCGCCGATCGCGGGGCGGCGGCTGCGCATCCGCAGATGGTCCAGCGAGCGGTTGCGCGCGATCCGGGCGGCCCAGCCCCGGAACCGGTCGGCGTCACCGCTGAACCGGTCGAGGTCGCGCGCTATCTGCAGCCACGCCTCGGACGCCACGTCCTCGGCGTCCGGCTCCCCGACCAGCGTCCGTATGTAGCCCAACAACCGTGGCTGCACCGCGCGGTACACAGCACGGAAGGCGTCCTCGTCCCCGTCCTGTGCCGCGAGCACCGCGGCAGTCAGCTCCGCGTCGTCCCCCAGCACTCCCTCAACCCGCTCTGCCGTCCTCGATCGCAGCTGGTCAACTGCGGCGCAACCCTGCGCGAACCAGCACGCTACGTGCTCGGCGGGGGCCACGTCCATGACTTGTACAACCCGCAACAATTCGTCGGCCGACTCACGGTGTGACAGAAAACGCAGTCATGGCGCTGAGATGAGTACGGGGTCGTGCTGCGACCCCGTGGAAGACGGCCGGGGCCTCTCCTGTGGGGGGTGGCGGCCCCGGTCGTCGCTCCTCTTCGCCCCCGCCCCGGCCAGGGGCGCCCCCGCACCGGTTCCCTCAGCCCCGGGTCAGGTCCCTGAGCGCGGTGTTCAGCTCCAGGACGTTCACCCGGGGCTCGCCCATGAAGCCGAGCAGCCGGCCGGTGGTGTGATCGGCGACGAGGTCCTCCACCTCCTTGATGTCGAGGTTGTTCTTCTCGGCGACCCGGTGCACCTGGAGTGCGGCGTACGCGGGTGAGATGTCGGGGTCCAGGCCGGAGCCGGAGGAGGTGACGGCGTCGGCCGGCACATCCGCGGGCTTCACCTGGTACGTGGGGGTGGAGTTGTCCTTGATCACGGCGGCCTTGGCTTCGGTCACCCACTGGACCAGTTCCTCGTTGTCGCCGGAGCGGTTGGTGGCCCCGGAGAGGATCAGGGAGTACCGCGTGTTGACGCTGTTGCTGCCGAGGCCGTTGGAGGGGCGCGGCTGGAACCACCTCAGGTCCGGGGCGGGTGACTCCTCGCCGTCCTCGATCGGGAGGTCGTACCGCTGGCCGATGAGGGAGGAGCCGACGACCTGCCCGCTCCTGTCCTTGATCTCGGAACCGTTGGCCTTGTCGTTGAACAGGGCCTGGGCGACGCCGGTGACGGCGAGCGGGTAGATCACCCCGCACACCAGGGTGAGGACGAGAAGGGCTCGCAGTCCGGCCCCGAGCACGCGTGCGGTGCTGCTGACGGAGTTGTTGGTCATGGCGGATCAGCCGATTCCGGGAAGGAGGGAGAGGAGCAGGTCGATGATCTTGATGCCGACGAACGGGGCGACGATGCCGCCGAGTCCGTAGACGCCCAGGTTGCGCCGCAGCATCCGGTCCGCGCTCGCGGGCCGGTAGCGCACGCCCTTGAGGGCGAGGGGCACCAGCGCGACGATGACCAGGGCGTTGAAGATGACCGCTGACAGGATCGCGGACTCGGGCGAGGTGAGCCCCATGACGTTGAGCCGGTCCAGCGACGGGTACGCCACGGCGAACATGGCGGGGATGATCGCGAAGTACTTCGCGACGTCGTTGGCGATGGAGAAGGTGGTCAACGCTCCTCGGGTGATGAGGAGTTGTTTGCCGATCTCGACGATCTCGATGAGTTTGGTGGGGTTGGAGTCGAGGTCCACCATGTTCCCGGCCTCCTTGGCGGCGGAGGTTCCCGTGTTCATCGCCACGCCGACGTCGGCCTGGGCCAGGGCGGGTGCGTCGTTGGTGCCGTCGCCGGTCATCGCGACGAGCTTGCCGCCGGCCTGTTCCCGCTTGATGAGGGCCATCTTGTCCTCGGGCGTCGCCTCGGCCAGGAAGTCGTCGACCCCGGCCTCCTCGGCGATCGCCTTCGCGGTCAGCGGGTTGTCACCCGTGATCATGACCGTACGGATGCCCATCCGGCGCAGCTCGTCGAACCGCTCCCGCATCCCCTCCTTGACCACGTCCTTGAGGTGGACGACCCCGAGGACCCGGGCGCCGTCCTCGTCCTCCACCGCCACCAGCAGCGGCGTACCGCCGGCCTGGGAGATCCGGTCGGTGAGCGCCTGCGCGTCCGGGGAGACGCTGCCGTCGCGCTCCTTCACCCAGGCGATGACCGAGCCGGTGGCGCCCTTGCGGACCTTCCGCCCGTCCAGGTCGACGCCGGACATCCGGGTCTGCGCGGTGAACTCCACCCACGCGGCGTCGGTCAGCTCCCCCTGGTTCCGCTCCCGCAGCCCGTACTTCTCCTTGGCGAGTACGACGATCGACCGGCCCTCGGGGGTCTCGTCGGCGAGCGAGGAGAGCTGCGCGGCGTCCGCGAGCGCGCCCTCGGTGACGCCCTCGACCGCGAGGAACTCGGCCGCCTGCCGGTTGCCCAGGGTGATGGTTCCGGTCTTGTCGAGGAGCAGGGTCGACACATCGCCCGCGGCCTCGACCGCGCGCCCCGACATGGCCAGGACGTTGCGCTGCACCAGGCGGTCCATGCCCGCGATGCCGATCGCGGAGAGCAGGGCCCCGATCGTGGTGGGGATCAGGCACACCAGCAGGGCGGCGAGCACGATCAGCGATGTCTGGTCGTCCGCGCCCGCGTAGATCGCGAAGGGCTTCAGGGTGACGACGGCCAGCAGGAAGACGATCGTGAGGGACGCCAGCAGGATGTTCAGGGCGATCTCGTTGGGCGTCTTCTGCCGGGATGCGCCCTCCACCAGGTTGATCATGCGGTCGATGAAGGTCTCGCCCGGCTTCGTCGTGATCTTGATGACGACGCGGTCGGACAGCACCTTCGTACCGCCGGTGACGGCCGAGCGGTCGCCGCCGGACTCGCGGATGACCGGGGCGGACTCGCCGGTGATCGCGGACTCGTCGACGGAGGCGACGCCTTCCACGACGTCGCCGTCGCCGGGGATGGTGTCGCCGGCCTCGCAGACCACCAGGTCCCCGATGCGCAGGTCCGTCCCCGCGACCCGCTCCTCGTTCGGACCGATGACCCGGCGGGCGACGGTGCCGGTCTTGGCCTTGCGCAGGGTGTCGGCCTGCGCCTTGCCGCGGCCTTCGGCGACCGCCTCGGCGAGGTTGGCGAAGACGGTGGTCAGCCAGAGCCAGGCGGTGATCGCCCAGCCGAACCAGTCGGTCGGGTCGGTGAGCGCCAGCACGGTGGTGACCACCGAACCGACCAGCACGACGAACATCACCGGCGACTTGACCATCACCCGCGGATCGAGCTTGCGCAGCGCGTCCGGGAACGACTTCAGCAGCTGCTGGGGGTCGAACAGCCCGCTGCCGACCCGGTTGGCGGCCCCGTGGCCATCGGCCGGCGGTATGTCTCCGTGCGGCGCGCGCGTGGGGGTGGGGGTGACGGTGCTCATGAGGCGAGCCCTTCGGCGAGCGGACCCAGCGCCAGGGCCGGGAAGTAGGTGAGTCCGGTGATGATGAGGATCGTGCCGACGAGCAGCCCCGAGTAGAGGGGCTTGTCGGTGCGCAGCGTGCCCGCGGTCTCCGGCACCGGCTTCTGCTCGGCGAGCGAGCCGGCCAGGGCCAGGACGAACACCATCGGCAGGAACCGGCCGAGCAGCATCGCGATGCCGATGGTCGTGTTGAACCACTGGGTGTCGGCGTTGAGCCCGGCGAAGGCGGAGCCGTTGTTGTTGGCGCCGGAGGTGTAGGCGTACAGGATCTCGGAGAAGCCGTGCGCGCCCGAGTTGGTCATCGAGTCGGCGGGGGTCGGCAGGGCCATGGCGACGGCGGTGAAGCCGAGCACGAGGGCCGGGGTGACGAGGATGTAGCAGGCCGCGAGCTTGATCTGGCGGGTGCCGATCTTCTTGCCGAGGTACTCCGGGGTGCGTCCTACCATCAGCCCGGCGATGAACACCGCGATGATCGCCATGATCAGCATGCCGTAGAGGCCGGAGCCGACCCCGCCGGGAGCGATCTCGCCGAGCTGCATGCCGAGCATGGTGATGCCGCCGCCGAAGCCGGTGTACGAGGAGTGGAAGGAGTTCACCGCGCCGGTCGAGGTCAGCGTCGTGGCGACCGCGAAGAGCGACGAGCCGGCGATCCCGAAGCGGGTCTCCTTGCCCTCCATGGCGCCGCCGGCGATCTCGAACGCGGGCCCGCGGTGGGCGAACTCGGTCCACATCATCAGCGCCGTGAAGCCGATCCAGATGACGGCCATGGCGCCGAGGATCGCGTACCCCTGCTTCAGCGATCCGACCATCCGGCCGAAGGTCCGCGTCAGCGCGAACGGGATCAGCAGGATGAGGAAGATCTCGAACAGGTTCGACAAGGGGTTGGGGTTCTCGAAGGGGTGGGCGGAGTTGGCGTTGAAGTAGCCGCCGCCGTTGGTGCCCAGCTCCTTGATGACCTCCTGGGAGGCGACCGCGCCGCCGTTCCACTCCTGCGTACCGCCCATGAACTGTCCGACCTGGTGGATGCCGGAGAAGTTCTGGATCGCCCCGGCGGCGACCAGGACGATCGCGCCGATCACCGAGATCGGGACCAGGATGCGGACGGTCCCGCGCACCAGGTCGGCCCAGAAGTTGCCGAGTTCGCCCGTACGCGACCGGGCGAAGCCCCGTACGAGTGCCACCGCCACGGCCATGCCGACGGCCGCGGACAGGAAGTTCTGCACCGCGAGGCCGCCGGTCTGCACGACGTGGCCCATGGCCTGTTCGCCGTAGTACGACTGCCAGTTGGTGTTGGCGACGAAGGACGCGGCGGTGTTGAACGCCTGGTCCGGGTCGATCGAGGAGAAGGCCGGCGAACCGGGCAGCGAGCCCTGCACCCTTTGCATCAGATACAGGAAGAGAACGCTCACCGCCGAGAAGGCGAGCACTCCGCGCAGATAGGCGGGCCAGCGCATCTCGGCGGCCGGATTGGCGCCGATGGCCTTGTATATCCACTTCTCCGGTCGGTAGTTCTTCTCGGAGGAGTAGACCCTGGCCATGTAATCGCCCAGCGGACGGTAGGCGAGGGCGAGGGCGGCGATCAGGGCTGTGAGCTGGAGCAGACCAGCGACCTGGGAAGTCATTTCCGTACTCAGAACCTCTCCGGGTAAAGGAGAGCGAGGATGAGATATCCGAGCAGGGACACGGCCACGACGAGGCCGACGACGTTTTCGACGGTCACAGCTTGGTCACCCCCCGGGCGATGAGAGCCACCAGCGCGAATACCGCGATCGTGGTGACGACGAAGGCCAGATCGGCCATCGCGAGCTCCTGATTGACGTGAGGAAGAAAATCGGCCGTTCGGCCGATACGAGCAAACCTCGACTTCATCAGGGCGATAAGCCACCTTGACGGGGTCCATACGAATACCGGGAAACCCTTGACGCCGATCTGACGCGGCCGACCGGCCTGCGGCAGGGCTGTTCGGCACGCGGCCCGGTCCGTTCGGGCGGCCGCGTGCCGAACAGGACAACCCTCAGGCGCCGATGTCGCGCCGCCGGAGGTCCTCCTGTGTCTCGCGCCGGATCAGCAGGCGTGCCGTGCCTTCGTGCACCGCGACGACCGGCGGCCGGCCGACGAGGTTGTAGGCGGAGGCCATGGAGACCTGGTAGGCACCCGCCACGGGCAGCGCGAGCAGGTCGCCGGAGCGGATGTCGCCGGGCAGGAGGACATCGTTCGCGAGGACGTCGCCGGCCTCGCAGTGCCGGCCCACCACCGTGGCCGCGACCGGTCCGGCGGTGGCGGCGCGGCCGATCAGGCGCGGCGCGTAGCGGGCCCCGTACAGGGCGGGCCGGGGGTTGTCGCTCATGCCCCCGTCGACGGCCACGAACAGGTTCGGGCCGGTGTGCTTGACGGAGAGGACGCGGTAGAGCGCCACCCCGGCCGGGGCCGCGATCGCCCGCCCGGGTTCGATGGCCAGCCTCGGCACGGGCAGGCCGGCCGCCGCACAGCCGGTGGCGAGTTCCGCGCCGAGGCGGCGCGCGAGGGCGGTCAGGTCGAGGGCGGGCTCCCCCGGCCGGTAGGCGACCCCGTGCCCGCCGCCCATGTCGAGCTCGGGGAAGGTGACGCCGTGGCTGTCCTTGACCCGGGCCATCAGTCCGACCATGCGCCGCACCGCCACCAGATACGGCTTGACGTCGGTGATCTGCGAGCCTATGTGGCAGTGCAGGCCGGTCAGTTCGAGCTGCGGCTGACCCAGCACACGGGCGATGGCGTGCTGGGCGGACCCGTCGGTGAGGGACAGGCCGAACTTCTGGCCGTCGGTACCGGTACGGATCTTCTCGTGGCCGCCCGCCGAAACCCCGGGCACCACCCGCACCATCACCTTCTGCCGCCCCGCGGGGCCGGTCAGCGCGGCGATCCGGGCGATCTCCGACGGGCTGTCGACGACGATCCGTCCGACCCCGAGCCGTAGCGCCGTCTCGATGTCGCGCGGCGTCTTCGCGTTGCCGTGCAGCACCATCCGCTCCGGCGGGAACCCGGCGGCGTGGGCGAGTTCGAGTTCGCCGACGGAGCAGACGTCCAGCCCCAGGCCCTCCTCGTCGATCCACCGCGCCATCGCCCGGGACAGGAACGCCTTGGCCGCGTACAGCACCTGGGCTCCGGGGAAGGCGGCCCGGTAGGTCCGGCAGCGTGAGCGCACCTCGTCCTCGTCCAGGACGTACGCGGGAGTGCCGAACCGGTCGGCGAGCCCGGTGAGCGAGACCCCTCCGACGCTCAGGTCGGCGCCCGGGAGCCGGGCGGTGGAGGCGGGCCAGACGGACAGATCGTCCAGTCCTGCCGAGGACTCGGTGAGAACGGGAGCGGACATGGCGGCGTCTCCTCGGGAGGCGTGGGACGGGGCGCGGGTCACAGGGCGCGCGCGGGCTCTTCGGCCGCGCGCACCGGCACGGCGGTGACGGCCGGGGCCGAGAGGACCGGGTCGACGACGAGCCGGTCGACACCGAGGGGCTCCGTGAGGGAGCGCAGGGCCGGTTCGGCGAGCCTGATCGCGGCCTGGCCGGCGCCGAGGGCCGCGGTCAGCAGGTCGAGGCCGGTGAAGCCGACGGCGGTGCGCTCGCCCAGCGGAGTGCGGAACATCCGCAGCGCGGGGCCGGCGGCTTCCGGCCGGACGGGCACGTACAGAAGCACGGCCCGGGCCTGTTCATCGGGGTCGGGGTCGTCGTCGTACGAGAAGAGGCACATGAGGTTTCCTCCGGGTGGAGCCACGATCGGCCGTCGTCCGGCCGCATGACGTCGAAGCTATGCCCGCCCCGGCGCGGGAAGCCCTCCCGCCTTACGCGATGTTGACGGGCATCGCCCGGTTCATACGCATCGCTGACACTCACCTCCCCCGGCCCGCCCTTCAATGGAGTTCCGGAACAGGACGAGGCAGGAGGCCGGACGGTGCGGCAGAGAGTCGTGGTCGGCGTGAGTGGCTCCCCGGGGAGCCTGGCAGCCCTGCACCGGGCCACCGCCGAGGCGCGGGAACGCAACGCGGATCTGTACGCCGTACTGGCCTGGCAACTGCCCGGCGGAGGTCTGGGCGGCCGTGCCACCTATGGCACCGCCGCGCTCCGGGAGTACCGGGAAGCCGCTGTCGAGGAGCTGCGCACCATTCTTGACGGCGCGTTCGCCGTCAGGAGGCCGGGCGTCGCCCTGTCGGGGCTCGCCGTGCGCGGCGAGCCCGGAGCGGTTCTCGTCGAGGCGGCCGAGTCGGACGACGCCCTCCTGGTCGTGGGTGCGGGCTCACGCGGCAGATGGCTGCCCGCCCTGCGGCCGTCGGTGGCGCGTTACTGCCTGGCGCACGCGGCCTGCCCCGTTCTCGCGGTCCCCCCGAACCCGCTCGAAGCCGAACTGGCCGCCGTACTGTCCAACAACTGGAACATGCCGCCCGGGCGATAGGGAACGCCCGGGCCGTAGGGAACGCCCCGCCCATGAGGAACAGCCGGGCCTCGCTGTCAGGCCTCGCCGTCAGCCCCGGCCGCGGGCCCGTCGTGACATCACCGCGCGCAGGACCCGGCGGCCCTCCGTGGACAGGTCCAGCGCCTTGCGGAGTCCGGCGCCGCTGCCCGCCGTGCCGGTGGTCTCCGCCAGGATCTCCAGGATGCGGACCTGCCGTTCCAGCTCCCCGGCGACCAGCGGCCCCACGGCGGCCGGTTCACCGCTGCGGGCCGCCTTGAGCAGCCGCTCCTCGTCCGGCGGCGTCTCCCCGTCCGGGGCGTCGAGCCGCCCGTGGATCCGCAGGGCGACCAGCGAACAGGCGTCCGCCCACTCCCGCAGCGGTACGGCGTCGAAGTCGGAGGGGGCGGCGCCGAGCATGGTCCGCACGAGCGCGGCCGGGCCGTCGGTGACGGACTCGTGCTCCATCCCCGTCCGCACCGCCGCCAGCCGGATGGCCCAATCCTGTCCGTTCTCGCAGCTCGCCCAGAGCGGGCGCAGCGGTTCCGCCCCGGGCCCCGCGAGCAGCGGCAGGCACCGGTCCAGGCAGGCCAGCGCCCCGGCGGCCAGTGCGCGCTCGTCGGCTCGTTCGATCAGTTCCAGCAGACTCATCGACGTCTCCCTCGGTCTACCGGATACTGCGCCGAATGGCTGAAAATCGTCACTACGGGGCGGCGGATTCCGGGGCCGCCCGCTCCGGGGCGGTCGCGGCCTGCCGGATTCCGGCCCGCTCCACCTGCATCCGGGTCACCGCGCGCACGAAGAGGACGGCGAGCACCGCGGCCACGAGGTCCAGCGCGTCGGCGGCCGCGACGAGGGCCGCCGCGTCGGCGATCTGCTCCGGCTCCCGGGCCCGGTCCCACTGACTCACGGCGATCCGGGAGGCGAGGACGGAGACGATCCAGCCGCCCCACCACAGGTTCAGCACCGTTTTGGGAACCGTGCGCCACCCGCCATCGGGGTGGAGCTGGACGCTCGCCTCCCAGATGCCGCTCGCGACGCGGTAGGGGAACCAGAGGTGGGCGACCGGGACGAACCAGCCGCCCACCGCCCAGCCCGGCCCCATCCGCTGCACGCCGGACTCGAAGACCTCGGCGTTCCGGCGGGTCCGGTGGAACCAGATGATGAAGAGGACGCCGGTGGCCAGGAACGCCGCCGTCTGGACCGTCCCGGCGAGGTCGTACAGCTCCTGCGCCCGCAGGCCGGACCCGGTGTAGATGTCGAGGGAGTCGTCCGCCGCCAGCCCCTCCCACAGGCCGCGCAGGTGCAGACCTGCGCCGATGACGAACAGGTCGCTCGCGATGACGCAGCCCAGCAGGGCGACCACCGCCCGCGACAGGCCGACCGGCGAACGCAGCCAGGTGCCGGCCCCCCAGCCTCCGGGCACGGGCGCGGGTCCGGAAAGGGGTGCTGCCCCGGGGACCGGGACCGTCGCGCCGCCGGGCAGCGGGGGCCGGGTGCCCGAGCAGAAGGTGCACAGCCCGTCGTCGGTCACGGCGGTTCTGATACGACAACGGGTGCAGAGCATGGACATGGAGAAGTCCCCCCAAGGACGGGCCGGCGGCGTGTGGCCTCACGTCCCTCCCCAGGAGCGCGCGGTCGGCGGACCGTAGCCCGTGGACAGCGTCGCTGGGGCCCGGCCACCCGGCGCCCCCCGGGGCACCCCCCCGCCGCCCCCCCCCCCCCCCCCCCCCCCCCCCCCCCCCCCCCCCCCCCCCCCCCCCCCGCGGCGGGGGGGGGGGGGGGGGGGGGCGGGCCCCCCCCCCCCGGGCTCCGCCCCCAGACCCCCGCTGCTCAATCGCCGCAGGGGCTGGGTTTGCCGCCAGGCTGGTGGTGCGGGTCCACCCCGCTTGGTGTGCGTCACACCTGTAGGCGGTTCCGCGGGCCGCCCCGCCCCGCCTATCGTCGAGCCATGTTCGCCGCCTACGCAGCCCGCATCGATCCCGACCAGCCCCTCGACGGCCTGGAGCTGGGCGATCGCCCGGCCCCCGAGGTGCGTCCCGGGTGGACCACCGTCACTGTCCGGGCCGCCTCCCTCAACCACCACGACCTCTGGTCCCTGCGGGGCGTGGGCCTCTCGCAGGACCGGCTGCCGATGATCCTCGGCTGCGACGCGGCCGGCGTCGACCAGGACGGCAACGAGGTCGTCCTGCACTCCGTCATCGGGCAGTCGGGGCACGGCGTCGGGCCGAAGGAGCCGCGCTCCATCCTCACCGAGCGCTACCAGGGCACCTTCGCCGAGCAGGTCACCGTCCCCACCTGGAACGTCCTGCCCAAGCCGAAGGAGCTCAGCTTCGCGGAGGCCGCCTGCCTGCCGACCGCCTGGCTCACCGCGTACCGGATGCTGTTCACCAACGCCGGGGTGCGGCCCGGCGATTCCGTGCTCGTCCAGGGTGCCGGCGGCGGGGTCGCCACCGCCGCGATCGTGCTCGGCAAGGCCGCCGGGCTGCGGGTCTTCGCCACCAGCCGGGACAAGGCCAAGCGTGAGCGGGCGGTCGCACTCGGCGCTCTGGAGGCGTACGAGCCCGGCGCCCGGCTGCCGCAGCGGGTGGACGCCGTCATCGAGACCGTGGGGGCCGCCACCTGGTCCCACTCCGTGAAGTCGCTGCGCCCGGGCGGCACCCTCGTCATCTCCGGGGCCACCAGCGGCGACCGGCCCGCCCACGCCGAGCTGACCCGGATCTTCTTCCTGGAGCTGAAGGTCGTCGGCTCCACCATGGGGTCCAAGGACGAGCTGGAGGACCTGCTCGCGTTCTGCGCGACCACCGGGGTGCGGCCGGTCATCGACGAGGTGCTGCCGCTGGACCGGGCCAGGGAGGGGTTCCGGCGGCTGGAGTCGGGCGACCTCTTCGGGAAGATCGTGCTCACGCCGACCTCCTAGCTCCGCCAAGAACTCCTCCCCAACGCATACTTGAACATGTGTCAGCTTTGCTGATGGGATGCCGCCCATGCGAATGGGCAGAGCACTCATGGCAGTTGTCGTCGCGTCCGTGCTCGCGGCGGGGGCCCTCGCCCCCGCCGCCTCGGCGCGGCCCGCCCCCGTAGCCGTACCGGCATCCGAGTCTCGTGAACGTGCCATCCCGCCACTGACCGACGACCGGGGGCGCACCCTCACCCTGCGCGGCTGGAACGTCGAGGACAAGGCGAACCGCGGCGAGGCCGCCCTCACCGCCATCACCGAACGGCACTTCCGCGACCTGCGCGCCAACGGCTTCAACTTCGCCCGGCTACTGGTCTTCTGGGACGACCTGGAGCCCACGCGCGGCCAGTACAGCGAGCGTTACCTCCGGCGCGTCGAACGCGTCCTGAACTGGGCGCGCAAGCACCGCGTCCATGTCCTCATCGACGCCCACCAGGACGTCTTCGGGCCCGCGTTCGGGCATCGGGGCATCCCCGCCTGGGCGACCAGGACCGACGGGCTGCCGTTCACCCCGAACCCCGACGACTGGTTCTCCGAGTACTTCGAACCGGCCGTCCAGCGGGCCTTCACCCACCTCTACGAGGACCCCGACCTCCAGCGCGCCCAGGCCGCCATGTGGCAGGTCCTCGCGGAACGCTTCCGCGACCACCCGGCCGTGATCGGCTACGACCTGATCAACGAGCCGATGGGGGAGCTGCGCGCGGGCGAGGACCTGCCGACCGCCGCCCGCCGGATCGAGGCCCAGCACCTCACCCCGATGTACAACCGGCTGGCCCGCGCCGTCCGGGCGAAGGACCGCGACACCTGGCTCTTCGTCGAGCCGACGCCCATCGTCGGCGAGGGCGTCCCCACCGGGCTCGGCCGGATCGAGGACCGCCGGACCGTGTACGCCCCGCACTTCTACAACACCGCCATGGAGGCGGGCGCGGACTACGACCCCTCGGCCGGCTGGATCGAGGCGTACGAGGCCGCCGTCACCGCCTATCCGGCCCGCCACCGGATGCCTGTGGTCGTCGGCGAGTGGGGGCCCCTGAACAACTCCCTCCCGAACATGGGCCGCTTCTACCGCGAGGCCGTCGACTCCCTGAACCGCTACAGCTCCGGCTGGGCGGGGTACGTCTGGTGCTACGGCGGCGGCTACTGCGCGGTCGACGCGCAGGGCCGCTTCCGTACGAACAAGGAGCGGACGGCCACCCCGTACGCCCCGGCCGTCGCGGGGACCGTCCGCTCCGAGGCGTACGACGCGGACACCCGCTCCTACCGCCTCGCCTACCGTGCCGCCGCCCGCCCCGGGGTGACGGAGCTGTCCCTCCCGCCCTCGCCCCGGGGCTGGCGTGTCTCCGTCACCGGCCCGGGGCTGGTCGCCGGCGGCCCCGGCACGTCGTCGCGCGGGGGATGGCCGGTCGTACGGGCGTGGCCCGGGAGCGAGGTGGTGGTGACCGTGCGGGAAGGTGGCCCGTATGGACGAACTGACCACCCCTGAAGGGTTTCTGCTGCGCCCCTGGGAGCCCGCCGACGCGTCGGCGGTGCTCCGCGCCTTCGCCCCGGCCGAGATGGACCGCCAGACGGACCGGCCGGTGTTCGACCGGCCCGGGGCGCTGGCCTGGATCGCGGACCGCACGCGCGAACGGGGAGCGCGCACCGGCTATTCCTGGGCCGTCGTGGGGGAGAGGGGCGAGGCCCTTGGCTGTGTCGCCCTCGGCGCCGTGAACCGGACCCATGACACCGGCTGGGTCTCCTACTGGACCACGGAGACCGCACGCGGCCGGGGCGTCGCGGCGGCCGGAGTGCGGGCCCTGGCGCGCTGGGCCTTCGACGAGCTCGGGCTGTACCGGCTGGAGCTGGGCCATCGCACCGACAACCCGGCCTCCTGCCGGGTCGCGACGCGGTCCGGATTCGCGCCCGAGGGCATCGAGCGGGCCAAGCTGCGCTACGGCGACGTCCGGTACGACGTCGAGCGGCACGCCCGCCTGGCCGACGATGATGTCAACTTTGGTTGACGGAAGGCGCCTGTCAATGTAGGTTGACATCATGACCGAAGCAACGGATCTGGCCGCACGTGCCGGTGACCGCGACCCGCGCGTCGGGCTGCGGTCGGTGGCCGCGCTGCGGCGGCTGCTGGAGCAGCTCGAAGCCGTACAAGTCAGAAGTGCCCGCGTCCAGGGCTGGTCGTGGCAGGAGATCGCCGCCGAGCTGGGCGTCAGTCGGCAGGCCGTGCACAAGAAGTACGGGAGGCGTTGATGTTCGAGCGATTCACCCGAGGGGCCCGCGCCACCGTGAAGGGCGCGGTGGCGCAGGCCGAGCGCGTCGGGGCCGACTCGGTCACCGAGGAACACCTGCTGCTCGCGCTGCTGGAACAGGAGGGCGGCCGGGCCTCGTTCGCCGTCACCGCACTCGGCCTCCACGACCGTCGCGCCTCCCTGGACGCCGCCTTCGCCGAGGCCCGCCGCCGCGGCGGCCTGACCAAGGCCGACACCGACGCGCTCGCCGGTATCGGGATCGACATCGGCGCGGTCGTCTCCCGGGTCGAGGGGGCCCATGGCGAAGGCGCCCTGGCGACCGGCCGGGGCGGCCGCCGTTGGTGGTCGGGGCACCGCCCCTTCACCCCGGGCGCGAAGACCGTCCTGGAGAACTCGCTACGGGTGGCCCTGGGGCGCGGCGACCGCTTCATCGGCGAGGAACACCTGCTCCTGGCCCTCACGGCGAAGCCCGGAGTCGTCGCCGACGTCCTCGCCGAGCACGGCGCGACCTACGCGACCGTGCGGCGCGCGCTGTACGGCCCCGACGCCGACGGGGGTCAGGGGCACGCCGAGGCCGGGTGAGCAGTGGGGTGGGGCGGCAGGCGCCCCACCCCACTCCTCAGGCCTTCCCGCCGCCCTCGTCCTGAGCCGTCAGCAGCGCCTCGATCCGCGCCGTCGCCGCCCCCAGGTGGCGGCGGGCCTCCGCGAGCTGGGCCTCCGTCACCCCGTGATCGCGGGCCGTGTCCCGGATGCCGTCGCGGAAACGGTCCAGCAGGCGGTCCAGGTCGCGCACCGGGTCGCCCGTGGCCGGCGCGTCCTCGGCCCAGTCGAAGCCGTCGTCGGGAACCGGGGCCGCCGGGGCGGCGTCCGCCTCGGGCTTGCCGAATGGGGGCCAGGCTCCGGAGCGCGCGAAACCGCCGAGCTGGCCGGTGATCTCCGCGAGGCCCTCCCGTACCCCGGAGGGCCAGTCGCCCCGCGCGAAGTGCTCCTGGACCTGGCGGGCGGCGGTCTGCATCTGCTCGTGCGCCTTCTCCTGGGCCTCCTTGGCCTGGCGGCGGGCCTGCTGGGCGTCCTCGCGGGCGCGCCGGGACTCGTCCTTCGCCCGGCGTGCCTGCTCCTTCCACACCTGCTTGGCCCGGTTCAGCTCCTCCTTCGCCGTGCGCCACGTCTCGCTCTCGCCGAGGTCGCCCAGACGGCCGAAGTCGCCGTAGTCATCGAAGGGGGAGGTCGGTTCGCCCTTCGGCCGGCCCTTGGCGCTCCCGGCCCCGGCCTTCGTACCCTGCCGGGACTCCGACGCCGCCGCCCGCATGTCGCTGCGGAGCCGGCCCGCCGCGCCCCGTACGTCGTCGCGTATCTCGGCGGCCAGCTCGGAGACCGAGTCGCGGATCTCCAGCTCCAGGTCGGCCAGTTCGCCGCCCCGGCCCGCCAGCTCCTCGCGCCCCGCGTCGGTGATCGAGTAGACCTTGCGGCCGCCCTCGGTGGCGTGGGTGACCAGGCCCTCGGCCTCCAGCTTGGCCAGCCGCGGGTAGACCGTGCCGGCGGACGGGGCGTACAGGCCCTGGAAACGCTCCTCCAGG
Organism: Streptomyces sp. NPDC091287; assembly: GCF_044768525.1. Classification (NCBI taxonomy): domain Bacteria; kingdom Bacillati; phylum Actinomycetota; class Actinomycetes; order Kitasatosporales; family Streptomycetaceae; genus Streptomyces; species Streptomyces sp. NPDC091287. The sequence goes on from NZ_JBIVUV010000002.1 coordinate 236,839, forward strand.
AGGCGGATGACCTCGTAGCCGTGGCGAGGAGCCTCGTCCAGGAGCTTGAGGAGGTACAGCCGCAGACGGCCGTGGGCGAATACGGGAGGCATGTCAGAGAACCTTTCCGGTCGGCTCGGCGGCGTACGCGTCGTCCTCGACGGGTGGCCTGCGCAACAGGGCGATCGAACCGGACACGGTCGTCGCCCGCAGGGTCCCCGTCCCGGCGCCCAGCGTGCCGGTGATCTTCTTCGCGCCCCACTGCCCGCCGACCCGCAGGTCCTCGAAGGCGTTGGAGACGGCCCCGCTCGCGGTGTTCGCCTCGACCCTGGCGTCGGCCGGGTGCGGCAGCCGGATCGCGATCTCGCCCGTCACCGTGGCCAGCCGGATGTCCGTGGGCTGCCCGGACGGGTCGACGTCCAGCACCATGGCACCGCTGACCGACTCGGCCCGCACCGAGGCCCCCGCCCCGTCGACCACCGTCAGATCGCCGGACACGGAGTGGAAGCGCAGGTCCCCCGTGACGCTCTGGGCCTCCAGGCTGCCCGACACGGACTCCCCGCGCACCGCTCCGGTCAGCCCGACGAGCGTGGAGTCACCGGTGATGCCGCGGACCTCCGTGCGGCCGCTGATGCCGGAGACGACGGCCCCGGCACCGATCACGCCGACCTCGACCGAGCAAGCGGCCGGCACGACGAGCGTGACCACGGCGCTGCGGCGGCGGTTCTTGGGGTCGAACCAGCGCAGGAGATCCTGCCAGGGCAGGTCCTCGTAGGCCACGGTCAGCCGGCCGTCCTCCTGGGTCACGATCAGCGGCGGGCCCTCGATCGCGGAGATCTCCAGCCGGGCTTCCGGCTCGTCGGTCCCGACCACGTTGACCGTGCCGTCGACGATGCGCACGTGGAGCGCCGTCACCGGATCCTCGAAGGCGAGCTTCCGCGGCTCGGCGATGGTCCATGTCGACACAGGCATGGATGTGACCTCCCGGGAAGCGTGGCAACGCAACATATCGCGTCTCGTTCGGAACACGATATATCGCGGATGGGGGAAGTCAAAGGGGGGCAGGGGGAGCCGGCGGGGAGGTAAATGCTCACAAAGAGATCAGAACCGGGCAAATTGCCCTAGCGTGTGAGCCATGAACGCGACATCCACCGGGGCCCTCCTGCTGTGCCGGGCCGACCCCGAGACCGTACGGCCGCTCGCCCACCTGCTGCGCGAGCAGATGCTGCTGGTCCGCGCGGGTGAGGAGTGGAGCGCGCTCGTCCCGGAGGGCAAACCCTGGAACGGGGGCACCGAGCAGGAGCCCGAGCCGGTGGACCGGGTCCTCGGCGGCTGGGCCACCGCGCTCGCGGTCGGCTCCACCTGGCCGGTGCTCGCCCTGTGGTGGGACGCCGACCGGGCCGGATTCACGCTCGCCGCCGGATTCCGCCGGCCCGTGGGCTACATCTGGCTGACCGATGGCACCCCGGTGGGCGAGGACGAGGCCATGCGCACCTTCGCGGTCCGGCTCGGCCTCGACCCGGTGCTGGACGTACAGGGGCTGGAGGAGCTGACCCGCCCCGATCCGGACGCAGACGCGGGTGCCCGGCTGCGGGGACTGCTCGCCGTCCTCACCCGCACCGGGCTGACCCTGCCCGCCGGGCTCTCACCGTGCGAGAGCGCGGACCGGCTGCGCAGCGTCGCGGCGGTGCAGCGCGGGGTGGAACGCGTCGAGTGGACCGGCTGGCGCGATGCCGTACGCGTCGAACTGGACGCGGTCGAGAGCAGCCGGATCGGCCCGTGGGTACGCGGCCCCCGCGCCCGTGCCGTCGCCGCCGTCCAGCTCGCGGCCGGGCTCCCGCTCCTGCTGTGGGGCGCCCGTCGCCGCAGTGGCGGCTGGGCGGCGGCCGGGGCGGTGCTGCTGGCACAGGGCGCGCTGGGTCTCGCGTACGAGCGGGCCAGGGCGGGCGCGGAAGCCTCCTAGAACGGGCGGGTCACGCGTCCTCGTCGTCCTCGTCGTCCAGCCGGGCCAGCCAGGTCGCGAGGCGCTCGACCGGCACCTCGAAGTCGGGGTTGAGATCGACGAACGTCCGCAGCTGCTCGGCCAGCCACTCGAAGGTGACCTCCTCCTCGCCGCGCCGCTTCTCCAGTTCCTCGATGCCACGGTCCGTGAAGTACATGCGCACAGGATATCGAGGCCCGGACGGCCTCCGGAACGCCGGAACGCCGGATACGCCGGATACGCCGAGGACCCAGTCCCGCGGCGAGCGCGGAACCGGGTCCCTGTGGCGTATGAGCAGCTCGTACGGCTGCTGCGTGGTCCTAGGCCTCGAAGACCTCGTTGACCAGCTGCGTCTGCTCCGCCTGGTGACGCTTGGCCGAGCCGACCGCCGGGGACGAGCCGTGCGGCCGCGAGATGCGACGCAGGCGCTCGCCGTGCGGCACGTCCGCGCCGACCGCGAGGTCCAGGTGGTCGATCAGGTTGAGCGCGATGAACGGCCACGCGCCCTGGTTCGCCGGCTCCTCCTGGGCCCACAGGTACTTCTCGGCGTTCGGGTACTTCGCGATCTCGGCCTGGATCTCCGCACCCGGCAGCGGGTACAGGCGCTCCAGCCGGATGATCGCCGTCTCCGTGTCGCCGCGCTTCTCCCGCTCGGCGTCCAGGTCGTAGTACAGCTTGCCCGCGCAGAAGACGACCTTGCGGACGTTCTCGGGCTTGACCGACGCGTCGCCGATCACCGGACGGAAGCCGCCGGTGGTGAACTCCTCGATGGACGAGGCCGCGGCCTTCAGACGCAGCATCGACTTCGGGGTGAAGACGATCAGCGGCTTGTGGTGCGGGTTGTGCACCTGCCAGCGCAGCAGGTGGAAGTAGTTCGACGGCAGGGTCGGCATCGCGACCGTCATGTTGTCCTGCGCGCACATCTGGAGGAAGCGCTCCGGGCGGGCGGAGCTGTGGTCCGGGCCCTGGCCCTCGTGGCCGTGCGGCAGCAGCAGGGTGACGCCGGAGGTCTGGCCCCACTTCTGCTCGGCCGATGAGATGAACTCGTCCACGACGGTCTGCGCGCCGTTGACGAAGTCACCGAACTGGGCCTCCCAGATGACCAGCGACTCCGGACGGGCCAGCGAGTAGCCGTACTCGAAGCCCATCGCCGCGTACTCCGAGAGCAGCGAGTCGTAGACGTTGTACCGGGCCTGGTCGTCGGCCAGGTACAGCAGCGGGGTGTAGTCCTCGCCGGTGACCTGGTCGACCAGGACCGCGTGGCGCTGGCCGAACGTGCCGCGGCGGGTGTCCTGGCCGGCGAGCCGGACCGGCGTGCCCTCCATCAGCAGCGAACCGATGGCCAGCGTCTCGCCCATGCCCCAGTCGATCGTGGCGTTGTCCACGGAGGCCGCGCGGCGCTGCATCTGCGGCATCAGGCGGGGGTGGACGGTGATCGAGTCGGGGATGTTGACCTGCGACTCGGCGATCCGCTTGACGACCTCGGCGGAGACGGCCGTCTCCACGGTCACCGGGAACGCGGCCTGCGGCTCCGGGACGTGCGGGGCGGCGGGCTGCGAGGTGGCCTCGCGGACCTCGGCGAACACCTTCTCCAGCTGACCCTGGAAGTCCTGGAGCGCCTGCTCCGCCTCTTCCAGCGTGATGTCGCCTCGACCGATGAGGGACTCGGTGTACAGCTTGCGCACCGAGCGCTTCTTGTCGATCAGGGTGTACATCTGCGGGTTGGTGAACTCCGGGTTGTCGCCCTCGTTGTGACCGCGGCGGCGGTAGCAGATGAGGTCGATCACGACGTCCTTGTTGAACGCCTGCCGGAACTCGAAGGCGAGCCGCGCGACGCGGACCACGGCCTCCGGGTCGTCGCCGTTGACGTGGATGATCGGCGCCTCGATCATGCGCGCCACGTCGGTGGCGTACATCGAGGAGCGCGAGGACTCCGGGGCGGCGGTGAAGCCGACCTGGTTGTTGATCACCACGTGCACGGTGCCGCCGGTGCGGTAGCCGCGCAGCTGCGACATGTTGAGCGTCTCGGCGACGACGCCCTGGCCCGCGAAGGCCGCGTCGCCGTGGAGCGCGACCGGCAGGACCGTGAAGTCCGTGCCGCCCTTGTTGATGATGTCCTGCTTGGCGCGGGCGATGCCCTCCAGGACCGGGTCGACCGCCTCCAGGTGCGAGGGGTTGGCGGCCAGCGAGACCTTGATCTGCTCGCCGTCCAGACCGGTGAAGGTGCCCTCGGCGCCCAGGTGGTACTTGACGTCGCCGGAACCGTGCATCGAGCGCGGGTCGAGGTTGCCCTCGAACTCGCGGAAGATCTGCGCGTACGACTTGCCCACGATGTTCGCCAGCACGTTCAGCCGGCCGCGGTGGGCCATGCCGATGACGACCTCGTCGAGGCGGGCCTCGGCGGCGGAGTCGATGACCGCGTCGAGCAGCGGGATGACGGACTCGCCGCCCTCCAGCGAGAACCGCTTCTGGCCGACGTACTTCGTCTGCAGGAACGTCTCGAACGCCTCGGCCGCGTTCAGCCGGCGCAGGATGCGCAGCTGCTCCTCGCGCTCGGGCTTCGGGCGCGGGCGCTCGACCCGGTCCTGGAGCCACTTGCGCTGACTCGGGTCCTGGATGTGCATGAACTCGATGCCGGTGGTGCGGCAGTAGGACTCACGCAGCACGCCGAGGATGTCGCGGAGCTTCATCATCGTCTTGCCGGCGAACCCGCCGACCGCGAAGTCCCGCTCCAGGTCCCACAGGGTGAGGCCGTGCTCGGTGATGTCCAGGTCGGGGTGCTTGCGCTGGTGGTACTCCAGCGGGTCGGTGTCGGCCATGACGTGGCCGCGGACCCGGTAGGAGTGGATCAGCTCGAAGACCCGCGCGGCCTTGGTGACGTCGTCGTCGTGCGAGGCGTCGATGTCCTTGAGCCAGCGGACCGGCTCGTAGGGGATCCGCAGCGCCTTGAAGATCTCGTCGTAGAACTCGTTCTCGCCGAGCAGCAGCTGGGACAGGACCCGCAGGAACTCGCCGGAGGCGGCGCCCTGGATGACCCGGTGGTCGTAGGTCGACGTGAGCGTCATGACCTTCGAGATACCGAGCTTGTTCAGGGTGTCCTGCGACGTGCCCTGGAACTCCGCCGGGTAGTCCATCGCGCCGACGCCCATGATGAGGCCCTGACCGGGCATCAGGCGGGGCACCGAGTGGACGGTGCCGATGCCGCCGGGGTTGGTCAGCGAGGCGGTGACGCCGGAGAAGTCGTCCATGCCGAGCTTGCCGATGCGGGCACGCCGGACGATGTCCTCGTACGCCTGCCAGAACTCGAAGAAGTTGAGCGTCTCGGCCTTCTTGATGGCCGCGACGACCAGCTGGCGGTCGCCGTTCGGCTTCACCAGGTCGATGGCCAGACCCAGGTTGATGTGCTCCGGCTTGACCAGGGTCGGCTTGCCGTCCTTCGTGGCGAAGGAGTAGTTCATCGACGGCATGGCCTTGAGGGCCTGCACCATCGCGTACCCGATGAGGTGCGTGAAGGAGATCTTCCCGCCGCGGGCGCGCTTGAGGTGGTTGTTGATGACGATGCGGTTGTCGAAGAGCAGCTTCACCGGGACCGCGCGGACGGATGTGGCCGTCGGCAGCTCCAGCGAGGCGTTCATGTTCTTCGCGACGGCGGCCGAGGGGCCGCGCAGCGTCACGTACTCCGGGCCGGCCGGGGCCTCGGTGGAATCGTCCGCCTTGGCCGTGGCGGGCGCGGCGGCGGGCTTCGCCGCCGCGGGCTTCGCCGGGGCCGGGGCGGCCTTGGCCGGGGCCGGCTGCGCGGGAGCCGCCGGGGCGGCCGCGGGCGCGGCCTTCGCCGGAGCCGGAGCAGCTGCCGGAGCGGGCGCGGCCGGGGCGGCGGGCGCCTCGGTCACCGGTGCGACGCCGGGAACGGGCTTGTCCGCCGTGCCGGAGGCACCCGGCTTGTAGTCGGCGAAGAAGTCCCACCAGGCGCGATCGACCGAACTGGGATCCTGGAGGTACTGCTGGTAGATCTCGTCGACGAGCCATTCATTGGCGCCGAACGCGGCGGCCGGGTTCGTACCCGGGCCGGCTTGATCGGTCGAGATGCTCGAGTTACTGGGGGACTGAGACGACACGGCGGCAACCGCCCTCTTCCGCTTCACAAGGTGATGGACAGCGGAAATCAAGGCTACGCCCCCCGAACCGTTCCTTGCAGGCCGGGCCGGTGCTTCGTCGTGCACATCACATCGGAAGGCGGGTTTCGGCGCAGGAAATGGCGGGAAACAAGCGAGGTTCCACTGCACTTCAGGTACGCAGGACCGAGGATACGGCCATCCGACCGCATCCCTTTGGGGCCCTTGCTGGCAGGACACGGGTGAACGTGCCCTTCCGGTTCGACCCTATGTCAACCGCGCCGTCAACCGCGCGGCTCGGGGATTCCCGGGAGGGTGACCTGGATGCGGCAGCCCTTCGCGGATTCGGCCACCCCGATCCGACCGCCGTGCAGATCGACCGCCCAACGGGCGATGGCCAGCCCCAGCCCCGTACCGCCGTCGCTTCCCGGACCGTGCGGGGAGGGCGCCTGGCCCCGGTTGAAGCGCTCGAACACCCGGTGGCGCTCCGCCTCCGGGATGCCCGGCCCCTCGTCGACGACCTCCAGCTCCAGCGACTCGGGGCGGTCCCCGCGCCGCGCGAGCACCGTCACCCGGCCGTGCGGCGGGCTGTGCTTGACCGCGTTGTCGATGAGGTTGGCGACCACCTGGTGCAGCCGCTCGGCGTCCGCGTGCGCGGTGAGCTCCGGTGGTGAGACGTCCAGATGCAGGTGGACGTCCGTACGGGAGTGATTGCCCGAACCCGACGACAGACGTCGGTGGGAGGCGGCGAGATTGGCCTCTTTCAGTACGCCCGACAGATAGGGCCAGACCTCGAAACGGCGGGCCTTGAGCGCCACCACCCCGTTGTCCAGCCGCGACAGGTCCAGCAGCGTCTCGACCAGCCGGCCGAGCCGCTCCGTCTGCTGCAGCGCCGTGCGCATCGTCTCCGGATCGGCGGCGGACACCCCGTCCACCACGTTCTCCAGCACGGCTCTCAGCGCCGCGATGGGGGTGCGCAGCTCATGGCTGACATTGGCGACCAGCTCTTTTCGATGCCGGTCCTCCGCCTCCAGATCGTCCGCCATGCGGTTGATCGTCTGCGCCAGGTCCCCCAGCTCGTCCCGCCGCCCGGCGCCGCTCACCCGGCGGGTGTAGTCGCCGTGCGAGATGGACCGGGCCACCGCTCTCATCTCGTCCAGCGGCGCGGTCAGACCGTGCGCCACGAACTGGGTGATCAGCAGCGTGGCGATCACCGAGAACACCGTGATGAAGCGGAACTCCGTACGGGTCCGCAACGCGACGATCAGCAGCCCCGTGGTGATGAACACCGAGACCACGACGAGCGTGCCGAGTTTGGCCTTGATCGAGAAGGGCCGCAGTCCGCACCCTGGCCGCGTCATGGCGCGGGAGTCTCCAGGGCGTAGCCCACGCCGTGCACGGTACGGATCCGCTCCGCGCCGATCTTCCGGCGCAGCGCCTTGATGTGACTGTCGACCGTGCGCGTGCCCGAGGCGTCCGCCCAGTCCCACACCTCGGCCAGCAACTGCTCCCGGGAGAGCACCGCGCGCGGGGTGTTGGCGAGACAGACCAGCAGGTCGAACTCGGTCGGCGTGAGGTGGACGTCCTCGGCGCGGACCCGGACCCGGCGCTGCGCGTGGTCGATCTCCAGCTCACCCAGACGCAGTATTCCGCTCCGCGGGGTGACGGCGGCCAGCGCGGCCCGTTCCACCCGGCGCAGCAGCACGTGCACCCGGGCGGCCAGCTCCCGCATGGAGAACGGCTTGGTCATGTAGTCGTCGGCGCCGACCCCGAGCCCGACCAGCATGTCGGTCTCGTCGTCGCGCGCGGTGAGCATCATCACCGGTACCGGGCGCTGCGCCTGTACGCGGCGGCAGACCTCCAGGCCGTCGAAGCCGGGAAGCATGATGTCGAGCACCATCAGGTCGGGCTGCCAGGCCTCGGCCGCGTCCACGGCCGCGGGGCCGTCCAGCGCGGTCTGGACCAGGAAGCCCTCCGCCCGCAGCCGGGCGGAGATGGCGTCGACGATCGTGGGGTCGTCCTCGACCACCAGCACCCGGCGCTGAGCCCCCGGGGTGGCCGCGACGCCGTTGTGGGTGGTGTGTGTCTGTTCCATCGCCCCGCCCCTGCCCGTTCTCGCGGGAGCCATTCCCCCGGAGGCACGGTTTTCGCTCGTGGATTTCGGTGGGTGATCCCGTGTGCCGGTCAGCAGCGTAAAGGCAGCGGAGGGCTCCCGGCTACGCAGGGTGTTGCCCCGGACGTGCGAGTTCACGCCGACCGGGCGGCCGGATCGTCGGCCTTGTGCCGGTTGACCCGTTCCACCGCCGGTCCGCGCATACCGGGAGGGGGGTTCAGATCGCCCGCAGTGCGAGATGGACCACGTCGGGGACACCTCGGGCAACGGCCACCTCTTCCGTCCTAACCCCGCTGAACCCGGCATTCCGCAACGCCTGTTCGAAGGCCGGCGACGGCTGCGCGGACCAGACGGCGAGCACTCCGCCCGGGGTCAGCCGGTCGTGGCAGTGCGCCAGGCCGGCGGGGGAGTAGAGGCTTCCGTTGTCCTCCGTGACGGTCCAGTCCGGCCCGTTGTCGATGTCCAGACACAGGGCGTCGTAACGCTCCGTGGTGGTACGGAGGTGGGCGACGAGATCCGTGTGGAGGATCCCGGTCCGGGGGTCGGCCAGTGCCGGCCCGGAGATCCGGTCCAGCGGCCCGGCCAGGTGCCAGTCCACGATCGCCAGCTCCCGCTCCACGACCACGATCCGGCCCCAGCGCTCCTCCTCGGCGGCCCGCACCAGCGAGAACCCGACGCCCAGGCCGCCGATCAGCACCGAGGGGCCGGTCCGTCCGGCGGGCAGGGCGGCCAGGGCGGCGTCGATCAGCAGCCGCTCGGAGCGCCCGTCGGAGGTGTCCATCAGGAAGCAGCCGTTGGCGATGATCTCGAAGTGCTCCCCGCGCTCCCGCAGCACGACTTCGCCGAAGGGCCCCTCGCGGCGGTCGAGGACGACGGGGGTGCCGGTGGAACGCGTCGGCATCGGGTCGGGGACGGGCATCGCACGCATCGGGGGCATCGCGGGCATCGTGTGGCTCTCCGGTCTCCGGTCGTAGCGGTCGGTGTCCGTCATCCTGTCCCGCGCCCCGGTCGAAGGCCAGCGAGTTCCCCCCTACCGGAGGGGGGAACAACAGCCCGTCCCGCAGCGCTCCCGTAAGGGCGGTCCCGGGGCCGGAAGGCATCTGATCGCTCAGAGCGAACAAGTGACGGGGAACATTCGGCGGCTCAGGAGCATTGAGTCCACATAGCTCAACTTGCCTGCCGAAGGGGAGATCATGACTAACGAGTCCGGGGCGTTCACACCGATCGACCTGCCCGTGCTGCCGCTCGACGACGAGGTCGTCCTGCCCGGCATGGTGGTGCCGCTCGATCTGTCCGACACCGAGGTGCGCGCCGCCGTCGAGGCCGCGCAGGCCGCCGCCCGTCCCGGCGGCGGCAAGCCCCAGGTGCTGCTGGTCCCGCGGATCGACGGGACGTACACGGGGACCGGTGTCCTCGGCACCGTCGAGCAGGTCGGACGCCTGTCGGACGGCGACCCGGGCGCTCTCATCCGGGCCCGCGACCGGGTCCGCATCGGCGCCGGGACCAGTGGGCCCGGCCGGGCGCTCTGGGTCGAGGGGACCGTGCTCGAAACCGCCGCCCCCGACCCCCTGCCCGGATCCGCCGCCGAGCTGGTCAAGGAGTACAAGGCACTCGCCACCAGCTGGCTGAAGAAGCGCGGCGCCTGGCAGGTCGTGGACCGGGTCCAGCAGATCGACGACCTCTCCGCGCTCGCCGACAACTCCGGATACTCGCCGTTCCTCACCACCGCCCAGAAGGTCCAGCTCCTGGAGACCGTGGACCCGATCGCCCGGCTGAAGCTCGCCATCCAGTGGCTGAGCGAGCACCTCGCCGAGCAGGACGTGGCCGAATCCATCGCCAAGGACGTCCAGGACGGCGTCGACAAGCAGCAGCGCGAATTTCTGCTGCGCCGCCAGCTGGACGCCGTGCGCAAGGAGCTCTCCGAGCTCAACGGCGACCCGGAGGACGAGTCCGACGACTACCGGGCCCGTGTCGAAGCCGCCGACCTCCCCGAGCACGTCCGCGAGGCGGCGCTCAAGGAGGTCGAGAAGCTGGAGCGGTCCAGCGACCAGTCGCCCGAGGGCTCCTGGATCCGCACCTGGCTGGATACCGTCCTCGAACTGCCCTGGACCGAGCGGACCGAGGACGCCTACGACATCCGCGGCGCCCAGGAGATCCTGGACGCCGAGCACGCCGGCCTCGCCGACGTGAAGGAACGCATCACCGAGTACCTCGCGGTGCGCAAGCGCCGTGCCGACCGGGGCCTTGGCGTGGTGGGCGGCCGCCGCGGCGGCGCGGTGCTGGCCCTCGTCGGCCCGCCCGGTGTCGGCAAGACCTCCCTCGGCGAGTCCGTCGCGCACGCCATGGGCCGCAAGTTCGTCCGCGTCGCGCTCGGCGGTGTCCGGGACGAGGCGGAGATCCGCGGCCACCGGCGTACGTACGTGGGCGCGCTCCCCGGCCGTATCGTGCGGGCCATCAAGGAGGCCGGTTCGATGAACCCGGTCGTCCTGCTCGACGAGATCGACAAGGTCGGCTCCGACTTCCGGGGCGACCCGGCCGCCGCCCTCCTCGAAGTCCTCGACCCGGCCCAGAACCACACCTTCCGCGACCACTACCTGGAGGTCGAGCTCGACCTCAGCGACGTCGTCTTCCTCGCCACCGCCAATGTGCTCGACGCCATCCCGGAGGCCCTGCTCGACCGCATGGAGCTGGTCCGCCTCGACGGCTACACCGAGGACGAGAAGGTCGTCATCGCCCGGGACCACCTGCTCCCGCGCCAGCTGGAGCGGGCCGGCCTGGAGAAGGACGAGGTCGCCCTGGAGGAGTCGGCGCTGCGCAAGCTGGCCGGCGAGTACACCCGCGAGGCGGGCGTACGGAATCTGGAGCGGGCGGTGGCCCGGCTGCTCCGCAAGGTCGCGGCCCAGCACGAGCTGGGCGACCGCGAGCTGCCGTTCGCGGTGACCGACGCGGATCTGCGCGGCCTCATCGGCCGGCCGCACCACGTGCCCGAGTCCGCCCAGGACCCGGCCGGGCGCCGCACCGCGGTGCCGGGCGTGGCCACCGGGCTCGCGGTGACCGGGGCGGGCGGTGACGTCCTCTTCGTCGAGGCGTCGCTCGCCGACCCGGAGACCGGGGCCTCCGGACTGACCCTGACCGGTCAGCTCGGGGACGTCATGAAGGAGTCGGCGCAGATCGCGCTGAGCTTCCTGCGGTCGCACGGCGCGGAGCTGGAACTGCCGGTCGCCGACCTCAAGGACCGGGGTGTGCACATCCACTTCCCGGCGGGCGGCATCCCCAAGGACGGCCCGAGCGCGGGCATCACCCTGACGACCGCGCTGGCCTCGCTGCTCTCCGGACGGCTGGTCCGTACGGATGTGGCGATGACCGGTGAGGTGTCGCTGACCGGCCGGGTGCTGCCGATCGGCGGCCTGAAGCAGAAGCTGCTGGCGGCCCACCGGGCGGGCATCACCACCGTGGTGATCCCGCAGCGCAACGAGGCCGACCTGGACGACGTCCCGGCCGAGGTGCTGGAGAAGCTGGACGTCCACCCGGTCACCGATGTCCGCCAGGTCCTGGAGATCGCCCTCGCCCCGGCCTCCGCCCGGGTGGAGGACAGGATCCCGGCCGCGGCCTGACCGCCACGCGGTGACGGGCGCGACGGCAGGTGCGCGACCGGTACGGACGGCCCGCTTCCCGAGTCAACGGGAGGCGGGCCGTTCCGCGTGCCGTACGGGGCCGGTCAGGGGCGGTAGACCGTGCCCGGCTCCGGCACGGCCGGGGCCATCAGCTCGGGGACGGTCACGAAGGTGTAGCCGTCCTTCTGGAGCGCGTCGATGATCCCGGGCACGGCGGGGACGGTGCCCTTGTAGATGTCGTGCAGCAGGATGATGCCGTCCTTGCTCGCCTGGTCCAGGATCCGCTTCTTGATCAGCGCTGAGTCGTTCGTGGAGTAGTCCTTGGCGGTGGCGCTCCACAGGACCTGGGAGAGCCCCAGGTCCTTGCTGATGTCCGAGACCGTGTCGTCGGTGCGGCCCTGCGGCGGGCGCATCAGCCGGGGCTTCTTGCCGGTGATCTTCTCGATGGCCAGCTGCGTCTTCTCCAGCTCGGCGCGTATCTCGTCCGGCTTCTGGTCGGTCAGCACCTTGTGCGTCCAGGTGTGGTTGGCGACCTCGTGGCCCTCGTCCTCGATGCGCTGCACCACGTCGGGGTGGTTGATGACGTGGTGCTTGCCCAGCAGGAAGAAGGTGGCGTGGACCTTCTTCTCCTTGAGGATGTCCAGCAGCCTCGGGGTGTCCTTGCCCGGACCCGCGTCGAAGGTCAGGGCGATGCACTTGGCCTTGCGGCAGTCCACCGGCCCGAACGAGCCCTTGGCGTCGGAGGCCGCCTCCCCGCGCGCCGAGCCCGGCGCCGTGGTGTCCATGGAGCAGCCGCCCAAGGTCAGTGTGAGCGCCGTCACCAGCGCCGCGGTCAACCCCACCTTGGACAACGGCATCTTTCTGGGCACGCCACATCACTCCTCTGCGCGGGAAATCCCGCACAGGTGTGCGGTACGCGGAGGACTATACATAGTGCGTATACATGGAGTGTATAGAGGAGCCCGGACTGCGAAAAGCCCCGGTGACCTGGGGAGCGGTCGCCGGGGCGGTGGAGCGGTCGGTCGGTGCGGGATCAGCCGTTGGCCAGTGCCTGTACGCGGTCGAGGGCGCCGTTGAAGCGGTTGTGGTCGCCGACCGTCGGGCCGGTCGAGGTGTACTGCCACATCGTGTGGAAGCCCCAGCCGGCGGGCAGCTCACCGACGGTCGTGTTGTACCGGGCCACCCACAGTGGGTTGGTGGTGCCGAAGCCCGCGTTGTTGCCGGCGCGGTCCTTCCGCCAGCTGGTCGCGGTGTAGATCGCCGCGTCCCGGCCCGTGCGCGCCCGGTAGGTGTTCGTGAAGTCGCGGATCCAGTTGACCATTGCCGCCTGGCTGAGGCCGTAGAACTGGGCGCCGTACGGATTCCACTCGATGTCGAGCACGCCCGGCAGGGTCTTCCCGTCCCGTGACCAACCGCCCCCGTTGTCCACGAAGTAGTTCGCCTGCGCGGCGCCGCTCGTCGTGTTCGGGGTGGCGAAGTGGTACGCGCCGCGGATCATGCCGATGCCGTACGAGCCGTTGTACTGCTGCGCGAAGAAGGGGTTCTTGTAGTGACGCTACGCACGTAGACCCGGGGCGCGGAAGAGGGCCAGGCTGCCGCCGTTGGTCTACTCCTGCGAAATACTGGCCGAACTGCGGCGTTGACCGGTCGCGGAAGAAGCTTTCATCGGCAGGAAACCGTACGAGGGGTACTGACGTGCGCGGGAACGACAGCGAGCCGGAGCCGGGCGCGACGGACGGAAGTGGTGTGGACCACGAATTTCTGGCACTGGAGCGAGAGTTGGCCGTGTTCCTGCGCCGGGCGCGCGCCACCTCGGGCGATATGGCCCGGGAGGTCCACCCCGAACTGGAGCCCGCCGCCTACGGCCTGCTCGTCCGTCTGGAGGCGGCGGGTCGGCAGCGGGCCACCGAACTGGCCGCCTACTTCGGCGTCGGCAAGGCCACCATGAGCCGCCAGCTGCATTCCCTGGAGAACCTCGGGCTGGTGGCCCGCGAACCCGACCCGGCCGACGGGCGGGCCTGGCTCGTCCATCTCACCGACGACGGCCTGGCCCGCTTCCGCAGCGTCCGGGACGCCCGCCGGGGGCGCTACGTGCGCAAACTGGCCGACTGGGACCGGGCCGAGGTCGCCGAACTGGCCCGGCTCCTGCACCAGCTGAACACCCGCGCCGAGAGCTGAGCCGTCCGCCGTCCGTCGCGCTCAGTCCAGCTCCACCAGGAGCGCGGTGGCGTCGTCGTGCGTCTTGCCGCGCCGCAGCCGTACGCGCCCGGCCGCCACGTCGGCGTTCTCCAGCTCCCGCACCCGGTCGATCAGGCTCTGCGGCCCGGCCTTCCGCAGCAGCCCCATCGTGTCCGTCCAGTCGCCCTCGCCGAACACCTCCGTCCACCGGGTCGCGCCGTCCGTGAGCGCGGCGAGGGCCCGGACGCCGGCCGCCGGGGTGCTGCCCGTCACCGCGCGCGCCGCCACCGACGGATCGGCGGCGGCGGTGAAGAAGCCGCCCTCCTTGTTGCGCACCGTGGAATCGGCGATCTCGTTCGAGGCGAGCGAGCCCGGCGGCAGCCGGTCCAGCCGGTCGTCGAGGACCGCCCGGACCGTGCCGTCGGGGGACTCCAGCAGCAGGGCCGAGTCGGAGAGCACCAGGTGCTCGATCACGCGTTCGTCCCAACGCGCCAGAATTACGGTCGCCTGAGGCGTACGTACGTGAGAAAGGTCACAGGTGACTCGATGCGTGTCGGCTGTACGGGAGATGGCCTCGGCGAGGACCTCGGTCAGGGTCAGGTCGGGGCGGGAACCGGACAGTTCCACCAGCGCGCCGCCCAGCCGTGCGGTGAACCAGGGGACCGAGTGCACACAACCGTCGTCCCCCGGCGGCGGGGTGACGCCGTCGAGCAGGACCAGCACACCGCCCTGGCCGGACGCGGGAAGGGCCCCGGAGGCCCAGTCCTCGTTGGGGCGTTCGGGGCTTCCGGGCGCGGAGGCGAGTTCGATGCGCATACCGCCAGTCTGCACGAGCCCTTCACCTTCTCCGCACGCGACCGGAAATGGCCTGTACCAGCAGGTCAACGCGGGCGCGCGGGGCGGAAGGGGCGGCTCCGGACCGATGCGGGCGGGCATCCTGCCAAAGGCGGAGCGGAAGTTCCACCCCACGGTCCACGCATGGTCAGGGGCGCACCAGGGGAGACTTGTTCGCCAACTCAAGAGTGATGTTCACTCCTTCGAGTGGCGGAGCGGTTGATGCGCGCCCCCCTCTCAAAAGCGCTGGAATGGTCAGAAGCCGTACCAGGAGCGGGGCGCCCTTCCATGTGACCGTGCGTCACCTCTGCTTCAAGGGTGGACGAGTCAAGATTGCGAGCACCGGTGCAGAAGAAGCGGCCGCGGAGCAAGGGCACGACGCGCGACGGTTCCGGGGCGACGCCTCCGGCAGCCGGCGCGGACAAGCGGACCGTGCGGGTGCGCAGCCGACTGGTCGCCGGAGTCGCGGTCGTCGGCGTCATCGTCATAGCGGCGGGCGCCCCCGCCGTGCTCGGGGCCTCCGCCGATCTGACCGAGTCCCAGCGGCTGGTCACCCTCGCCGAGCTGAACCAGCAGGCGGTCACCCTCGGGCACTCCCTCGCCGACGAGCGCGACGTCATCACCGCGTACATCGCCGACGGCCGCGACGAGAAGGATGACGACGGCGCGAAGAACCGCACCGCCCGCACCACCCGCGTCGACCAGCAGATCGACGAGATCCACGAGGCGGCCTCCGCGGCCCTGCGCCGCGACCTCTCGACGGTTCCCTCGCTGCGCCGTGAAGCGCTGACCGGCAAGGGCTCGGCCCTGGAGGCGCACCAGGCGTACTCCGACGTCATCGCCAAGCTGCACGGCATCGCCGCGGAACTGGCGGAGAAGACCCCGCCGCGCGCCGCCGACGCCACCCGGGCCCCGCTCACCCTCGGCGGCGCGTCCGAACAGGCCTCCGCCACCCGCGGACTCCTCCTCGCCGCGCTCGCCGTGCCGAGCCCCGAGCCGACCGCTCAGACGGACCCCTTCACCGGGCTCCCCGTGGCGACCCAGGACGAGGGCGACACCCGGGCCGACCGCGAACGCGACGAGCTGAGCGCCGCCGCCCAGCAGGCCCGCGTCCGGGAGCTGGCCGCGCTGGCCGACTTCGACCAGGCGGCGGACCCGGAGGCCCGCGACAAGCTCTCCGCCACGGTCACCGGATCCGAGGTCAACAACGCGGAGAAGTACCTCACCCGCCTCACCGACCGCCCCGAGCTGTCGGAGGCGGAGCGCAGGATCAGCCCCAAGAAGCTGGAGGCCGCGCTCTCCGCCCGCGTCGACCGGATGCGCAGCGTCGAGTCGGCCCTGACCACCGGCCAGGTCCAGCACCTGGAGGGCCTCCGCGACGACGACGTCACCGCCCTCGAACTGAGCATCGCCCTGCTCGGCGGCTGCTTCCTGCTCGCCGTCGGCGTCTCCACCGCCGTCGCCCGCACCCTCACCCAGCCGCTCGCCGTCCTGCGCATCGGCGCCGCGCGCCTCGCCGAGGACCCCGAGGGCGCCGAACCGGTCCGCTACACCGGCCGCAACGACGAGTTCGCCCAGGTCGTCCGGTCGATGAACTCCCTGCACGGCAGGCTCACCACCCTCCACCAGGACCTCGGCGGACGCGTCGAGAGCCTCACCGGCGAACGGTCCAAGCTGATCGCGGGCCGCGAGACCCTCGTCGCCCAGCGGGCCGAACTCCAGACGCGGGCCACCGAGCTGGCCACCCAGCTGGAGCAGCTGAGGAACACGGTCAACCACACCTTCGTCAACCTCTCCCTGCGCACCCTCGGACTCGTCGAGCGGCAGCTCGGCGTCATCGAGGGCCTGGAGGAGCGCGAGCAGGACCCGGAGCGCCTGGCCACCCTGTTCAAGCTGGACCACATGGCCACGGTCATGCGCCGCCACAGCGAGAACATGCTCGTACTCGCCGGTGCCGAGCACGGCCACGGCCACGCCGGGCCGATCCCGCTGGTCGACGTGGCGCGCGCTGCCGTCAGCGAGATCGAGCGGTACGAGCGGGTCACCATCCAGTCCCTGCCGCCCCACGCCCAGATCGCCGGGTTCGCCGCCGACGACCTCAGCCACCTCCTCGCCGAACTCCTGGAGAACGCGACCTCCTTCTCGCCGCCCGACTCCCATGTCGAGCTGTCCGGCTGGCTGCTGGAGAGCGGCGAGGTGATGCTCTCCGTGTCGGACGCGGGCATCGGCATGTCGACGGTCCGGATGGGCGAACTCAATGCCAGGCTGGCCGACCCGGCCTCGTTCGAGCCGGGGGAGCGGCACATCGACATGACCGGGGCCGGACTCGGCCTCCAGGTCACGTCGTTGCTGGCCGCCCGGCACGGAGTGCGGGTCCAGCTGCGCGAGCAGAAGGGGAGTGGTGTGACGGCCGTCGTCGTTCTGCCGAGCGCCCTGCTGCCCAACTCCCTGCCCGCCTCCTCGCCGCCCGCCGTGCAGCTTCCCGGTGACGCGCCCACGCTCAACCTCCCGGGCTCGGTGGCGGAGGCGAACTCCAACGCCCTGCCCAGCCGTTCACCGCTGCCGTCCTCGGCGTCCGGGCCCGGTACGCCCGCAGAAGCGGAACCGACGCCGGCCACGGAACCGACGCCGGCCACGGAACCGACGCCGGAGCCCGGGGCGGCGTCGGACCCGGAAGCGGAGAGCGCCCCCGAGGCGGTCGCCGAGCCCCTGCCCGCCGTCGACCCGCTGATCGTCGCCGCCGAGCGGACGATCCGCGAGAACGCGGCAGCTGAGGACGCGACGCCCGACGAGGACCCGGAAGCCACCGCCGTACCGCCGCAGGAGCAGGAGCAGGAGCAGGACGCGCGGCAGCCGGTCGCGGAGACCGGGACCGGGACCGAAGCCGGTGGCGGCGCCGAAGACGGGGCCGAAGACGGGGCCGAAGCCGACCCGGACTCCGAGATCACCTTGCAGGTCCGGCTCCCGAAGCCGCCCCCGGCCCCTGCCGACCCGGTGGCCCCCACAGCCCCTGCCGACCCGGTGGCCCCCACGGCTCCGGAGGTCCCGGCGGCAGTGGACACCCCGGCCGTGCCTGGCGCCGCCGACCCGTACGCGATCGGCCCCGACCGCCACGAGCGCCCGGCCGAGACCGGCCCGGGGGACCAGGACCCGGACGGGCCGGCGTTCCGCCCCGCGCCGCACGCCGAAGCGGCCCCGGCCCCCGACGGCACCGTCCCCGGCCCCCGCCGCCCCGAGGCGGCACGGATCACCGACAAGGGGCTGCCGAAGCGCACGCCCAAGGTGGTCCGGCCCGACTCGACCCCCGCCCCCGGGCGTACGGGCAGCCTCGACCGGGACGCCCTTCGCCGTCGGCTGGGCAGCTTCCACCAGGCGGCGAAGGAGGGCCGGCGCGACGTCGAGGCGGAGATCGCCGAGACCGGCGGCATCACCGTCGACGGCCCCGGGGGCGTACCCACCGGGCGTACGGGGCACGAGACCACCACCGCACACGCCACAGGCGCCGCACAGGACACAAGGACCGCACGGACCGCCGAGACCGGTGGCCGGGCGGACGGCCGGCACGAAGAGACGGGGGACACAGTCGAGGAGGCACGCAGTTGACTGCGCCCAGCACATTCGGGCTGAGTACCGAAGCCCGGAACCTTCACTGGTTGCTGAGCAATCTCGTGGAGGAGGTGCCAGGGGTCCACTCGGTCACCGTCGTCTCGTCCGACGGCCTGATGCTGCTCTCCTCCGACCCCGGCCATCTGACCGCGAAGGCGGCCGGACCGGCCGCCGGGAAGTCGGACGGGCCCAGGGGCTCCAGCGCCGACCTGGCCACGATCGTCTCCGGCATCGGTTCGCTGACCGTCGGAGCCGCGAAGCTGATGGACGGCGGCGGCGTCAAACAGACGATGGTCGCCATGGACGAGGGCAGCGTCTTCGTCATGTCGATCAGCGACGGCTCCCTCCTCGGCGTCCACGCCGCCCCGGACTGCGACATGAGCGTCGTCGCCTACCACATGGCCCTCTTCGTCGGCCGGGCCGGACACGTACTCACCCCCGAACTCCGCAGTGAGCTGCGCACATCGATGGAGAGCGCCCTGTGACCACCGCCGCCGCAGAACCCGCCCCCCGGCTCCCCGTCCGCGGGGCGGAGAAACGCCCCGCCCGGGTCCGCCCGTACTCCCTCACCGGCGGTCGCACCCGATTCGGGCACGTCCTGCTGGTCGAGACGTTCGTCGCGGCCCTCGAAGCACCCGACGAGCGCCGCGAACTCACCAACGGCAACCTCGCCTCGCGCGTGATGCCGGAGCTCCGGGCCATCGTCGAACTCTGCCGCCGGATGCGTACGGTCGCGGAGATCTCGGCCCTGTTGAAGATGCCGCTCGGAGTCGTCCGGGTGCTGCTCAGCGACTTGGCCGACCAGGGAAAGATCCGCGTGTACGGAACCGGCCACGGCGCCGGTCAGCCCGACCGCGCACTGCTCGAAAGGGTGCTCAATGGACTCCGCCGTCTCTGAGGCGCCGCTCTTCGCCCCGCGTCAGCCGGGGCCCCGGGAACAGGCCGAGGAGTCCCTCCAGGCCTGGCAGCTCGACCACACCCGCGCGCCCACCGCCACCAAGATCGTGGTGGCGGGCGGATTCGGCGTCGGCAAGACGACGTTCGTCGGCTCGGTCTCCGAGATCACGCCGCTCCAGACCGAAGCGCTGATGACCCAGGCCAGCGAGGAGACCGACGACCTCTCCGCGACGCCCGAGAAGACCACCACCACCGTGGCCATGGACTTCGGCCGGCTCACGCTGGAGGACGACCTCGTCCTGTACGTCTTCGGCACCCCCGGCCAGCAGCGCTTCTGGTTCATGTGGGACGACCTGGTGCGCGGGGCGATCGGCGCGGTCGTCCTCGCCGACACCCGGCGGCTGGAGGACTGCTTCCCCGCGCTCGACTACTTCGAGAGCTGCGGGCTGCCGTACATCGTGGCCGTCAACCACTTCGAGGGGACGCCCGGTTACGAGGCGGAGGACGTCAGGGAGGCCCTGACCATACCCCCGCAGGTCCCGATAGTGATCATGGACGCTCGTAACAGGATCACGGTCGTAGAGTCGCTGCTCGCCCTGGTGGGCCACGCTCTCGACGCCACCCCCGTCTGAGGGCCGTCCCTCGGACCTCCTCGAATCAGAGACAACGGAGAGCCGCGATGCGGAAGATACTCATAGTCGGAGCCGGCCAGTCCGGGCTCCAGCTGGCCCTGGGGCTGCAGTCCAGAGGCTACGAAGTCACCCTGATGTCCAACCGCACCGCCGACGAGATCCGCACCGGCCGGGTCATGTCGACGCAGTGCATGTTCCACACCGCGCTCCAGCACGAGCGGGACTACCAGCTGAACTTCTGGGAGTCCCAGGCCCCGAAGATCGAGGGCCTCGGCGTCTCCGTCGCCGCCCCCGACTCCTCCCGCGCCGTCGACTGGGTCGGCAAGCTCGACGGCTTCGCCCAGTCCGTCGACCAGCGCGTGAAGATGGCCGGCTGGATGGAGACCTTCGCCCAGCGCGGCGGCCAGCTCGTCATCCACGGGGCCGCCGTCTCCGACCTGGACTACTTCTCCCGCACCTACGACCTGGTGATGGTCTCGGCCGGCAAGGGCGAGCTGGTCTCCATGTTCGGCCGGGACGCGGCCCGTTCGCCGTTCGACGCCCCGCAGCGCGCGCTGGCCGTCGCCTACGTCCACGGCATGGGCCCGCGCCCCGAGCACCCGGAGTTCGACGCGGTCCGCTGCAATCTGGTCCCGGGCGTCGGCGAGCTGTTCGTGATGCCGACACTCACCACCTCCGGCCGCGCCGACATCCTCTTCTGGGAGGGCATCCCGGGCGGACCGCTCGACGCCTTCCAGGGCATCAAGGACCCCTCCGAGCACCTGGCGAAGACGCTGGAGCTCATGGAGAAGTTCACGCCCTGGGAGTACGCCCGCGCCACCAAGGTCGAGCTGACCGACGCCAACGGCACCCTCGCCGGCCGCTACGCCCCCACGGTCCGCAAGCCGATCGGGCGGCTGCCCGGCGGCGGCCTGGTCCTCGGCGTCGCGGACGTCGTCGTGGCCAACGACCCGATCACCGGCCAGGGCTCCAACTCGGCCTCCAAGTGCGCGAACGCGTACCTGGACTCGATCGTCGAGCACGGCGGGAAGGAGTTCGACGCGGCGTGGATGCAGTCCACGTTCGACCGTTACTGGGAGACCGCGCAGCACGTCACGAAGTGGACCAACGCGATGCTCGGCGTCCCGCCGGAGCACGTGCTGAACCTGATCGGCGCCGCCGGCCAGCTCCAGCCCGCCGCGGACCGCTTCGCCAACGGGTTCAACGACCCGGCGGACTTCGAGAACTTCTTCTACGAGCCCGAGAAGACGAACGCGTACCTGGCCTCGCTCACCGGCGCCTGAGCGAGCCGCCCACCGCTTCGGCGGCCGGACCCGCACCGCCGGTCCGGCCGCCGAGTCCGTCCGCACCGGTCTACGGGGTGGCGTCCGGCGCCACGTCCGTGCCGTACCCGGTGTCCGCGCCGTCGCGTGCGCCCTCGGGCAGCTCCGGGAGCGTGTACGTGGACAGCGGGGCGCCGCCGGGGTCGGGCCGGACGGCGCCCAGCAGCGGGTTCGACGCGAGCGGCGAGACCTTGACCTCGGTACCGGGGCGGGGCGCCTGCACCACCAGACCGTTGCCGATGTACAGCGCCACGTGGGTCGCCTTCGGGAAGTAGATCACCAGGTCGCCCGGGCGGAGCGCGGAGACCGGCACCTTCGGGAGCCGCTTCCACTGTTCCTGCGAGGTGCGCGGGATCGTCCGCCCCGCTGCCGACCAGGCCTGGGACGTGAGCCCGGAGCAGTCGAAGGAATCGGGGCCCTCGGCCCCCCACACGTACGGCTTGCCGATTTGCCGGACCGCGTACGCGACGGCGTCGCCGCCCTGCCGGGTGGGCGGGCGGGTGGAGCTGAGCGCTCCGGAGGCCACCAGGTCGCGCTGCGCCTCGTCCACGCCCCGCTGTTCGAGACCGGCGAGCTGGGTCATCTGCTCCTCGGAGAGCGTGGCCAGCAGCCCTTCGACCTCCTTCAGCTTCCCGCGCACGGTGTCGCGCTGCTTCTTCTGCCGGTCGGCCAGCTTCTTCTGCTGGTCCAGCGCCTTGCGGGAGGCGGCGGCCAGTGCGTCGGCCCGCCGGGCGTCGCCGGTCAGCCGGTCCACCGTCGCCGCGCGGTTGGCGGCCAGCCGCCCCACGACGTGGGTCTGGTCCAGGGCCCGCAGGGGATCACGGGACAGCAGTAGCCGGAGGTACGCGGAGAACTCGGTACGCCCCTGGTACTGCTCCCGGGCCAGCCGCCCGGCGTCCCCGCGGCTGAGCTCCAGCGCGGCCCGTGCCTTCGCCAGGTCCGCGGTCACCTTCTTCACCTGCGTGGTCCGCTGCTTCAGCTTCTCGGCGGTGGCGTTGTAGGTCTCGCTCGCCTCCTCCGCCGCCTGGTAGCGGGTCTGGAGCTCGCGCAGCAGGGCGGCGACGCTCCTGGGCGCCTCGGGCGCGCCGAGAGCGGTCTCGGCGTCGACCTCCGCCGCGTCGGTTTCGGCGTCGGGGTCCGCCACGTCGGTTTCGGCGTCGACCTCCGCCGCGTCGGTCTCGGCGTCGGGGTCCGCCACGTCGGACTCGTCGGATTCCTCCGCCGGGCCGGACTCGGCGGAGGAATCCAGCGCGTCCGGATCGGCCGTTCCGGAGGCCTCCTCGGACGGTACGGGGCCCGGCTCGGCCGACGCGGTGGTGACGGGGGAGACCGTGAGCGCGGCGGCCAGCGCGGTCGTGCGGACCACGCGCAGGAGTCTGCCTGACACGACATCACCTCCGTGACGGAGACGCAGCCCGGCTTCGGGCTCGTCCATAAATGGGCGAATCCGATCATCCGGTCACGTGGTGTCAGGTGATGCAAGCACCGGACGGCGCGCCGTCCGGGAGACCCCCCGGACGGCGGTGGTGAGAGGGAACGAGGCCGGACAGGCCGGGTCTCAGGCCACCGGGAAGGCGTAGAAGGCCCTGTCCCGCTGGACGACGACGGTCTCCCCGGCGGCGAGCGCCCGGTACGACGCCCGCACCGTCGCCCCCTTCGGATCGGCCGACCCGATGTCCTGGAACTTCCACAGCCGCTCGCCGTCGGCCGCCGAGAACGCCGTGACCTGGACGGCGTCGGCGGCGATCAGGGTCTTCTCGCTGCTGCTGAGCGTGAGCGACGGGGCGTTCCCGACGCCCGGCACCTCCGTGGAGCGCCGCCACACGAGCCGGCCGCTCTCCCGTTCCACCGCGCCGACCAGTCGGCTGCGCTCGGTGGTGTGGATCAGGGGTCCGGCGACCAGCGGGGTGCCGAACACCGAGCCGTCGCTGCCCTCGACGCGCCACAGCGGCTTCGTCGTGTCCGTGTCGAAGGCCTGAAGATCCCTGCCGACCGCCGCGTACAGCGACCCGTCCTCGTCGCCCGCCGTGGCCGCCTCGGGAGAGGCCGCGCCGTACTGCTTGGTCCACAGCAGCTTGCCGGTCTTCTGGTCGAACGAGCGGACGGAGCCCTTCCTCCTGGCCGCCTTGACCTCGGCCGCCGTCAGGCTGACCGCGTCCTGCCGTACGAGGACGTCGGCGGAGCGTTCCACGACCACCCGGTAGGCGGGGGTGCCAGGGGCGCGGCCCGCGGGCACGGGAGTGCGCCACAGCTCCTTGCGCTGCACGATGTCGTAGGCGAAGAAGTAGGCCTGGACGACCTCCTTGTCCTTGCCCTTCTTCTTGCCCTTCTTCGGCTTCGAGGCCTTCACGGTGACCGTGTGCGAACCGGTGAACCAGATGACGGGCCCGGAATTCCCGGCCAGCCGCCCGACGACGAGGCCCGGCAGGTCGCCGAAGGCGTCGGTGTAGCGCTCACGGTGCGCGACCTTGCCGTTCTTCGGAGACAGCCACAGGAACTCCGTCGGGCTCGCCACGAAGACCAGATCGGCGCCCGCGGCCAGCGCGGCCTGCCCCTTCGCCGCGTCCGCGCGCTGCCACAGCCGCTTGCCGGTGCGCAGGTCCACGGCGCTCGCCTGGCTCTCGCTGGTCATCACGAGGAGCTTGTCCCGCCATACGGCGGTGGTGAGCGGGGGCGCCTCGGAGGCCGGGTGCGCGTAGATCCAGCGCGGCTCGGGGGGCTGCCCGGGGAGCGTGCGGCGGGGCTTCGGCGCGGGCTTGTCGTCCGGCGCCTCCACGGTGTCCCCGGACCCGAGAGCGGCGACCGAACCGCCGCCCACGATCAACCCGCCGACGGCCGCCGCCGCGATGGTCAGCAGGGTCCGGCGGCTCGCGGCGGGGTCGGGCGCCGGGGCGGGCGCGGGAGGCAGCGGCAACGACACCATCGGGCCGCCGCCGCCCCCGCCCGCGCCCGCGCCACCGTTGCCGGCGGGCCCGGCCGGGAGCGCCGCCGCGGGGTACGGGGCGGGGCCGCCGTACGTATGGCCCGGCTGCTGCGGGGCGGCGGGCAGAGCGGGTCCGGCGGGCAGGGCGGACGGCAGCGGGTGGGTCGTCGGGACGGGGGCGGCCCCCGGGGGCGCGGTGAGCTCGTGGGGGAGCGCGAGCTGGGTCGTCGGGCGGTCGTTCTGCGGCGGTCGCGGCCCGGTGTTGAGGAAGCGGGTGGTACCCCGGTCCTCCCCGATGTCCCCGCCGCCCGCGGACACCGGCGCGGCGGGCGCCTGCGATGCGGGCGCGTCCACCGCCGGTGCGGGCAGCGGCCGGGCGTCCTCCGGTTCGGGGGCCGTACGGGCGTCCTTCGGCTCCGGGCGCGCGCCGTCGCTTTCGGTCGGGGCGCTGTCCGTGCGGGGGGCCTCGGTCCGGGTGCCGGCCGTGCGGGGGTCCTGGGGGCGGGCGTCCTCGGGCTCCGGGGGCACGGAGGCGGCCCCGGGCTCCTGGGGCGCGGGCGCGTCCACCGCCGGTGCGGCCGCGTCCACCTCCGGCGCGGGCGCGTCCACCTCCGGCGCGGGCAGCGGCCGGGCGTCCTCGGACTCCGAGGCCCCCTCCTGCTCGGGCTCCGCGCCCTTCTCCGGCCCGGCCGCCCCGGCAGCCGCCTCCGGCCCGTGCTCCGAGCCCTCCTCCGGCACCTCCAGGGCCAGGACCCGCGCCTCCTGCTCCGCGACCGCCGCCGCGAGCCGTTCGGGGAGCCAGCCGCCCCGGGCGAGGCCCGCCGCGCCCTCCAGGGCCAGCTCGGCGGCGACCGTGCCGGCGGTGGGCCGCTCGGCCGGGTCCTTCGCCAGGCAGGCCGTGATGAGCCCGCGCAACGCCTCCGGTACGGCGTCGAGTTCGGGCTCGTCCCCGGCGATCCGGCGGGCGGCCTCCTCGGCCGGGCCCTCCGTGAACGGGGTCGCCCCCGTAGCCGCGTACGCCAGCAGCAGCCCCAGCACGAACAGGTCGGAGGCGGCGGAGACCTCCTTGCCCTCGATCTGCTCGGGCGTCAGATAACCGAGCCGCACCGAGAGCTGCCCGCCCGGCCGGGCCTGGGCCGAGGCCGCCGCGCCCAGCGGGCCGAAGGCGGTGAGGCGGGGTCCGTCGGCGGCCAGCAGCACCGTGCCGGGGGCCAGCCCCTGGAGCACGGCCCCGGCGGCATGCACCCGGGAGAGGATCTCGGCGAGGCCCGCGCCCAGTATCCGCAGGGCCCGCTCGTCCAGCGGACCGGCGATCCCGATCGCCTCGGCCAGCGGCAGCGCGGGGACGTAACCCGCCGCCGTCCACAGGGGTTCCGGCCCCTCCGCCGGGGCCTCCGGCTCCTCGCCGGTGTCCAGGGGCGCGGCCACCCAGCCGCCCGCGAGGCGTTCGGCGGTGCGCGCCTCGGCCTGGAAGCGGCGGCGGTACGCCGGTACGGAGGCCAGCTCAGGGCGCGCGGCGGTGATGAGGGCCACCTCGCCGGAGGCGGTGTCCCGCGCCACGTACCGCACCGCGCTCGCGCCTTCGTGGAAGCGGGCCAGCGCGGTGAAACGGCCGAAGCGGCGTGGATCGTCCTGACGCAGCGCCTCCATGGCGCACCCCCCTTGTGACCGTCCTACGGCGACCGGGTGACCCGTCCTCCGGCGCCTGACCGTCGATCTTAGGGCCTGTGCCCCACGGGCGGTCGCCCGCCGCTCAGTCGCGGTCCGGGGAGCTCGGGGGAGTCCTGGACCAGGGCCACTTGAGGGTGCGGTGCTCGCGGCCCCCGGGGGCGTACTCGTACACCCAGCCGCGCTGGAGCCCGAGCCGCTTGGTGTAGCCGGCCGGGACCCGCTGGTAGGCGTACACGGTGGCGGGGCCGCCGTCGGGCGAGGGCACCGGGACCTCGTACCACTTCGGCGGATGGCCGGTCGGGCCGAGCAGGATCGGCAGGACCCGGCCGTCCAGGGGGCCGCCTCGGAAAGGGGTGTTCTCGCTCTTCACCCGGTCAGTCTGACGCAGCGGCGGCGGGCAGCAGGTGCGCCGCCTCCGCGACGACCGGAATCACCCGTTCCGCCAGCTGTCCGGCCGGTCCTTCGGAGGTTTCCAGGGCCAGCAGCTCGTTCACCACCGCCGCGGTCTCCGGGTCGGTGGCGGCGGTCGCGGCGAGCAGGGCGATCAGATGGTCGACCAGCCAGCCGCGCAGCTCCGCCGCGGCCGGCCGCTTCCCGTCGTCCAGCCAGATCAGCGAGGCCGCCTCGACGGCGGCGATCCAACTGCGCACCATCATCCGCAGTCGCGGCCCGGCGGGCTGCTCCCCGGCCCCGCCCATCCGCCCCAGGTGGCGCAGGATCTCGTCGGCTGCCGCCCGCCGCACCCCGTCCACGATCGTCGTCGTGCGGGAGGTCTCCACGACGCTGCCGCCGCGCAGCAGGGCGCTGAACCCGGTGTCGTGCTCGTCGACGAAACGCAGATAGCGGTCGAGCACCCGGGCGACCCGCTCGGTGGGCGGGCCCACCGGCGGTTCGGTGAAGCACAGCGTCAGCTCGTCGGCCGCCGAGCCGAGCGCGGCCTCGTACAACTGCTGCCGCCCGCCCGGGAAGTAGCGGTAGACGAGCGGCCGGGACACCCCGGCCGCCACCGCCACCTCGTCGAGCGAGACCTCGTCGGGCGCCCGGTGGGCGAAGAGGCCGAGCGCGGCGAGCAGCAGCTGGGCGCGGCGCTCCTCGACGCTGAGCCTGCGGTACGTCGCCCGGGGCGGCGGGACTGCGGCGGTGGAGGTCATGCCACCGACCCTAAGGCCTCTCGTCCGGATGATGCCGGGCCCGCGGGCCCCGGCGCTCCTGGTGCGCACGGCTTTCAGGCCAGCAGCCCGGAGCTGCGCCACAGCCGGCGGCCGACGCCGTTCAGCAGCCCGATGTCGTCGAAGAAGTCGGTGAGCCGTTTCGCGCCGGACTGCATCACCTCCGCGCGGTGGCCGCTGGCCCTCACCTGGGCGACGGCCTCACGGCGGTCCAGGCCGACGTTCTCGTACACCTGCGGGTTCACGAAGCAGATGGAGAAGACCCGGGCCGCCTCGCCGCAGCTGACCTTGGTGAGTTCCCGTTCCCAGCGCGGGGCGGTCACCATCTGGCGGCGCAGCTCCTCGCGGGCGTACCGGACGTGCCGGGCCTCCTCGATCACATGGATGCGGGTCACACCGCGCACCAGGGTCTGCACACGGTCGTCCGGGAAGGTCAGGCGCTGCATCCAGTCGAGGATCTCCTCGCCGAGCAGGGTCGCGGCGAAGGAGCCGGGGGTGGTGGAGACGGTCTTCAGGACCCGCGCGAGGTTGTGGTAGACGCGCGGCACCGGATACGTCGGGGCGCCGCCCCAGTCGATCATGCGGCCGAACATCATCGAGTGCCGGCACTCGTCGGCTATCTCCGTGAGCGCGTAGCGGACGTGGTTGCTGGTCACCGGCTTGTCGTAGACGTGCCGGACCAGCAGCTGCATCAGGATGATCTCGAACCAGATGCCGAGCGAGGACAGCGCGGCCGCCTCGTGCCGGGAGAGGTCCAGGCGCTGTTCCTCGGACATCCGGTCCCACAGCGGGGTCCCGTACAGCGAGACCAGCTCCGGCGGCCAGAACCACTTGCCCTCCTCGACGGCCGCGTCCCAGTCGAGTTCGGTGTCGGGGTCGAAGGAGTGCTTGGCCGAGGATTCGAGCAGCCGCAGGGCGACCTGCTCGCGGTCGCGGAGCGGGCCGAGTGCGTCGCGGAGCACGGTCGCGTCGCGAGCGGTGACGGGCGTCATGGCGGGAGCACCTCACACGGGGGTTGCCGACAACGGGTGTTACCGGCGGTCACCTCTTATGAGACTGTCTGTCAGCAAGGCCGTCAATCCCTTGGACGCGACTCCGTACGACTTGTTGACCCGCTGTCTACCAACGTGTGAACCTGCCGGGGAGGCGGCCGGCGCATATTCTCGCGCGCACTCAACTGCCGTCGGTGTCACGGAACTTGTCCATCAGGTCGAGCCAGTCGAGGCGAAGGAGCCGTCCGTGTCCACCCATGACCTCTACACCACTCCGCCCGCCGAACCGGTCTGGCAGGTCCCGGCCACCGGAGCCGCCCGGTTCAGCTGGGACTACGACGACGGCCGCGAACGCCTCCTCGCCCTCTACCAGAAGGGCAAGGACAAGCAGTGGGACGGCAACAAGCGCATCGACTGGTCGCTGGAGGTCGACCCCGCCGACCCGCTCGGCACCCCCGACGAGGCGCTCACCCTGTACGGCACCCCGCACTGGGCGAAGATGACGGAGAAGGACCGGGGCGAGCTGCGCACGCACTACACCTCCTGGCAGTTCAGCCAGTTCCTGCACGGCGAGCAGGGCGCGATGGTGTGCGCGGCGCGCATCGTGGAGTCCGTCCCCGACCTGGACGCCAAGTTCTACTCCGCCACCCAGACCATGGACGAGGCCCGGCACGCCGAGATCTACGGCCGCTTCCTGCACGAGAAGGTCGGCATGCTCTACCCGGTCAACGACAACCTCCAGGGGCTGCTGGGCGACACCCTGCGCGACTCCCGCTGGGACATGCCCTACCTCGGCATGCAGGTGCTCATAGAGGGCCTGGCGCTGGCCGCCTTCGGGATGATCCGCGACACCACGACCAAGCCGCTGCCCAAGCAGATCCTGGCGTACGTCATGCAGGACGAGGCCCGGCACGTCGCCTTCGGGCGGATGGCGCTGCGCGACTACTACAAGCAGCTGAGCGACGCCGAACTCCGCGAGCGCGAGGAGTTCGTCATCGAGGGCTGCTACCTGATGCGCGACCGGCTCAGCGGCGTCGAGGTCCTGGAGAACTTCGGCATCGGGAAGCAGGAGGCGAAGGACCTCTCGGAGCACTCCGAGTTCCTCCAGCTCTTCCGCAAGCTCCTGTTCAGCCGGATCGTCCCGTGCGTCAAGGACATCGGCCTGTGGGGCCCGCGGCTCCAGAAGGCGTACGTCGACATGGGCGTCCTCGAACTCGGCGACTCCAACCTCGACCTGCTGATGTTCCAGGACGAGGAGATAGCCGAGGAACTGGACCGCGAACGCTTCGCCGTCGAGGAGGGGGCCCGGGTGGCGGAGGTCGCGGAGGCGATCGAGGAGGGCGCGGCCGACGCCGCCTGAGGGGGCGCGGTGCGGTGCGGCGGGGGACCGGGGCGCGGCCCGCCCCCCCGGCCCGCGCAGGCCGACCGGACGTGGCCCGCCGCTTCAGCCGCTGTCGCCCCGGCCGGGCGGGGAAGTCCCCGACCAGCGAGGCCACCCGCTCCGGATCCTGGAGGAGCATCGCGGGGGTGGCCGCGACGACCTCCACCACGACCCGGGGCCCCCGGGCTCCCGGGCTGCCGGCGCGGCCGGAGCCGGGTCCAGGCCCCGCCCGTACGCGACCAGGAGATCGTCCCTCCACTCCGGGCCTACGGCATCGACGGCCGTTCCAGGGCCCGGACCAGCGAAGCCGTCCAGCCCGACCGCGGCGGCCACTTGGCCAGGCCGGCGCGGACCCGCGGGCCGATAATGGATGTACGCCATGGGGTCCCGGCCGTCACGATGCGAGCATGACGACGAACCCGCCCGCAGCCACCGCCGCCGGTCGCGCCGCCGCCCGCCGCAGCCTCGAATCCCTCGCGCTCGGCGACGCGTTCGGGGAGCGCTGGTTCCCGCTCTTCCGCGAACCCCGGCAGGCCGTGAACGAGATCCGGGCCCGCCGCACCCCGCCGGAGCCCCGCTGGCACTGGACCGACGACACGGCCCTGGCGCTCGCGCTGACCCGCTCCCTCGACGAGCACGGCCACGTCGACCAGGACCACCTGGCCCTCTGCTACGCCCTGGCCTTCGACGCCGACCAGGCCCGCGGCTACGGCCACGGCATGCACCTCCTGCTGCCCCAACTGCTGGAGGCCCCGGCCGACTGGCGCACCCTGGCCCCCAGACTCTTCGACGGCGGCAGCCTCGGCAACGGCGCGGCCATGCGGGTCGCGCCGCTCGGGGCCCGGTTCCACGAGGACCTGGACCACGTCGCGGCACAGGCCGCGCTGTCGGCGGAGGTCACCCACGCCCACTCGGACGGCATCGCCGGCGCGGTGGCTGTCGCGGTGGCGGCGGCGCTCTCGGCGCGCGGCGAACTGACCCTGGACGCGGTGGCGGACCGGACGCCCGAAGGGCCGGTACGCGACGGAGTGCGGCGCGCCGCGCGGACGCCGTTCACCACGGAACCGTGGAAGGCCGCGGACCTCCTCGGCAACGGACAGCGCATCCGGGCCGACGACACCGTGCCCTTCGCGCTGTGGACCGCCACCCGCCACGGGGACGACCTGGAGGCGGCGCTCTGGGCGACCGCGGAGGGCCTCGGCGACGTCGACACCACGTGCGCGATCACCGGGGGCGTGGTCGGGGCGGCGACGGGGACGGCCGGGGCGCCGGAGGACTGGCTGCGCAGGCGCGAGCCGTTGGGCTGAGGAGAGGGGCTGAGGGGATGGGCCGAGGAAATGGGCTGAGGGGATGTGAGGTGACCGGGAGAGGTGACCGGGAGAGGTGGAGAGGTGACCGGGTGAGGCGATGGGGTGAGGCGATGTGCGACCGGCGGCTCGGGGCCGATGCTCTCGACCTGATACCGATACCGGACGCATCGAAATTCCGTTCGCAAACGTGTCGTACGGTGAGCGCATGACCACCCCGCCGCACCCGCCGCAGGGCCCGTACGGGCCGCCGTCCCCGCAGAACCCGTACGGCCAGAACCCCTACGGCGCGCCGCCGGCCGCGCCCGGGTCCGTGCCGCAACAGCCGCCCTACGGCTACCCGCAGCAGCCCCCGGCGCCGCCCCAGCAGGGCGGCTGGGGCCAGCCCGGCATACCCGGCGGAGGCGGCGGCCCGGGCGCGGCCGGCGGCTGGCCGCCCCAGGGCCCGCCGCCGCGCGGGAAGCGGACCGGACTCATCGTCGGGATCGCGGTCGGCGCGGTGGTGGTGGCGGGGGCGATCGTCTACGGCGTCACCCAGCTCGCCGACAAGGGGACCGACCTGGCGTACCCGAAGGCGGAGTACAAGCTCCTCGTGCAGCAGAAGCTCCTGGACGGCGAGTTCAGCCTGGGCCAGGACCTGTCGGAGACCGAGGGCAAGGAGATCGAGGACACTCCCGACCCCAGCATCCGGGACGGCGAGGCGGTCGTCGCGCACTACGCGTCGGACAAGGGCGGCGCCCTGGTGCTCTCGGGGATGTACGGGCGGCTGGCCAGCCCCGGCTTCATGCGCGGCAAGATCATGGAGGGGGCGGCGACGGCCGACGGCGCGAAGCTCGTCGTGCCCGCCAAGAAGTTCACGCCCGAGGGGTACGACATCACGATCGAGTGCCAGGTCGTGCAGTCGAACGAGGCCGGCGGCGTCGCGAACATCCCCATGTGTGCCTGGGGCGACGACAACACCGCCGCGATGATCGCGGTGATCCGCCCGGAGAGCGTGCTCAAGGACGCCAAGTCCATCGACCTCGCTGCCGTCGCGGCGGAGACGGCCAAGGTCCGCGAGGAGGCCCGCAAGCCGATCGGCTGACCGGAGGCCGGAGGCCAGTGGCCGGTGGCCAGTGGCCGGTGGACGCCGGAGACCTGAGACCGGAGCCGGGCCCCGGCTCCGGTCTCAGGCCACCGACCAGCGCCGCCCGCCCGTCAGCGCCGCCCGGCGGTGGGCGGCATCGGTGCGGCGGGCAGGGCGTCCTCCACCGCGCGGGCCGCGGCGAGCAGCCGGACGTCCGCGCCCCGCGCCGCCGCCAGTTGGAGCCCCACCGGGCAGCCGTCCCCGGTGAACCCGGCGGGCAGGCTCGCCGCAGGATGCCCGCTCAGGTTGAACGCCCAGGTCAGCGCCGTGGAGTAGAGGTCCCCCGGGCCTTCGTGGCCGTGCGGCCGGTTCGGGGTGACCGGGGTCAGCAACAGGGCCCCGCCGGCGAGCAGTGCCGCCAGCCGCTCGTCGTTCGTCCGCCGCACCCGCACCGCATCCGGGTCGTCGGGCGAGCCGCCCCGTATCGCCGTCCAGGCCCTCACCGGGTCGAGCAGCGCGGCCTCGCGCCCCAGCAGACGTACGGTCCCCGCCGCGACGAGCCGGTCCACCGCCGCCCGGACGACGGCCGCCACCTCCGGGTCCACCTCCGCGTATCCGAGGTCCTCGCTGTACACGGCGGGCAGCGGCAGGGCGGGGGCGGCGACCGGTTCGTACCCGTCCAGCACATGGCGCAGATACGGCTCCGCCGCGGCCGCCGACCTGGCCAGCACCCCGGCCGAGGCCAGCCCCGACCGGTCGGGGGAGGGGAGCAGCCCGTTCGTCGTCTTCAGCCCGAACACCCCGCACCAGGCGGCCGGGATGCGGACCGACCCGGCCCCGTCGCTGCCCGTCGCCAGCTCCGCCATCCCCGCCGCCACCGCGACCGCCGACCCGGCCGAGGAGCCGCCCGGGGTACGGTCCGCCCGCCACGGGTTGGCCGTACGGCCGTGCGCGCCCAGGCCCCAGGTCTGCCAGTGGGTGCCGGGCCCGGGCACCGAGGTCGCACCGACCGGGGACCCGCCCGCCGCGATCAGCCGACGGGCCGCGAAGGACCGGATCCCGGAGGGCCCCTTCACCGCGAACGGCAGTCCCCCCAGAGGGAGTCGGCGCGCCACGGCCTCCCGCTCCCGGGCGAGCGCCCCGTCCGGCCAGACCTCGATGAACGCGTGCAGCGCCGGGTCCAGCCGGCCGATCCGCTCCAGGGACCGCGCCACCGCGGAGATCGTCCGAGTCATGGGCCCAGTCTGCCGGTGCGCCCCTCCGCGCGCCCCGGCTACTCCTCCAACGCCGCCTCCATCACGGCCCGGGCGATCGGGGCCGCGCTGCCGCCGCCGCTGATGTCGTCCCGGTCGGCGGCGGCGTCCTCCACGACCACCGCCACCGCGACGGCCGGGCGGCCGGAGTCGGGGGCCTGGGCCCAGGAGATGAACCAGGCGTACGGCAGCCCGGAGTTGTCGACGCCGTGCTGGGCGGTACCGGTCTTGCCGCCGACCTTCACCCCGTCGATCGCCGCGTTCGACCCGGTGCCGTTCTCCACCACGTCGACCATCATCCGCTGGAGCTGCACTGCCGTCGACGGGTTCATCGCCCGCTCGTACGGGCGGGACCCCTCCTGCCGGACCGTGTCCCCGTCGTTCGTCGTCACCCGGTCCACCAGATGCGGGCGGCGCAGATCCCCGCCGTTGGCGACCGCCGAGGCGACCATCGCCATCTGGAGCGGGGTCGCCGTCGTGTTGAACTGCCCGATCGAGGACAGGGCCAGCTGGTCCTCGCTCATGTCCGTGTCGAAGTTGCTCCTCGCCACCCCGGACGGGATGCGCAGCCCGGTGTCGTTGAAGCCGAACTTCTCCGCCGTCTCCACCATCCCCTCCAGCCCGACCTCCACCCCGAGATGGGCCATCACCGTGTTGCAGGAGACCCGGATCGCGTCCGCCAGGGACGCCCGCTCGCACCCCTTCGCCTCGTTCGGCAGAGTCGTCCTCGTACCGGGCAGGACGTACGGCGACGGGGTGTCCGTGGGTGCGTCGGCGTCCGTCACCGCCCGGGCGTCCAGCGCCGCCGCCGCCGTCACGATCTTGAAGGTGGAGCCCGGCGGATAGGTCTGCCGGATGGCCCGGTTGAGCATCGGCAGACTCTTGGCCGCGTTCAGCCGGGCCCACGCGTCGGTCACCGCGGAACCGGTCCCCGACAGCCGCTCGGGGTCGTACGACGGGGTCGAGACCAGCGCCAGGATCGCGCCCGTCGACGGATCGAGCGCCGCGACCGCCCCCCGCCGCCCGCTCAGCCCGTCGTACGCGGCCTGCTGCATCGACGCCCTGATCGTGGTGACGACATCGCCGCCCGGCTGCCGGCCCCGCGTGAACTCGTTCCAGAAGGGCAGCGGCGCCAGCAGGGAGTCCGTACCGGACAGGACGGAGTCCTCGGCGTTCTCGATGAGCGTCGTGCCGTACGTCTGCGAGGCGTATCCGGTCACCGGGGCGTACAGCGGGCCGTGCAGATAGGTGCGCTCGAAGCCGAGCTGCTCGCCGGTCTCCTTGCTGCCGGTCACGGGCCGGTCGCCGACCAGGATGTTGCCGCGCGGCTGGTCGTAACGGGCGATGGTGTTACGGCGGTTGGCCGGATTCTCGTCCAGCTCGTCGGCCTCGAAGACCTGGATCCGGGCCGCGTTGACGAGCAGCGCCACCAGCAGCAGCAGACAGAAGGCGGCGGCCCGCCGGATGTAGCGGATCACCGGTCCTCCTCCACGGCCGCGGCGATGACCCCGGTCTCGGCCTGTTCGGGGTGGGGTCTGCGCGAGACGTCGCTGACCCGGATCAGCAGCGCCACGATGATCCAGTTGGTGACGACGGAGGAGCCGCCCTGCGCGAGGAACGGCATCGCCATCCCGGTCAGCGGGATCAGCCCCATCACCCCGCCCGCGATCACGAACACCTGGAGCGCCAGGATCGACGCCAGGCCGATGGCGAGCAGCCGCCCGAACGGGTCGCGCAGGGCGAGCCCGGCCCGGTAACCGCGCGCCACGAGCAGCGCGTAGAGCAGGAAGATCGCGGTCAGCCCGCTCAGGCCCAGCTCCTCGCCCGCGGTCGCCAGGATGAAGTCGGACTTGGCGGCGAAGCCGATCAGGATGGAGTGGCCCGCGCCGAGCCCGGTCCCGAGCATCCCGCCCGCGGCGAAGGCGAACAGTGACTGGGCGAGCTGGGCCGGCCCCTGCCCCGCGTCGATCGAGGCGAACGGGTCCAGCCAGTCCTGCACCCGGCTGTGGACGTGCGGTTCGAAGGAGCCGACGACGAAGGCGCCGACGGCGGCCAGGAGCAGACCGACCGCGATCCAGCCGGTCCGGCCGGTCGCCACGTACAGCATGATGACGAAGAGCCCGAAGAACAGCAGCGAGGTACCCAGATCACGCTCCAGCACCAGCACCCCGACGCTCAGCAGCCAGATCGCCACGATCGGCCCGAGCACCCGGCCGGAGGGCAGTTGCAGCTTCCAGAACGTGCGGCCGGTGTACGCGAGCGCGTTGCGGTTGGCGGCCAGATAGGCGGCGAAGAACACCGCGAGCAGGATCTTGGCGAACTCGCCGGGCTGGAAGGAGAGTCCGCCGATCCGGATCCAGATCTTCGCCCCGTTCACCGCCGGGAAGAAGATCGGCACGGTCATGAGTACGAGCGCCGAGGCCACTGAGAGATACGCGTACCGCTGGAGCACCCGGTGGTCGCGCAGCAGCACCACCACGGCCGCGAACAGGGCGACGCCGAGCGTGGACCAGACGAGCTGGGTGGGCGCGGCCTGGTCCCTCGGGGTCTCCAGGTCGAGCCGGTAGATCAGCACCAGGCCGAGCCCGTTGAGCAGGACGGCGATCGGCAGCAGCAGCGGATCGGCGTACGGGGCCCGGAAACGGACCGCGGCATGGGCGAGCAGCGCGAGTGTGCCGAGCCCGGCGCCGTACCCGGCGACGTCGGGGGGCACGGTGCCGTCGTGGGCGAGGCCGACCGCCGCATAGCCGAGGACGGAGATCAGGACGCCCCCGACGAGGAGGGTGAGCTCCACCCCGCGCCGCTTGGGCAGGCGTAGCTCGGGCGGGGGAGCGTCCGCCGTCGTTGCGGTCATGCCCCGCAACGTAGCAAGAGGTGGGCGATATTTCCCTTATGTCACACCTTTCGCCACCCTCCATGCCTTTCACCACCCTCCATGCCTTTCGCCACCCTCCATGCCTTTCCCGCCCTTCATGCCTTTCCCGCCCTTCATGCCCTTCCCCGCCCTTCATGCCTTTCGGTTCCTCTCCGAGCCTTTGCCCGGGCCGGCGCCCGTCGGACATGCGCCCGCCCGCGGAGCCGACGGCTCCACGGCCGGGCTCCACGGGCGGGCGGATGTGCGGTGACGCGAGGTCAGCACCACTTCGGCGCGGCGCCGATGTTCTCGATGTAGCGGGCCGAACCCCAGGCCCAGGTGCCGTCGGTCAGCAGGTACCAGCGATTGTTGTTGTCGACGTTGTCGCCCTTGGTCTTGCAGAAGATGTTGACGATCTCGCCGTACTCGGCCGAGCCGACGACGCGGCTGCTGCGGGTCGGCTTGTCGCGGAGCAGCAGGTACGGCTTGGCGATGACGCGTCCCTTGTAGGTCCGCTTCGGCGCCTGGGGCTTCGCCTGCCCCTGCTTCTGCGCCTCCTCGCGGGCCTGCTTCTGCTGCGCCTCGTGCTCGCGCTGCAGCGCCGAGGCGGAAAGCTCGTCGGACGTCGGGTCCGGAGCGGCGGCCTCCGCGCGCTGTCCGACGGGCTGGGGGTCGGCCGCCAGTGCGGCGGGAGCGGCGGCGGTGAGCGCCGCGAGCGTGCCGGTGGCGACGCAGAGGCCGAGCCGGCGGAGCCGCGAGGGGCGGGACAGGGGGGACATGCTGCCTCCATGCGATGAGGAAGGGGCCGTGGGGGACACGAGCTGGGCTCGTGCTCGTCACGCTAAGTTCGCCACACACGGCCCGCAACGCGTCACGTTGCGTGAGGGCCCCTACGCGTTGGGCCGTCCGGGTCGTCCGTCGAGCCCCGACCCCCGTCACCACCGGGATTCGCGTCGGCATCACCGTCGTCGAGACGCACGTACTCCGGCAGGGTCATCCGGACGAGCGCCCCGCCGTCCGGCGGATTGCCGAAGTCCAGCCGGGCGCCGATGACCTGGGCCTGGCCGAGGGCGATGGTCAGCCCGAGACCGTGCCCCTTGCCCGCGCCGTCCGTGCGGAACCGCTGCGGCCCGCCGTCCAGCAGATACGCCGGGAACCCCGGGCCGTGGTCGCGTACGGAGACCACCGCGCCGTCCACGCTCAGCACCACCGGAGGCCGCCCGTGCCGATGGGCGTTGGCCACCAGATTGCCGATCACCCGCTCCAGGCGCCGCCGGTCCGTCTCCACCCGGGCCGCGCCCCTCACCCGCACCTCGGTGTCGGCGCCCGACGCCCGGACGACCCGCTCCGCCAGCGGCGCGAGTTCGTGCACGGCGAGGTCGACCTCCTCGGTACGGGCGTCGAGCCGGGAGATCTCCAACAGGTCCTCCGTCAGCGCCCGCATCGCCTGCACCCGGTCGCGCACCAGCTCCGCCGGGCGGCCCGGCGGCAGCAGTTCGGCGGCGGCCGACAGACCGGTCAGGGGGGTGCGCAGCTCGTGCGCCACGTCGGCGGTGAACCGCTGCTCGGTCTGGAGCTTGCGCTGGAGGGTCGAGGCCATGGTGTCGAGCGCGCCCGCCACGATCGCCACCTCGTCCTGGGCGCGGACCGGGCGCGCGGTCCGGGGGTCGTGCACCCGGGCGTCGAGATCGCCCGCGCTGATCCGGCGGGCCACCCGGGCGCTCTGGTGGAGTCTGCGGGTCACCCGGCCGACGGCGAACAGACCGACGAGCAGGGTCGCGGCGATGGCCAGCAGCGAGGAGCCGATGATCGCCCGGTCGAGGCCGCCGATGGTGCGGGCGCTGTGGCTGTAGTCCGTCCAGGTGGCGAGCGCCCGCCCGTCCGCCGGGCCCGCCGCCCACATGGCGGGGCCGCTCCGCCCGTCCGGGTCGCCCGGCCGGTGCGGTCCGTCCGCGACGACGGTGCCCCGCTCGCCGTCCGCGGCCAGGGCGCGCAGTGAGGCGGGCAGGCCCGGCGGGTCGATGCCGGACCCCGGGGGCAGCGGCTCCCCGGCCTCGTACGCGTCGGTGACCACCTCCAGCCGGCTCAGCGTCTTCTCCCGGGCCTGTTCGACCGTCTGCCGGGTGACCGCCGTGTGCACCAGGAAGCCGAGGAGGGCCGCCAGGGTGCAGCACATGACGGTCAGGAAGACCGCGGACTTCCAGGTGAGGCTCGCGGTCCAGGAGGGCGAGCGGAACCCGCGCCGCCTCATCGCGTCCCCGCTGACGGCGCGGAGGATTCCGGGGTGGGCTTCGGGGCCTTCCGGTGCTCGGGCGTCCGCAGGATCTCGTCCCGGGTGGGCAGCATCGCGCGCTGCCGGTCGTCCCAGGACCACGCGGTGCGGTATTCGTACCCCGGGATCACCGAGGGAGCCCGCATGATCAGGTCCCGGCCCGCCAGCTCCACGCTGATGACGGCGTCGTAGGTGGACATGATCCGGGTCAGCCGCTCCTCGTCCGGCATGTAGACGCGCACGGCGAGCTGCCGGTCGGGCATCCGGATGCCGAGCACCAGTTCGTCCCTGCCGTCGCCGGTCAGGTCGCGGTAGTACGGCGGGAGGACCGGGCAGTCGTCCGGGGCGGTCCGGCACGCTTTGATGTGCCGGACCGTCCCGTCCGGCAGCTCGTCGAGACCGCTGTCCCGGTCCGTCTTCGCCTTCAGCCCGGCCTGCGCCACGGCCACCGGGTCCAGCCGCCGTACATCGCCGCCGGTCACCCGGATCCCCGGGATGCGCGCGGTCTCGCCCTCGCCGTAGTCGTACGGGGCGGCGGAGGCGGGCGGCAGGTCCGGCCAGAGGCTCTTGGGCTCCACGGCCGACGGCGCGTCCCCCGCGCTCTTCAGCCCGCCGGCCGCGCCGCAGCCGGACAGCAGGGTGAGCGCGGCGAGGGCGAACGCGGCGGTACGGGTCGCCGCCGGGACGCGGTGCGGGCGCAAGGCTCGCCTCCTCTTCGACGACGGACGACACAGCGGTCTCACACCCTAATCGGACGACCGTGCGCAATGTCGACTTCGTACCCCTGTGCAACGTACGCGGCCCCGCGGTCATGGGACCACGGGGCCGGAGCGGTCAGGAGGGCCGCGGGTTCAGCGCCCGTACGGGTTCAGCACCGGTGCGGCTCAACGCCGGTACGGGTTCAGCGCTGGTACGGGTTCTGCCCGGGAGGCGTGAAACCGGGCTGCTGCGGGGCCTGGCCGTGGGCGTTGCCGTCCTGCCCGGCCGCGGCCTGGGCGAGCAGCTGGTCCGCCTCCTCCTTGGGTATCTGCCGCTCCCCGCCGCAGAACGTGCACTGCGTGGCGTACTTCGTCGAGAACGGGAACAGCGGCACGAAGAACAGCGTGAACTTCGTGACCCGCTTGCGCAGGGTGTGCGCCGCCGGATTGCCGCACCAGCCGCACACCATCGTCAGGATGGCCAGCTGGTGGAGGTAGCCCTTGGTGCCGAAAATGATCATG
This sequence comes from Streptomyces sp. NPDC091287, assembly GCF_044768525.1. Lineage (NCBI taxonomy): Bacteria > Bacillati > Actinomycetota > Actinomycetes > Kitasatosporales > Streptomycetaceae > Streptomyces > Streptomyces sp. NPDC091287. Next base: position 276,215 of record NZ_JBIVUV010000002.1, read on the forward strand.
CCGTGGTTCCTTTCCCCGTCCCCCGGAGTGCCTGTCGGCACAGCGCCAGGAGCTTCTCGTCCTCGTGGATGTCATGACTGCCGTACCCGCCGTCCATCGCGTTGTGACGGCGTACGGAGGCGAGTTCGCTCCGCAGGACGTGTGCTGCGGCCGACCCCTCCGGGACCGGCCCCATCCGTGCCACACATTCTGCCACCCGGACCCGCACATGGCGGCTCCGCTCCCAGCCGGCGAGCAACGCCTCGACCGTCTCCTGCGACCGGCCCGACACCTCCCACAGGGCGATCGCCGCGTCGACCCGCAGCCACGGCTCCTCGTGCGCCAGCAGCCCGCGCAGCCGGGGCGCGACCACCGCGGCGCGCGGCCCGAGGGACCCCAGTGCCACCGCCGCCGCCCGCCGCTCGTGCACCTGGTGCGACTGGAGGCCCTCGATCAGCGCCGGCAGCACCGCATCGGCGTCCCCGGAGATCGCCCACAGCGCCTCGGCCGCCTCCGTCGCGGAGGCCGTCCCCGGCCGGCTGACCAGCGCCCGCAGCTCCGGGACGGCCTCCCGCGCCGCCGGCCCGAACGAACCCAGTGCCCGCAGCGCCGCCGTGCACAGCCACTCGCCCCGGTACTCCGGCGCCCCGCGCAGCACCCGCAGCACCTCGGGGGTCGCCTCGCCCGCCCGCAGCCCGGTCAGTCCGGCCAGCAGCGGGCTCGCCCGGTCGTAGGCCCCCTCGTCCAGCTCCACCTCCGCGAGCCTGCTCCGCAGCGCCCCGGCGAGCGGCTGGGCCGCCGCCCCCAGGTGGCCCACCGCGAACCCCACGTCGTGCGCCACCTGCGGCAGCTCCAGCGCCGCCGCGAGCGCGGGCACCGCCCGGGCGTCGCCGAGGCGCGCCAGGGCCTTCACGGTGGAGCCGAGCCCGGGCGGACCGCTGGCCCAGGACTTCACCCAGTCCCCGGGGCGGTCGGCCAGCCGGGCGGCCAGGGCGTCCGCGGCGGGCGCGGCGAGGCCGAACAACTCCTCCAGGACATGGGACGCGGCCTCCGCCAGCCGGGGCTCGGGGTCGGACAGCTGATCGCCGACGAGCGCCACCAGCTCCTCGTAGGGGCCGCGCCAGGCCCGTATCAGCCCGCCGCTCATCCGCACGGCGTCGATGCGCTGCCGGCGGTCGGGGCTGCGCAACTGGTCGGCGAGCAGCGCCGTGCGGTCGCCCACCCGGTCGTCGAGGCCGACGTGCAGGGTGCGCAGCAGATCCGCGGCCCAGGGGGCGCCGCGCCCGGCGCTCTCCTGCGCGGACAGCGACCGCAACTGCCCCACGAGCGTCGGCGTCGCGACCTGCTCGCCCCGACAGGCCTCCGCGGCGGCCACCGGTTCCGCGTCCACCGGCTCGGCGTCCGGGTCCACCGGCTCCGCGTCCGGGTCCCGGTCGGGATCCGGCCCGCCCCCCTCCACCGCGGACCCCTCCGGCGGGGAACGCATCTCGCGCAGCAGCCCCGAGACCACCGGCACCACATCGCCGGGCAGCCCGTCGGGCGAACAGCGCGCCAGCTGGGCCAGGGCCGCGAGCCGCAGCCCCGGGGAGTGCGCCCGCGACGCCAGCCGGCCCAGCCACTCCGCGACCCGCCCCGCCAGCGGCCGGTGCCGCAGCGCGACCCGTCCGGCCGCCTCCACGAGAGCGAGCCGCACCTCCTCGTCGGGCTCCACCGGCAGCCGCTCCCGCAGCAGCGCGAGCACCCGCACGGGGTGCCGGTGCAGCGTGGCGAGCGCGAGCGGAGCCGCGAGCCGCACCCCGGGGTCCTCGTCGGCGATCAGCTCGAAGAACACCCCGGCGCCCGCGGTGACCGCCGCCGCCGCCATCGCGTAGTTCGCGGCGCCCTCGATCTCGTCCTCGTCGAACTCCGCCTCGTCGTCCTCGTCGAGGTCGAAGCCGCCGATGCTGGTGAGCAGTTCGACCACGCTGCCGCGGTCCTGCACCCCCGGGTCCACGGCCAGCTCGAACAGGAACGGGATGCAAGCGAGCGTGCACGCGTACACATCGCCCTGGTGGTGCACCGCGCCGTACATGCCGTCGAGCGCCGCCTCGCGCTCCGCCGGATCCTCGGACGCGAGCCCCCACAGGAGCTCCGGCACATCGTCGGCAGGCCCGTAGGCATGCTCCATCGAGGCCCAGTCGACCTCGTCGATCCCCGAGAACACGCCATCCCCTCCCCACGATCACGACAGCGCCCGGACCGGCGCGCCCCGTGGCGCGCCCTGTCCGTCACACCCCTCCCGACGCGCCCTGGAGAAAGCGCCTGCGCAGAGTGTGCACCACGGGTCCGACAATCCACCCGCCACTTGTGGCCTTTCCTCGCGCCGTAACGAGGTCATGACCCGGTCAAGACGATTCGGCTGTGGATTCCTGTGAACCGGGGGTGCGTCACGCGGGCAGCGGACGTGCTTGTTCCGGGTCGTTCAAGGGCGCGAGCAGATCGCCGTGCCGGTCCAGCCGGGCGGCCATGTCCCCGGCCCGGAACACCAGGGCGCCCGCCTCCCGGCACTCCGCGATCTCGTCCCAGGTCACCGGGGCCGACACGGTGGGTTCGGGCCGGGCGCGCAGGGTGTAGGGCGTGGCGGTCGTCTTCGCCGCCGCGTTCTGGCTGAAGTCGACGAAGACCTTGCCCGGCCGCAGGGCGCGTTTCATCCGGTGCAGGGCCAGCCCCGGCAGGGCCGCCTCCGCCTCCACGGCGAGCCGCTTCGCGTACGCGGACACCTCGCCGGACGGGGTCGGCTCCAGCGGGACCAGCAGATGCATCCCCTTGGACCCGGACGTCTTCCCGTACGCGGTCAGCCCGTCGGCCGCGAGGCGCTCCCGCAGCCAGAGCGCCACCGTGCAGCACTCCACGACGGTCGCGGGAGAGCCGGGGTCCAGGTCGAAGACCATCCGGTCGGCGATCTCCGGCGCTTCCTCACGCCACTGCGGGGTGTGGAACTCCACCACCAGGTTGGCCGCCCACATCAGGGAGGCCAGATCCCGCACGACCACCTGCCGGGCATCCGGGTCCTCGCTCCGCGGAACCGCGGTGGTCCCCACCCAGGCGGGCGTACCGGGCGGCGGATTCTTGGTGAAGAAGACCTGGCCGTCCGGCCCGTCCGGGTAGCGCAGGAAGGACACGGGGCGATCGCGCAGATGGGGCAGGATCACGCTGCCCGCGGTGGCCGCGTAGTAGTGCAGCACCTCGCCCTTGGTCGTCCCGGTGGCCGGATACAGGACCTTGTCGAGATTGCTGAGCGAGACCCGTCGCCCCTCCACCTCGGTGATCGGCGTCATACGATAAGAATCACATGAAACCATGACAAAGCATCTCTAAAGCCTCAAGGGTGCTCAACGGTCGGCAAGGGGTGAACGGTGAGGTCCATATGGAACGGCGCGATCTCCTTCGGGCTGGTCAGCATCCCGGTCAAGCTGGTCAACGCCACCGAGAACCACTCGATCAGCTTCCGGCAGATCCACCTCGCCGACGGTGGCCGGATCCGGTACCGCAAGGTCTGTGAACTGGACGAGGAGGAGGTCTCCGGCGGCGAGATCGGCAAGGCGTACGAGGACGCCGACGGCACGATGATCCCGATCACCGACGAGGATCTCGCCCAGCTCCCGCTGCCGACGGCGAAGACGATCGAGATCGTCGCCTTCGTGCCCGCCGACCGGATCGACCCCCTCCAGATGGAAGCGGCGTACTACCTCTCGGCCAATGGAGTCCCGGCCGCCAAGCCGTACACCCTGCTCCGCGAGGCCCTCAAGCACAGCAACAGGGTCGCCGTCGCCAAGTACGCCCTGCGCGGCCGCGAACGGCTCGGGATGCTCCGCGTCGTGGACGACGTGATCGCCATGCACGGCCTCCTGTGGCCCGACGAGATCCGCCCTCCGCAGGAGGCGGCCCCGGACGGCGACGTCACGGTCCGCGACGCCGAACTCGACCTGGCGGACGCCCTGATGGACACCCTCGGCGAGGTCGACATGGACAGCCTCCACGACGACTACCGGGAGGCGGTGGAGGAACTCGTCGCCGCGAAGGCCTCCGGCGAGAGCGTGCTCCCGGCCGAACCCGAGGACACCGGCGGCGGCAAGGTCATCGACCTGATCGCGGCCCTGGAGAACAGCGTGCGGGCGGCCAGGAAATCCCAGCAAGACGAGGGTGAGGGTGCGGGCGACGGCGGCAGCGGCGGCGACATGGCCGACGTGCACCCCATCAAGAAGACGTCGTCGAAGGCGTCCGGGAAGACCGAGCGGACCACCAAAGCCGCGCAGAAGACCACCCACCGCACCCCGACCGGCAAGACGGTCACCCGCTCCGGAAGCTCCACGACGAAGAAGTCCGCCCCCAAGTCCACCGGCGCGAAGAAGTCCACGGCGAAGGCGACCGCGGCGAAGAAGTCCACGGCGAAGAAGACCGCGGCGAAGAATCGGACGTCGTCGAGCGGCGGCCCGGCGGCGAAGAAGACGGCGTCCCCCCGCAAACGCACCTCGGCCTGACTGCGACGCGGTCTGACTGCGACGCGGCCTGACGGCGCCGGGGCCCGGCCCGGGCGCCGCAGTCCTCGCAGTCTTTGCCGTCTTTGCCGTCCTCGCCGGGTCCAGGCCAGAGGCTGTGTTTCGCGCCCATTGGCCGAGAACGCCCCCTTTCCCACCCCGTCGGGCCGCCGCACGCTGGATGTGGACGCCGGGCGCGTGGAGCATCGAGGGGGCCGCCATGTCCGCACCGCTGCCGTTGTACGTGCCGAGGCTTCCGGCCCGCCTGTCCGCGACGCGCGCGTACGGCGATCTCGTGCCGGACGCTCGGCGAAGGGTGGCTCCCCTGTGGACGCTGCCGCCGGGCACGACCACAGACGCCGCGCAGCTGCGCAAGGCCGTTCGCCGGGCCGCCCTTGTGCAGCGGCACAGTCCCGCCTGGCTGGACGCCCCCTACGTGGACTCGAGGACGGGGTTACCGGCCGCTCTGCTTTCCGAAGTCTGGGCCGGGTCGTCGCTGCGCACGGTGACCGGACCGGAACGTCCCCCGGAACAGCAGCGGTCGGCCATCCGGTCGGCGGTGACCGGCTTCGGTGAGATCGGCATACGCGTCGCGCTCCCGGGCGGCTGGGACGAGCGTTCCATCGACGACACCCGACGGCTGCTCGACGCACTCGACCACGGGGTCCGCCGAGACCTTCTCCTCGACCTGCACGCGGTGCCGGAAACTCGGCCGGACGCGGGGAAGGAAGCCCTGCGGGCCCTGGACGCCCTGCTCCCGCTGACTGCCTGGAACTGCGTCGCGGTGATCGCGGGCGGATTCCCCGAGGACGTCAGCGGGATCGAGGTGGCGGGAACCGATGAAGCGCCTCGTCACGAACTCGCCCTGTGGCACGAGATCCTGGCGAACCGACCCAGCTACCGGGAGCTTCTCCGCTACGGGGACTACGCGCCGTTCGCCGCCCGCTCCGTGGCGCAGGAGTACCGGGGCGGGGGAGGCCCGCCGTGGGGTCTGCTCCGCTACACGACCGGGCGCGGGTACCTGCTCGCCAAGGTGCCCACCCGCGGTGACGCCCGGGCGGAGACGATCCGTGCGGCGGCCCGGTGGATCACGGAGCAGGACGATTTCCGCGGTCCGTCCGCCGGCGCGGGTGAGCGCTGGCTGTGGGACTGCGCGCGGGGTGAGGGGAGTGCGGGCACGGGAGGGGCGGCGGACTGGAGCCGAACAGCGATCAGCCAGCACCTGGCCCACGTCGTACGGCAGTCAACCGGCTGAGCACGTGCCGCCGTACCGCACCGGCTTCCGGTCGGCCTGCCTGCCCGGCCCCGGCTGCCCCCTGGCGTACGCCCCCCGTACGCTACGGCCCATGAGCGCAGAGGCCCCCTCGGGACGGGTGATCGACGGCCGCTTCACGCTGGTGGAGCGGCTCGGCAGCGGCGGTATGGGCATGGTCTGGCGCGCCCGCGACGAGGCGCTCCACCGCGATGTCGCCCTCAAGGAGGTGCGGCCCCGGACCCGGCGCTCGCGGAGTACGACCCCGAAGGCGCCCGCACCCTGCGCGCCCGCGTGCTGCGCGAGGCCCGCGCCCTGGCCCGGGTCGACCATCCGAACGTGGTCACCGTCCACCACATCGTCGACCCCGGCGAGGACGGTTACCCGTGGATCGTGATGGAGCTGGTGGCCGGCTCCTCCCTGCACGACCGGCTCGCCCACGGGCCCATGGAACCCGCCGAGGCCGCCGAGCTGGGACGCGGCATCCTCTCCGCCCTCCGCGCCGCCCACGCCACCGGCATCCAGCACCGCGACGTCAAGCCCGCCAACGTGCTGCTGCGCCCCGACGGCCGCCCCGTCCTCACGGACTTCGGCATCGCCGCCATCCGCGAGTCGACCAGCCTCACCATGACGGGCGCCCTCATCGGCTCGCCCGACTACATAGCCCCCGAACGGATCCGGGGCACCGAGGGCGACCCGTCCTCCGACCTTTGGTCGCTCGGCATGATGCTGTACGTGGCCGTCGAGGGCCGCCACCCGCTGCGCCGGGCCACCACCCTGGCCACCCTGGCCGCCGTGCTCGACGAAGAGATCCCGCCGCCGACGCGCGCCGGATCCCTCACCCCGGTGCTCAACGCGCTCCTCACCAGGAACATCCCGGCCCGCCCGGACGCCGAGGCCCTCGACCGCCTGCTGGCCGAGGCCGCGCGCCCGGGCGGGAGCCCCGCCCCGACGCCCACGGAGCCCGTACGGGAACGGCCCGCGTCCGCGCAGCCCGGGTCCGTGCACAGCACGCCCACGCAGACGGCCGCCACGCCGCCACCCCGGCCGGGACCCGCGTCCGGGTCCGGGTCCGTGCCGCCCCCGTCACCCGTGTCCGACCGGAAGGATCCGGCGTCCGCCCGGCCCGGCGGGCCCTTCGACCCGCCCTCCTCGTCCGCGGGCCCGGAGGACCGCGTCCCGACGGGCTACGGCTTCCCGCCCCCCACCGCCACGCCCCCGTCCGCACCCGGCGGCAATCCGTACCAGCAGCCCGCCACCGATCCCCACGACGCCCCGCACGACGCCCCGCACGAGCGCGGCCGCCGCGTCGAGCGCCGGGTCTGGCGGATCAGCGCCGCGTCGTCCGTCGTCTCGGCCGTGGTCATCTCGGGCGCCATCCTCTGGACGGCCGACCCGTTCTCCTCCCAGGGATCCGACAACGACGACCGCCCGCGCGACCGGGCGAGCGCCCCTCAGGTCTCCGCTCCGGCGCCGGACCCGGTGGCTGACGACACCGACGGGTCCGGTGCCACCGGCGATTCCGAGAAGGAGGCGCCGGCGACCGTGGACCTGCTGACCCCGGACGGGGCACGGGCGGCGATCAAGGGGATGAAGCCCCTCATGGGCGGGACGAAGGTCACCGACTTCACCCTCTACGGCGAGCACGCCTCCGCCGATGCGCCGCTGAAGACCAACGCCGCGGTGTACGACCGCTTCAGCTACCGCGACGGTCGGGCGGAGAACGACGACATGGGCGGCACCCTGCCCTCCGGGTCCACGACGATCGACCTGAACTCCGTCGACTGGGACGCGCTGCCCGCCCTGCTGAAGACGGCGGAGAAGACGCTCAACGTCGACGAGCCGGAGAGCCGTTACGTGATCGTGGACCCCTCCTCGCCCTTCCACAACGACCGCCCGGTGCTGCGCGTCTACGTCTCCGACTCGCACGGCGGCGCCTTCCTCACCGCCGAGCTGGACGGCCGGGTCATCGAGAAGAGCCCGCGCCCCAAGGGCTGAGCGCCGGCTGGATCGGATCCGGAAGCTGCGGCAGGTCCAGGTCGAACGGGTTCCGCTCGATGACGTACGTGCAACTGGTGTAGGTGTAGCCCGGCTGGACCTTCGTCCCGGAGGAGTAGCTGTCCACCCGGGCGGTCGCGCCCGTGCCGTGCTTGTAGAGGAAGTGGTACTCCCCTGCGGGAAGCTGGAGCCGGGCCTTCGGGTAGTTCCTGCCGCTCGCCCCGCAGGCCCGCCGCGAGCCTTCGGAGGCGCTGTACCGCTCACAGCCGGCGCAGGCCTTCAGCGTGACGGTGCCGGTGACCGGGCCGGTGTAGAGCACCTCGACCGCGTTCGGCGCGTCATTGCTGATGACCAGCTCCATCCGGGACCCGCCGGGCCGCTTCGACGGTGGCAGCCGCTTGCCCGCCGCCGGCCGGTCGTCGGCGATCTCCGCGGCTATGGCGATGTTCCGCGCCTGCCGTACCCGCCCGTCGCTCTTGTACGTCCGCGCGAAATCGGTCAGCGTCGTGCGCGCGTCGCCGAACTTCTCGTCCTTGAACTGGTCGACCCCACAGGCGTACACCCCGTCCACGACGCCCTCGTCGGCATCGCCGCGCAGCGCCTTCACATCCTCGGCGGGGAGGCCGGACGCGGTGGCGCCGAGGCCCCGCAGCACCTCGGTGGCCGCACACGGCTCGGCCCCCTTCAACGCCGCGACCTGCTCCTTGATCCGCTTCCCGATCGCCGGCCCCACCTGCCGCGCGGAGGCGGAATCGGGGAACGTGCGCAACAGCTCTCCCAGCTCCGTGCCGCCGCCGCCCGGCCCGCCCAGACGCGACACACCGCACCCGTACAACGACACGGCGAGCGGTTCGTCGGGCCACGCGGCGAGCGCGCCCAGCAGCTTCTCGTCCACCGAGTCCGGAAGCGTCCGCAGATAGGTCAACGGTGCGACGGCCTCACAGAGTCGCTTCTCGGCGTACGGGGCGGAGACGGCGTCGTAGTACGTCTTCAGGCGGTCCGGGACGAGCTTCGCGGCCCGGGAGCCGGGATGGTCCTCGCCGAGCGCGCGATAGGCGTCGAGCGCCCGCTCGTACTCGCCCTTCGCCGAGCCGAACGGCTGCCGCGAAGCCGCCGTGACCCGTTCGTCCCCGGCCGCCAGCCGGTCCAGCAGCATCTGCTCCCGCGCCTCGTCCCGCGCGGAGCCGTACACCACGGCCCCGCCCGTCGGCACGGCCAGCAGCACCACACCGAGCCCGACCGCCAGCACGGGCCGCCACGCCCCGCCCAGCGCCGAACGCCGGGCGATCCTCGCCCCGTCGGCGGCGGCGAGCACCAGCACGAGCAGATACCCGACGAGAACGCCCCCGGGCACCCCGTCCGGATCGGCCGGCAACGCCGCCCACAGCAGCACCGCCGTGGCCGCCCAGCACACCGCGGCCCGCACCCAGCGCCCCAACAGGGCGTAACCGAGCCCGAGTCCGGTCAGATTGAGCAGGGCGGCGCCGACCGCCCGCAGGGGCGCGCCGGGCGGCGGCGGACCGACGGCCGGCGCGTGGGAGGGCGGCGGTGGCACAGGTCCGCCGAAGCCGGTTCCAGCCGCACCCTGTCCCACAGTCCCGTACTGGTCATCGGACTCCATAACGGTCCCCCCACCGCCGAGCCGTAAAAGTCACTCTGACTCTGCCCGGGGGCGTGCCGCCTCACGCGCGATCGGGCGGGCATTCTGCCCCCTACATCACGTCGTTCGGCATCCTATGTGGCGAAATGGCACGCCAGGTACCGGAGTTGATGGACGAGGCCACAGAAAATGCACTCGAACGGGTGAGGCTGTTCGGATCTTCGGGGCCCCTTCCTGTGCCATGATCGCTGAGTCGGTTCACCGGCACTCGCAACACAGCCAAGTCAGCTCATAACGAAGGTAGTTGTCACGCGTATGTGGAAGATTCTTCAGTGGATGTGGTGACCCCGCGCGGCCCGAAGGGCCACGTGACCAGCGGTTGATCCGCACCGCGGTCGAACGGACCGGCACCCGGGCGAGCCTCAGGAGCCGGTCCTTCTCGTTTCCTCTCGAAGCAGCCGCCGCAGGCTCTCCGCCTCGGCCTCGGAGCCCAGGCTCCGGTACACCCCCTCCGCCCTCCTCGCGTACTCCCGTGCCAGGTCGCTCCGGTGCATACGCAGGGCCGTACGCGCGAGGCCTGCCAGCGCCCGCGCCGCGGCGGGGCGGGAGCCGGTGCGCTCGGCCAGCTCCAGCGCCTGCTCGTACACCTCCGTCGCCACCTCCGGCCGGCCCGCCGCGTGCACGTCGGCCACGCCGAGCAGCGCCCGGGTACGCTCGTAGGCGCTGTCGATCCTTCGGGCCACCTCCTCCGCCGCGGTGAAGTGGAGCAGCGCCTCACCGGTGTCGCCGTTCTCGGCGTACGCGGCTCCCATACCGATCAGCGCGTTCGCCTCGCCCAGGGCGTCCCCCCGGGCCCGGTGGCTCTCCAACGCCCTCCGGAAACCGTCCAGCGCTCGCGGTGTGTCCCCCATGGCCTGGTGCACCGCACCCAGGTTGGTGTCCAGGATCGCCAACTCCTGGGCTCCGCTGTGCAGGCGGGCCAGCACCCTCGACCGTTCGAGATGGTCATGGGCGCGCTCGATGCGGCCCTGGAGCTGGTGGATCTCGCCGATGTTGTTGTGCGCGCGGATCTGCCCCAGCAGATCCCCCGTGCCCTCGTGGATGTGCAGGGTGAGCCGCGCCCGGCCGAGCGCCTCGTCGTACCGGCCCTCGTAGTACAGCGCCGCCCCCTCGACGTTGAGGCAGTCCGCCTCACCGTGCGGATCGCCCAGATCGCGGTAGAGCGCCAGCGCCCGCGCCACCATGCGCAGCGCCGGGCCGGTGTGCCCGGCGGCCAGATGCGCGCGGCTCGCCTGGAGCGAGCTGTCGGCGCACCCCGCGGGGTCCTTCAGGTCCTGGAACAGGGTCAGCGCCTCGCCCGCGCAGCTCAGCGCCTCCCCGGGCCCCGTCTGCGCCAGCACCTCCGCGGCCTCCACCAGCGTCTGCGCCAGCAGCGCGGGAGTGCTCCGGGAGCGCAGCGCCTCCACCGCCGCGCCGTACAGCTCGTTGGTGATGTCCCAGCTGCCCCAGATCCTGAGCGAGGGGGCCAGCGCGTGCGGGAAGAGCGCCGCGTGCTCCGGGTCCTCCACGGCCGCCGTGCGGGCGGCGGCCAGCAGGTTGGCCCGCTCGACGCCCAGCCAGGCCGCCGCCTCCTGGGCGTCGCCGAACGAGGCCGCGTACGCCGAAACCGGCTGGGGCTCCATGGCCCTGCGGCGCGGGTGGGTGAGCCGGTGGGCCCGGTACGCGGAGGTGAGGCAGTAGCCGAGGAGCCTGCCGACGGCATCGCCGCGCTCGCTCTCCGGCTCCTCGACGGTGCACATGCGCAGCGCGAACGCCCGTGTGAGGTCGTGCAGTTGGTAGCGGCCGAGCGCCGGCTCGGTCAGCAGATGGCAGTCCAACAGCTCCTCGACGCCGCGCCGCACGTACCCGTCGGCGGCGGTCCCGGGCGCGCTCCCCGACAGTGCGGCCGCGGCCGCCGCCGTGATGTCGGGCCCGGGATGCAGCGCGAGCAGGCGCAGTAATCGGCGCGTGCCGGACGTCAGCTCCGCGTAGGAGAAGCGGAACGCCGAGACGAACACCTCCTCATCAGGTCCGTCCAGGGGGTCGCCCGACTGCGCGAGGCGCTCCAGAAGGTGGCGCAGGTCCCAGATCTCCCGATGCCGGAAACGGCCCGCGAGCAGCGTCGTGGCCAGTGGATGGCGGTCGCAGGCCGCCACCAGGAGCTCCAGCGCCTCCGGGTCACGGGAGGTCCGGGCGGTGCCGGCGATCCGGGTGAACAGGGTCGCCGCCTCCCGGGCCGACAGCGCGTCCACCGGCAGGGAGGTGGCCCCGTCCAGTGCGGAGAGCCGGTTGCGGCTCGTCACGATCGCCAGACACCCGGGCGACCCGGGCAGCAGCGGACGCACCTGGGCAGCGTCCCGGGCGTTGTCGAGCACGACCAGCACCCGGTGGTGCGCGGTCCACTCCCGCCACGCGGCCGCCCGCCCGTCGAGGGTGTCCGGCAGCGCCTCGCCGGTCCCGGCGGCCTGCAGCAGGAAGGCCAGCGCCTCGGCCGGGTCGACGGGCCGCCGTCCGCTGAACCCGTGCAGATCGACGTACAGCTGACCGGCCGGATAGTCCTCGGCCAGCCGGTGAGCGGCGTGCACCGCCAGCGCGGTCTTGCCGATACCGGGCATTCCATGCAGAACGGCGAGCGGCAGCGCGTACCCGTCGGCGTCGGCGATCCCCTCGCGCAGCAGCGCCAACTCCTCGGCCCGGCCGGTGAAGTCCCGGGTGTCGCGGGGCAGGTTGTTGCGACCCGGATGGCAGGACGGGGGCTGCGCGGCCGGGGCGGCGCTGGGCGTGGGGGGAGTGGGCGAGGTCCGGGCGGCGCCGGGCGCCGGGGGAGTGGGTACGGCCGGGGCAGGGGCCCCGATGGTGACGGCCTCCGCACGGGGCCCTGCCAGACCCCGGTCCTGTTCCAGGATCCGCTGGTGCAGCGCCCGCAGGTCGGGCCCCGGCTCCATGCCCAGCCCCTCCCGCAGGCGGGCGTGCGTCCTGCGGTAGAGCTCCAGCGCCTCGCTGTGCCGCCCGCTGCGGTGGAGTGCCAGCATCAGGGAGCCGACCACCCCTTCCGCGAGTGGGCTCTCCGTCGCCAACTCGCGCAGCTCGCCGATGAGATCGGCATGCCGCCCGAGCTCCAGCTCCAGCCGGATGCGCTCCTCCCGGACATGGCGGTGGTCCTCCATCAGCCGCGTACGCACCGAGGCCGCCCACTCGCCGGAGCTCTCGGTCAGGGGCTCGCCCCGCCACATGCTCTCGGCGGTCCGCAGCAGCCCGATCGCCCAGTCCGTGCGGCCCTGCTCCGCCGCCACCGCGGCCTCGGCGCGGAACCGCTGGAAGCGGACCAGGTCCAGATCGTTCTGGTCGCTCATCCGGAGCCGGTACAGCCGGGGCGGCATGTGGTCCAGCCGCACGAGCGGCCCCACCGCGTCCCGCAGGTGTCTACGCAGCTTGGAGAGGTACGTCTGGAGCGTGGCCGGACCCTTGGGCGGGGGCTCGTCGCCCCAGACCCGCTCCATCAGCGTGTCCACGGCGACGGGTTCCCCGCGCGCGTGTACCAGAACGGCGAGCACGCAGCGGTGTTTCACCGAACCGAGCACGTGCTGCTGGTCCCCGTGCCACAGTTCCAGAGGTCCCAGAGCAAGAAGGTCCATATCGCCCCCCGATGGGTGCGCCACTTCCTGCCGCCACCGGCAGCGTCCGCACGTCTGTGCGGAACAGTCCACTGTTCCCTGAGCCACCGGCCCGGACCAGAGCGCACGGGGGCGTGAGCGGGGCGCATGGCGCGGCGCTTTTCCGCGTACAGCTGGAACGCAGGATTCCTGCAAGCCGCCTGTCCACGTCCGTGGGCAGATGCGTCCCGGGCCGCCATCAGCCGCGGCCTCCGCGGGCCTCCGGTCCGCGGCGACGGAAACGGGGACTGATCAGATGAGCCTGACCATGCCGGACACGTACCGGCCCCTTGTACCGGTGCGCCTGGACGTCGAACGCTGGGTCACCCGGCGGACCCGCAGGAAGATCCTGGCCGTGGTGCACACCGTCACGGCGGGACAGCGGCTGCTCGAAGCCGTACGGCTGCTGGAGGGCGACGCCCGGGTGCAGGTGTTCTTCACCCAGGCGCCCGACGTGTTCAGCCACGGGGTGGACCACTTCCTGGAACGGCTGGGCGGACTGGTCCTGCCCTGGCACCAGGCGGTCCAGCTGCCGTTCGACCTGGCGGTGGCGGCCGCCCACGGTGGACTCCAGGAACTGCACGCCCCGGTGATCGTGCTGCCGCACGGCGTCGGGCACAACAAGCTGATCCCCGCCGGGCAGCGCGGCCGCCCGGTCGCCGGGCGCGGGATCTACGGACTCGACCGGCAATGGCTCATCCAGGACGGCAGGCTGGTGCCCGAATCGATCGTGCTGGCCCACCACGAGGACCTGACCCGCCTCGGCCGCGCGTGCCCCGAGGCGCTGCCCGCCGCCGAGGTGGTCGGCGACCCCTGCTCCGACCGGATCACGGCGAGCCTGCCGCAACGGGCCCTCTACCGCGACGCCCTGGGGGTCGGAGCACGCCGGCAACTGGTGACCGTCTGCTCCACCTGGGGGCCGGGCTCCCTCCTGGGCCGCCAGTGGGAGCTGCTGGAAAGGCTGGTCGACGAGCTGCCCCGGGAGGATTTCCGGGTCGCGCTCCTGCTCCACCCGCACGTCTGGAACGCCCACGGCGAATGGCAGGTCCGCAGCTGGCTCGCGGGACTCGTGCGCTCCGGGCTCCTGGTGATCAGCCAGCACGCCGACTGGGTCGGGGCGCTGGTCGCCGCCGACCACATCGTGGGGGACCACGGCTCCGTCTCGCTGTACGGGGCGATGACCGAGGTCCCGGTCCTCATGGGCAACGTCCCCGACGTCGACCTGGACCCCGGCTCACCCGCCGCCGAACTGGCCTCCTTCGCCCCGCGGCTGCACGCCGACCGCCCCCTGGACCGCCAGCTCGCCCGCGCCGCCGCGGCCTACCGAGCGGAGCGGTACGAGCAGGTGACGGCCCGGATCACCTCGGAGCCGGGACGGTTCGCCGTCAGGATGCGGGCCCTGATCTACCGCAAGCTCCGGCTGCGCGCCCCCGCCGCCCGGCCGCGTACCGACCACGCGCCACTACCGGTGACGGCGCGTCACGACACCTGGGGGCACGCTCGATGACCGCGACGACCGTACGGCTCACCGAGGACGCCCCCCAGCGCGGAGTCCGCCGGACCGGAGCCGCGCTGCTGCACCCCGACCGCCCGCTGCGGGTCGTCGACGAGCACCTGCGCGTCCGGCTCCCGGCCGCGCACCCGATGCCGTTGCTGGCGGACGTCCTGGTGGCGGAGCTCCCGTCCGGGACGCGGTCGCCGTACGAGGGCCCCGCCCGGTACGCCGCCGAACTCGCCGACTGCCACCCCGGCGCCCTGGTGGTGGCCGTGTACCGGGGCCCGCTCTGCTGGCTGCGGCTCGGCGGCCGGCCACGGCTGCTGGTCCGCGGGCCGGGAGGGCCGGTGCAGCCCTGGGCGGTCTGGGCCTCGGTCGCACACGTCTGGCTGGTGGCGGGCCTGGACCCGGCCGCGTTCGACCCCGCCGCCGTAGTGGTCGTCAGGACCGTACGCGACTACCCGCCGCCCTCGCCCCGGTCGTCCTCGGACGGGACCGGTCCCGGGGGCGGAGAACCCTCCGTCTCCGGCGGCTCCAGCACATCGAGCCGGGCCATCGCCCCGACCGCCTCCGCCGACCCCGACCGGCCGACGGAGTGGTACAGGGACACCGCCTCCAGGTAGTACCGCCGGGCCTGCCGAGGCTGCCCGCGCCGCTCGGAGAGCCGAGCCAGCCCTCCGAGCACGTGGGCCGCCTCGAACCCGGCCCCTTCCGCCCGCAACGCGGACAGCGCCGCCGACAGCTCCGCCTCCGCCCGGTCGAGCCTGCCGAGCCCCACGCAGGCCCGGCCGGTCAGGCCGGCGGCGCGCGCCGCGTTGTACGTGTCGCCGGCCGCCTCCAGCGTGAGGCGGGCGGCTTCGGCCTCGACGGCGGCGGTCTCGTACCGCTCCTGGGCCAGGGCGATGCCGGCCAGATTGAACCGGGCCAGCGCACCGGCCCGGAGATCACCGTGGGCGGGCAGCTCGGCGGCCGCGCGGGCGAAGTACTCGGCCGCGCGGTCCTGCTGCCCGAGCCGCTGATGGGCCAGCCCCCGGTAGTTCAGCGTCCGGGCGTGCCCGAGGGTGTCGCCGCGCTCCAGGAACGAGGCGGCGGCCCGCTCGAACATGACCAGCCCCTCGGCGTGATCGCCGGTGGCGAGCCTCCCTAAGGCGCCGGAGGTCAGCATCCGGCAGGATGCCTCACCGTTCCCCGTCTCCTCGGCGGCCAGCAGCCCCTCCCGGTGCGCCTCGATCCACTCGCGGTACAGCTTGCGACGCGGGAACAGCGGCCACAGCGCGTCGGCCAGCTGCCAGGCGAGCTCCGGAGCGCCCATCGGGCGCGCGAGACGGACCACCGCCATCAGGTTGGGCAGCTCCCGCTCCAGCCAGTCCAGCGCCGCCTCCGCCGCCGTCTGTCCGCCGACGGGATCGAGATCCTCCTCCGCGACGGACTCAGGCACAGCGCCCCGCCCGAACTCCCTCTCGGGGCCGGCGCGTCCGGGCTCGATGATCTCCTCGGCCCGGCCGGCGGCGGCGAGGTAGTGGTGGCCGATGCGCAGCGAAGCGGCGGCCCGTTCGTCGGCGCTCTCGTCCTGAGCGGCCCGCGCGGCGGCGTGCAGCCGCACCAGATCGTGGAACCGGTAGCGCTCGCCGCCCGACGCCTCGGCGACATCGACGAGCAGATTCGCGTCGTGCAAAGCGTCGAGCGCCTCGACGGCGTCCCCGCCCAGCAGCGTCCGTGCCACCGGGACGCCGAATTCCCGTCCCGGGTGGAGCCCCAGCAGCCGGTAGAGGCGGGCCGCCGTGGGCGGCAGGCCCTGGTAGGAGAGGTCCAGCGCCGCCCGCACGTCGTGGTCGCCCTCTATCGCCAGTGCCTCCAGTCGTTCGTGCTCCTCGGAGAGGGCCCGGACCATCGCGGTGATGCCCTGCCGGGGGCGGGCCGCCAGCCGGGCCCCGGCGATGCGCACCGCGAGCGGCAGCCCCGCGCAGAGCAGGACCAGCGCCCGCGCCTCCTCCGGCTGGGCGGCGACCCGGCCGTCGGCGAGGGTCGCGTCGAGCAGTTCGACCGCCGCCTCGGTGGAGAGGGGCTCCAGATGGATCACATGGCCCCCGTCGAGGCTCAGCCCCGGCATCCTCCGGCGGCTGGTCACCGCCGTCACACACTGTCCCGCCGGCAACAGCGGCCGCACCTGGGCCGCGGTCGCCGCGTCGTCCAGCAGCACCACGAGCTGCCGGCCGGCCGTCAACGACCGGTAGAGCGCGACCCGTTCACCCAGCGCCCGAGGGACCTGACCGCTCGGGACGCCCAGCGCCCGCAGGAACCTGGCCACGACCTCACCGGGGTCGGCGGGACCGTCCGGCGCCTGCGCGCCCAGATCGGCGTACAGCTGACCGCCGGGGAAGTGCGGGCGCAGCGTGTGCAGCCAGGCGAGCGCGACCGCGGTCTTCCCCACCCCGCCCAGCCCGCTCACCGCCGCCAGCGTGGGATGCCCGTCCTCCATGGCCCGGTCCCGGTGCGCCTCCAGGGCGCGGAGCTCGTCCGTGCGGTCGGTGATCCGGACCGAGGGCGGTAACTGCCAGGGCGGCGGCACCTCCTCCCGCGCCCCGGCCCCGGACACATGGATTCCGCCGTGCACGCTTCCCGTCTGCACCACGAAGCCGTGCACCGTGCCGCTCAGGTCGTTGGCGTTCGTGCTGTGCTCGTGCCCCCGCATGCGTCCCCCTCCGGACAGCCGAGTACCAGCTTTCACCAGACATCCTTTCCGTACAGGCGCTCGATACCCGGGTCCACGGCGATCGGCCGCGGTTGGCCGAATCCTCATCCGGGGGGAGCAGGGGCGGTTCGGCATATGCCATTCAGATATGCGCTCCGTAGTGGCGACCTTACGCGCCGCGCACACCAACCCTGCCTTTTCACACGTTCTCCGCCTTCGGTGCCGCACGCTGTGGCACCGTGGATCAACTGACGACCCGGATGTCCGGGCGTCCGCGTAGGGGGATCTTCATGCGATTTCGCACCGTCGCGGTCTCGGCCGCGCTCGTCCTGTGCGCCACGGCGGGCGTAGCCGCCTGTTCGTCCTCGTCGGACACCGCCGACGCCACCCGTCCCGCCGGCCCCGCCACCTCCGCGACGCCTGTTCCCGTGGACGGCACGGCGGGCTACATCGAGACGGGCGAGCGCCAGGCCGGTCCGCCCGAGACGGACGGCCGGGCCGGGGCGGGCCCCGCGTCGTGCGAGACCTCCGCCGCCGCGATCCCGGCGGAGTGCGCCCTCGATCTCTCGTTCCACGACATCGCCGAGGGGAAGCCGGCCGAGGGGCCACCCGTGCGGTGACACCGGTTACCCAGGAGGGGCGGGCACACACAGGTGTGCCCGCCCCTCTTCCTGTGCCCGCGGTGTGCCCGCCGGGTGTGCGACGTTCGCACCATGGGGCCCCTGCGTCACGGAAGCCCCTTCCATCCGTCACGACGATCTCTTAGTCTCACACTCTGTTCACATATTGATATTTGATGATCTCGCAACAGAGGTCAGGCGCGGGGGTAGTGAAGCATGCGTGAAAAGTGGCGCTCGAAGTTGAGCGTTCTCGCCGGCGCGTCAGCACTCGCGGTCTCGGTGGTCACCGTGACGCCGGCGCTGGCCGACGACGTACCGGTGGACCCCCAGGAAGTGCGGATGCCGGCGGACGTACGGATCGTCGAAGGCGGGGCCACGGCGCCCGGGGAGACCGTTCCCTTCCCGGCGGAGCCGGTGGGACCGGTGGAAACCCCGGCACCGGGCGGACAGGCGGAAGCCATGGCCGCGGCCGCGCCGTCGTCGAGCGCGTGCCTGGGTTCGACCGTCGCCTACGGCTCCAGCGGGTGCTTCCAGCACAACGGCGACATCATCTGGGCGGGCGACACGAAGAAGGACGGCATGTCCGCGGCCGTCGGTGTCTACACCGACTACGGGCGCGCCGAGGAGGTCTGCGTCAACAAGCTGGGCGTGGACACCTGGGCGACCTGCAACAAGGACTACCGCGAGGACGGGAACGTACGTCTCCGGGTCCTGCGCTACGACGGCGACACGGGCAAGTTCTACCAGCCCGAGACCTGGTCCGGCTGGATCCCGGTCGACGGGAAGTTCTGACGGCCCACCTCACGGGGGCGAGCCGGACCGCGCTCCGCTTCGCCCCCCGCGAGGGCGCGGCACCCGCGCGGCGCACACGAAAAAACCGGACCAGCCTCTGCTGGTCCGGTTCTTCAATCCGGAAGTGCCCCCGGCAGGATTCGAACCTGCGCACCCGGCTCCGGAGGCCGATGCTCTATCCCCTGAGCTACGGGGGCGTATCGCGTTGCTGCTCTGCGACGGGTGAAACACTACCAGCTCCCACGGGGTGTCCGTGAACAGGTATTCCGCCGTGCCGACGCCGCTCTTCCGGCCCCGCCAGGGAGGGCGCGGAAGCGGTGGCCACCCGTCCGGGGCGGAAGTGGACAAAACCCGGACGCCGCACCTCCGGCCGACCTACTCTCGAAGGGTGTCAGGGGCGTACGGCCGCGTGCTTGTTGTCGACGACAACAAGGTCATCCGGCAGCTGATCAGGGTCAATCTCGAGCTGGAGGGCTTCGAGGTCGTGACCGCGGCCGATGGTGTCGAGTGCCTGGACCTGGTCGAGCGGGTCCGCCCCGACGCGATCACCCTCGATGTCGTGATGCCCCGGCTGGACGGTCTGGAGACCGCCACCCGCCTGCGATCCGACCCCCGGACCCGTCATCTTCCCATCGCCGTCATCAGCGCCTGTACGCCCTACGAGGTCGACGCGGGTGTGGCGGCCGGGGTCGACGCGTTCCTGGCGAAGCCGTTCGAGCCGAGCGAGCTGGTGCGCATCATGCGCCGACTGGTGACGGGGGAGGAAGAGCCCTCGGTGGACGGCCGGCGCGGTGCCGGGCGGGCGGGGAGCGCCACCGGCTGACCCGGTCGGTGAACCGGGTCCGGGCCGACCGGGGCGGTGCCGCCGGGTCCGGCTGACCCGGGCGTCGGCCGGGTCCGGCCGACCGGATGGCGAAACCGGGTCGCGAAGTGCCCCCCTCTCTCACCTACGCTTGACCCGTGACCCCCGCCGACCTCTCCCGGACCGTGCTGCACGCCGTGCGCCGCGCGGTCGACGAGGATGCCTTGCGCGCACCCGTGCCCGCGCGCGTGCGGGTGGAGAGG
This sequence comes from Streptomyces sp. NPDC091287, assembly GCF_044768525.1. Taxonomy (NCBI): domain Bacteria; kingdom Bacillati; phylum Actinomycetota; class Actinomycetes; order Kitasatosporales; family Streptomycetaceae; genus Streptomyces; species Streptomyces sp. NPDC091287. The sequence continues at coordinate 295,917 of NZ_JBIVUV010000002.1, forward strand.
ACCCGGCCCGGCGGCAGCGGGGACTACGCCTGCGCCGTCGCGCTCCAGCTCGCCGGGCCCGCCGCGCTGCCCGCCCTGGATATCGCCCGCATCCTGCGGGAACGCGTCGCCGCCGAACCCGGCGTCGGACGGGTCGAGATCACCGGACCGGGGTTCCTGAGCTTCACCCTCGACGCACCGGCCGTGGGCGACCGGGCCGTGCTCGACGCCGTACGGGAACAGGGCCTGGCGTACGGACACGGGGACGCGCTCCGGGACGAGATCCTCCAGTTCCACCACGCGCGGGAGGTCCGCGCCGCCGTCACCGCCCACGCCGTCCGCCGGCTCGTCATCTCCCAGGGCGCCCGGGTCCGGGTCAGCTGCGAGGAGGCGTCCGACCCGGACTGGACCCGCCTCGGCGTCACCGTGGACGCGCACGGGACGCCCCCCGTACCGCTCACCGGGATCCGGCCCGTCCCCGCCGGGGTCACCGCGGGGGAGCTGCTGGCGCGGCTCGGGGCCGACGCCGCCCGCTGGGGGCTCCTGCGGCCCGCCGGGCACGACCGTGCCGCCCTCGGCCCCGGACTGCTCGTCCAGGGCGAGGCGAACCCGCTCTTCCTGGTCCGTCACGCCCACGCCAGGGCGCGTGCGCTCACCCGCGGGGCCGCCCTCCTTGGCTTCACCGCCGAGCCCGCCCCGTACGGCGAAAACCCCGTCCCATACGACGGTGCGGCCCGCCCCCTCCTCGACCTCATCGCCGACCACCCCGGCGCCCTGCTCGCAGCAGCCCGTCACCGCGCGCCCGACCGGGTAGCCCGGCAGCTGGAAGCCGTCGCCCACGCGTTCTTCGACTTCCACGACTCCTGCCCGTCCCTGCCCGCCGGTGACGAGAAACCCTCGGCCGCCCACCGTGCCCGGCTGGCTCTCGCCGAAGCCGCCGGGACGGTGCTGGCAGGCGGCCTGTCCCTGCTCGGCATCCGCGCGCCCGAACACCTCTGACGCGATCAGAAGAGACCCGAGAGAACATCACGATGAGCCGCTCCGCACACCCCGCAGGCCCCCGTCACGCCGACGTCCTCCACGAGGGGCACTACTCCGCGCCCGCCGCCGACCTCAACGTCCTCGACGAGAAGGTCTGGTCACGCACCGTCACCCGTGACGCGGACGGCGCCCTCACCGTCGGCGGGATGACCGTCGCCCGGCTCGCGGAGGAGTTCGGCACCCCCGCCTACTTCCTCGACGAGAGCGACTTCCGGGCCCGCTGCCGCGCCTGGTCCGACGCCTTCGGGCCGGACGCCGACGTCTTCTACGCCGGGAAGGCCTTCCTCTCCCGCGCCGTCGTGCGCTGGTTGAAGGAAGAGGGGCTGAACCTCGATGTGTGCTCCGGCGGGGAGCTGACCACCGCGCTCGACGCCGGTATGCCCGCCGAGCGCATCGCCTTCCACGGCAACAACAAGACCGTCGCCGAGATCGAGCGGGCCGTCGAGGCGGGCGTCGGGCGGATCGTGCTCGACTCCTTCCAGGAGATCGTCCGCGTCGCCCACATCGCCCAGCGCCACGGCGTCCGCCAGCGGGTGCAGATCCGCGTCACCGTCGGCGTCGAGGCCCACACCCACGAGTTCATCGCGACCGCGCACGAGGACCAGAAGTTCGGGATCGCGCTCGCCGACGGGCAGGCCGCCGAGGCGGTGCGCCGCGCCCTCTCCCTCGACGGCCTCGAACTCATCGGCGTCCACTCGCACATCGGCTCGCAGATCTTCGACATGGCCGGCTTCGAGGTCTCCGCCCGCCGCGTGGTGCAGCTGCTCGCCGAGATCCGCGACGAGCACGGCGTCGAACTGCCCGAGATCGACCTCGGCGGCGGCCTCGGCATCGCGTACACCTCCGAGGACGACCCCCGCGAACCGCACGAGATCGCCAAGGCGCTCAGCGACATCGTCACCCGCGAGTGCGAGGCCGCGAAGCTGCGCACCCCCCGGATCTCCGTCGAGCCGGGGCGCGCCATCGTCGGCCCCACCGCGTTCACGCTGTACGAGGTCGGCACGATCAAGCCCCTGGAGGGGCTGCGGACGTACGTCAGCGTCGACGGCGGCATGTCGGACAACATCCGCACCGCGCTGTACGACGCCGAGTACAGCGTCGCGCTCGTCTCCCGCACCTCGGACGCCGAACCGATGCTGGTCCGGGTCGTCGGCAAGCACTGCGAGAGCGGCGACATCGTGGTCAAGGACGCGTTCCTCCCCGCCGACCTGGCCCCCGGCGACCTGATCGCCGTCCCCGCCACCGGCGCGTACTGCCGTTCCATGGCCAGCAACTACAACCACGCGCTGCGCCCGCCGGTCGTCGCGGTCCGCGACGGAGCGGCACGCGTCATCGTCCGGCGCGAGACGGAGGAAGATCTCCTGCGCCTCGATGTCGGCTGATGAAATAGTCATCTCAGGATCCGGACGAGGGTCAGAAACTCCCGTCCGGTGAGTGAGACTGGTCCACACATGAGCATGACCCTTCGGCGATCGGGGGGTGGGAGAAGAACCGCCCCGCGACGCCGCCCCCCCAATCGCCGGAGGGTCTAGGTATGAGAAACGAGGTCGGATGATGCGTACGCGTCCGCTGAAGGTGGCGCTGCTGGGCTGCGGTGTGGTCGGCTCAGAGGTGGCGCGCATCATGACGACGCACGCCGACGACCTCGCGGCGCGCATCGGCGCGCCCGTCGAGCTCGCCGGCGTGGCCGTCCGCCGGCCCTCGAAGGTGCGTGAGGGCATCGACCCCGCACTGATCACCACCGACGCGACCGCGCTCGTGGAGCGCGGCGACATCGACGTCGTCATCGAGGTCATCGGCGGCATCGAGCCGGCCCGGGCGCTCATCACCGCCGCCTTCGAGAACGGCGCGAGCGTCGTCTCCGCCAACAAGGCGCTGCTCGCCGAGGACGGCGCGTCCCTGCACGCCGCCGCCGAGAAGTACGGCCGCGATCTGTACTACGAGGCCGCCGTCGCCGGGGCCATCCCGCTGGTGCGGCCGCTGCGCGAGTCGCTCGCCGGGGACAAGGTCAACCGGGTGCTCGGCATCGTGAACGGCACGACCAACTTCATCCTCGACAAGATGGACACCAGCGGGGCCGGCTACTCCGAGGCGCTCGACGAGGCCACCGCCCTCGGGTACGCCGAGGCCGACCCGACCGCCGATGTCGAGGGCTTCGACGCCGCGGCGAAGGCCGCGATCCTCGCCGGGATCGCCTTCCACACCCGTGTGAAGATCGGCGACGTGCACCGCGAGGGCATCACCGAGGTCACCGCCGCCGACATCGCCTCGGCCCGCCGGATGGGCTGCACGGTCAAACTGCTGGCCATCTGCGAGCGCGCCGCCGACGGGGCATCCGTCACCGCCCGCGTCCACCCCGCGATGATCCCGCTCAGCCACCCGCTGGCCTCGGTCCGCGAGGCGTACAACGCGGTCTTCATCGAGGCCGACGCGGCCGGGCAGCTCATGTTCTACGGGCCCGGCGCCGGCGGCTCGCCGACCGCCTCCGCGGTCCTCGGCGACCTCGTCGCGGTCTGCCGCAACAAACTGGGCGAGGCCACCGGCCCCGGTGAGTCCGCCTACACCCGCCTGCCGGTCAGCCCCATGGGCGAGGTCGTCACGCGGTACCACATCAGCCTCGACGTGGCCGACAAGCCTGGCGTGCTCGCCCAGGTCGCGACGGTCTTCGCCGAGCAGGGCGTATCGATCGATACCGTCCGCCAGCAAGGACGTCCAGACGGAGGCGGCGAGGCGTCCCTCGTCGTCGTCACCCACCGCGCGCCCGACGCCGCCCTCTCCGGGACCGTCGAAGCGCTGCGCAAGCTCGACACCGTGCGCGGTGTCGCCAGCATCATGCGTGTTGAAGGGGAGTAAAGGACCCATGACCAGCAAGGGCACCCACCAGTGGCGCGGCATCATCGAGGAGTACCGGGACCGGCTTCCGGTCACGAGCACGACTCCGGTCGTCACGCTTCGTGAGGGCGGTACGCCGCTCGTTCCGGCGCAGGTCCTCTCCGAGCGCACGGGCTGCGAGGTGCACCTCAAGGTCGAGGGCGCCAACCCCACCGGTTCGTTCAAGGACCGCGGCATGACCATGGCCATCACCCGGGCCAAGGAGGAGGGGGCGAAGGCCGTCATCTGCGCCTCCACCGGCAACACCTCGGCCTCCGCCGCGGCGTACGCCGTGCGCGCGGGGATGGTCTGCGCCGTCCTCGTACCGCAGGGCAAGATCGCGCTCGGCAAGATGGGCCAGGCGCTCGTGCACGGCGCCAAGATCCTCCAGGTCGACGGCAACTTCGACGACTGCCTGACCCTGGCCCGCTCGCTCTCGGACAACTACCCGGTGGCGCTGGTCAATTCGGTCAATCCGGTCCGTATCGAGGGCCAGAAGACCGCCGCGTTCGAGATCGTCGACGCGCTCGGCGACGCCCCCGACATCCACGTCCTGCCGGTCGGCAACGCGGGCAACATCACCGCGTACTGGAAGGGATACACCGAGTACGCCGGTGACGGCGTCTCGACCCGCTCCCCGCGCATGTGGGGCTTCCAGGCCTCCGGCTCCGCGCCCATCGTGCGCGGCGAGGTCGTCAAGGACCCGTCGACCATCGCCACCGCGATCCGCATCGGCAACCCGGCCTCCTGGAACTACGCGCTGGCCGCACGTGACGAGTCGGGCGGCTTCATCGACGAGGTGACGGACCGGCAGATCCTGTCCGCGTACCGGCTGTTGGCCTCCCAGGAGGGTGTCTTCGTGGAGCCCGCGTCGGCCGCCTCCGTCGCCGGCCTGCTCAAGGCCGCCGAGGAGGGCAAGGTCGACCCCGGCCAGCGCATCGTCTGCACGGTCACCGGCAACGGCCTCAAGGACCCCGACTGGGCCGTCGCGGGCGCACCGCAGCCGGTCACCGTCCCGGTCGACGCGGCCACCGCCGCCGAGAAGCTCGGCCTCGTCTGATCCGGTCCCGGGCCGGGCGTCGGCACGCGCCGCGGCCGGTCCGGGAAACCGCGACAACCCGCTCAACCAGCCCCTTTCCGGGGCGGAGAGCGCATGGGAGGCGGGCGACACGCATCGTGCGCCTCCTGTGCGCCCTATGTCGCCACAGAACCTTCCTTCGATAAGCTGTACCCCATCCGCCCGGCATCCGCCCGCCGGACCGCCACGCCTGCGGTCCCCGTCGTGGCCGTCGGGCCGGCCGCCGGATTCCCGCATCGTTTCGGAGCCCTCCGCACAGCCGCGACCCCCACCGCCATGACCCCCGCCGATCGCCCCCGCCCCTCAGCACCGCCCTCACGCCCCGCCGCCGCAGAGCCACCCGCACTGCATCCCCGCCGCCTTACAAGGAGTGGTCCGACCGATGGCCGGTCCCGCGTTCCGAGCCGCCGCCGTCAGGGTGCGCGTCCCCGCAACCAGCGCCAACCTGGGGCCGGGTTTCGACGCCCTGGGCCTCTCGCTGGGGCTGTACGACGACGTCGTCGTCCGGGTCGCCGACTCCGGGCTGCACATCGACATCGCAGGTGAGGGCAGTGACACGCTGCCCCGCGACGAGAGCCACCTGCTCGTGCGCTCCCTGCGCACCGCGTTCGACCTGCTCGGCGGCCAGCCCCGCGGGCTGGAGATCGTCTGCGCCAACCGCATCCCGCACGGCCGTGGTCTCGGCTCCTCCTCCGCCGCCATCTGCGCCGGAATCGTCGCCGCCCGCGCCGTGACGACGGGCGGCGACGCCCGCCTCGACGACGCGGCCCTGCTGGAGCTGGCGACCGAGATCGAGGGGCACCCGGACAACGTCGCGGCCTGTCTGCTCGGCGGCTTCACGCTCGCCTGGATGGACGGGGGCGCGGCCCGGGCGATCCGGATGGACCCCGCCGAATCCGTCGTCCCGGTGGTCTTCGTACCGGGGCGCCCGGTGCTCACCGAGACGGCGCGCGGCCTGCTCCCGCGCACCGTCCCGCACGTCGACGCGGCCCTCAACGCCGGCCGGGCGGCCCTGCTCGTCGAGGCCCTGACCCGCCGCCCGGAGCTGCTGCTCGCCGCCACCGAGGACCGGATCCACCAGGAATACCGGGGCCCCGCCATGCCGGAGAGCGTGGAACTGGTCAACCGCCTGCGCGCCGACGGCGTGCCCGCGGTCATCTCCGGCGCGGGACCCACGGTCCTCGCGCTTACGGAGGAAGGCTCGGCCGACAAGGTCGCCCGACTGGCGGGGGAGGGCTGGGCGGCGAACCGGCTGGCCCTCGACGCGACGGGCGCCAGTGTGCTGCCGCTGGCCGCGTAACCGCATGTGATTACCGGTGAGCGAGAGGGGGAATGTTTGTTGGAGCCGGTAGTGTTAACCTCAAGTCTGCAACCGACGTCTTTGAGGCGCGTTGCTTCGTGTCCCCCTCCGGGACCACCATTCTTCCGGGAGCCTCCCCAACTGCCTGAGCAGCCTGCCTGAGCAGTTTCGAGCACGCTCCGGAACCGGCACGACACCCCTCGCTCGTCCAGGAGTGGGCCGAGCAGGGGGATCTCGCGCCGGACCCCGCACACGTTCATCTCTCCGCCGTACACCCGGCGGACCACCGCCCCGGCAAGGTCCGCGATCCAGCAAGATCAACAGACCGCAGTCGGACAGCACAACCGGTCGCCGAGCCAGAAGGCCGACGTCCGCTCCAGGGAAGGACCCTTCGTGAGCGACACCACCGATCTGATGGGCGTGACTGCCGACAAGAACGTCGACAGCGCCGCGCCCGCCGAAGGTGCTGCCACTGGCACCACCGCACGGCGCCGCCGCTCCGGCACCGGCCTCGAGGGCATGGTCCTGGCCGAGCTGCAGCAGGTCGCGTCCGGCCTCGGCATCAGGGGCACTGCGCGGATGCGCAAGAGCCAGCTGATCGAGGTCATCAAGGAGGCGCAGGCGGGTGGCGGATCCGCCGCTCCCAAGGCCTCCTCCAAGGCCGCAGAGGCCCCCGCCGAGGCGGAGAGCAAGCCGAAGCGCCGCGCGACCTCGAAGGCGCGCACCGGGGACGAGGCCGCCGCTGCCGCCGCCGAGAAGGACACGGCCCAGCAGCAGATCGACATCCCCGGTCAGCCGGCCAGCGACGACCAGCCCGCGGGCGAGCGTCGTCGCCGTCGTGCGACCGCGCAGGCGGGCAGCCCCGACACCAAGACCGAGGCGAAGACCGAGGTCAAGGCCAAGGCGGAGCCCCAGGCCGAGCAGAAGACCGAGGAGCGGGGCGAGCCGAAGGGCGACGCCAAGGCCGAGGCCGCGGCCGACACGGCCGAGGGCCGTCGCGGCGACCGCCAGGGCCGCGGTGAGCGGGGCGACCGCGGTGAGCGCGGCGAGCGTCGTGAGCGTCAGCGCGACCGCCGCGGCAAGGGCGACGACCAGGGCCAGCAGGGCGGCGGCGGGCAGCGCCCGCAGCGCCAGGGCCAGGGCGGTGGCGGTCAGGGGCAGGGCCAGGGCCAGGGCCAGCAGAACCGTGACAACGGTCCGCAGGACGACTTCGACGACGAGGCGGGCGGCCGTCGCGGCCGTCGCGGCCGCTACCGCGACCGCCGTGGCCGTCGCGGGCGCGACGACTTCGCCAGCGATGTGCAGGTGGCCGACGACGACGTCCTGATCCCCGTCGCGGGCATCCTGGACATCCTCGACAACTACGCGTTCATCCGGACCTCCGGCTACCTGCCGGGCCCGAACGACGTGTACGTCTCGCTCGCCCAGGTCCGCAAGAACGGCCTGCGCAAGGGTGACCACGTCACCGGCGCGGTGCGCCAGCCCAAGGACGGCGAGCGGCGCGAGAAGTTCAACGCGCTGGTCCGCCTCGACTCGGTCAACGGCATGGCCCCGGAGTCGGGCCGCGGCCGCCCCGAGTTCCAGAAGCTGACCCCGCTCTACCCGCAGGACCGGCTCCGTCTGGAGACCGACTCCAACATCCTGACGACGCGGATCATCGACCTGGTGGCCCCGATCGGCAAGGGTCAGCGCGGGCTCATCGTGGCCCCGCCGAAGACCGGCAAGACCATGATCCTTCAGGCCATCGCCAACGCGATCACGGTCAACAGCCCCGAGTGCCACCTGATGGTCGTCCTGGTCGACGAGCGTCCGGAAGAGGTCACCGACATGCAGCGGTCGGTGAAGGGCGAGGTCATCTCCTCGACCTTCGACCGTCCCGCCGAGGACCACACCACCGTCGCCGAGCTGGCCATCGAGCGCGCCAAGCGTCTCGTGGAGCTGGGTCACGACGTGGTCGTCCTGCTCGACTCGATCACCCGTCTGGGCCGCGCGTACAACCTCGCGGCGCCGGCCTCCGGCCGCATCCTGTCCGGTGGTGTCGACTCGACGGCGCTCTACCCCCCGAAGCGCTTCTTCGGCGCCGCGCGCAACATCGAGGACGGCGGCTCGCTGACCATCCTCGCCACCGCGCTCGTCGAGACCGGCTCGCGCATGGACGAGGTGATCTTCGAGGAGTTCAAGGGCACCGGCAACATGGAGCTCAAGCTCGACCGGAAGCTCTCGGACAAGCGCATCTTCCCGGCGGTGGACGTCGACGCGTCCTCCACCCGTAAGGAAGAGATCCTGCTCGGCACCGACGAGCTGGCGGTCGTCTGGAAGCTGCGCCGGGTGCTGCACGCGCTCGACCAGCAGCAGGCGATCGAGCTCCTCCTGGACCGGATGAAGAAGACCCAGTCCAACGCGGAGTTCCTGCTCCAGATCCAGAAGACGACGCCGGGCAGCGGAAACGGCAACGACTGACGTTCTTCCCGCTGTACCGCTGTTCTGCGAAAGCGCCCCGTTACTCCGGTGACGAGGGCGTTTTCGCGTTATACGATCAGCGGCAGTAGGTGGGGGGGAACGTATTTTCTATACGCCCACTGTGATGTCTCCAGTGGGGAGAACTCTCTCCTTCGCATGCACGTACACGGCGCCGTCACCGAGGTGCGCCGTGTTCATCGAGGGGAGTCCTGTGACATCTGGCAGACGGAGGGGTTTCATGACCCTCCCTGTGGCAACTGCCGTGCTCGCCCTGGGAGCGGGGGCACTCGCCTCCGTCCCCGCGCAGGCCGCGGACACGGTCCCGCTTCCGGGTAAGCAGAACACCCAGAAGCGGTCCGACGTACCGCAGGCCGAACTGCTCGACACCGTCAAGGGATCGGCCGCCAAGCTGGCGGAGGGCGAGTCGGGTGCGCCCGCGCCCGGCGGAACCACGGAACCGGCGCCGGAGCGCACCGCCGATCCGAAGATCATCGGTGGGTCCGAAGCCCTGATCTCCGAGGCGCCGTGGATGGTGCAGCTGCACTACTACGACGACAAGGGAACCTCCGGCACCGCGGACGACGAGAGCTACTTCTGCGGTGGCACGCTCGTCGCGCCCGCCAAGGTCCTGACCGCCGCGCACTGCGTGGACGGACTGGACTGGAACAAGAATGGTGCCGTCCTGGGCGGCACCGCCAAGCTCCCGGTCGGCAATGACCTGAACGGCGGCCAGGCCGTCGGCGTCTGGCGTCAGTGGGTCCACCCCGCTTACGACGACGCGGCGTTGAGCAGCGACGTCGCCGTGCTGACGCTGGGCGCGGCCCTCCCGTACAAGACGCTCCAGCCGGCCTCCGGCGCCGAGACGGCGCTGTACAAGGAAGGCACCCGCGCCACCGTCTACGGCTGGGGCCGCACCAGCTCCACCAGCGAGGCCATCTCGCCGACGCTGCGCAAGGCCACGGTGCCGGTCAACGCCGACTCCACCTGCGCCTCCTTCTACGGCTCCGAGTTCGTGCCCGGGAAGATGACGTGTGCCGGAGTGCCTGCGTCGGGCCAGGACGAGGGCACCGTATCGCCGTGCAACGGCGACTCCGGTGGTCCGCTCGTGGTCAACGGTCGTATCGCGGGCGTCGTTTCGTGGGGTGTCCGGGACTGCGTCGCCACCGGCGCGTACAGCGTCTACTCCAAGGTCAGCTCGCTCTTCGGGCAGATCAACCCCCGGATCGACGACGCCAACCTCAACTTCGACACCACGGCGGACCTGTTCGCCCGGCAGTCGCAGGGCGAGGCGTTCGAGTACTACTCCAACGGCAAGGCGTTCACCGCGCCGGCGGCCCTGGGCAACTGGGGCGCGGTCAACCTGGTGCGTCAGGTCGACTGGGACCGCGACTTCTACCAGGACTACATCTACCGCGTCGGCAACGACCTGTACTGGTTCTACTTCGACGGCACGGACTGGGCCGAGAAGAAGATCGGCACGGGCTGGTCCTCGTTCAAGAACATCCTCTTCCCCGGCGACATCACCGGTGACGGGAACCCCGACCTCGTCGGCATCGACAGCACGGGCACCCTCGTCACCTACCCGGGCCGCGGCGACGGCACCTTCGCGGCCAAGGTCACGGCGGGCTCCGGATGGGGATCGCTGAAGCTGTTCGGCAAGGGCGACTACAGCGGTGACGGCATCGCGGACCTGCTGGCCCGTGACGCGCAGGGCCAGCTGTGGCTCTACGCGGGCCGTCACAACGTCGCCTCGCCGTTCGCCAACAAGGTCCTGGTCGGCACCGGCTGGAACTTCTCGGCCTACATCACCACCGGGGACAACACCGGTGACGGCAAGGCGGACCTCACCGTCCGTGACAGCACCGGCGCGATGTGGTTCTACCCGACCAGCGGTTCGGCGACCAAGCCCTTCGGGCCGAAGCTGAAGGCCGGCACCGGCTGGAACGGCTTCAACCTCTTCGGCTGATCCCGGCCGACGTCGGCCGGCCCGAGACCTTGGCCACACCGGCCCCGGTCCACGGAACGTCCGCCGCATCGCTGTACCGAGCACGAAACCCCAGGTGAACGCCGCCTCACGGCCCGTTCGCCCGAGCGTCCTGTGGCCCCCGTCCTCCGACGGGGGCCACAGGCGCGTATGCAACCCTTCTTGCTGCTTCGGCCGTCCCACCAGGAGAGGCCGACCGCGCGTGGAACACCACGGCAGGGGGCAGACGGGCAACAGGAGTGACGAGGAGACGCGTGAGCGAGCAGAGCAGGAGCACCGGCCGCATACGCGGCACCGGCAGCCGACGGAGGAAGCCGTCCCGCCGGCACCGTGCCAAGGTCGTCGCGGCCTGGACTGTGGCGGGTGTCGTGGTCGTCGGCGGGGCCGGAATCGGATACGCGTACCTGGCGCTCGACGGCAACCTCTCCAGCATCGACATCGACGCCAAGCTCGGCACCGACCGTCCCGACGACGTGAACGACGGCTCGCAGGACATCCTGGTGCTGGGCTCCGACTCGCGCTCCGGCGACAACGGGAAGTACGGCGAGGACGAGGGCGCGGCCCGCTCCGACACGGCGATGGTCATGCACGTCGACAAGGGCCACAAGTCCGCGAGCGTCGTCTCGATACCCCGCGACACCCTGATAGAGCGCCCCGCCTGCGAGAGCGACACCACCGGCGACGAGGTTCCCGCCGAGCACCGGGCGATGTTCAACACCGCCTACGAGGTCGGCGGGCCCGCCTGCGCGGTGAAGACCGTCGAGTCGATGTCCGGCATCCGCATGGACCACTACCTGGAAGTCGACTTCACCGGCTTCAAGGAGCTCATCGACGAACTCGGCGGCGTGGAGATCACCACGAAGACCGCGATCGACGACTCCAAGAGCCACCTGGACCTGGAGCCGGGCACCCACACGCTGAACGGCGAGGAGTCCCTCGGCCTCGTCCGTACGCGCAAGAGCGTCGGCGACGGCAGCGACCTCGGGCGCATCCAGCTCCAGCAGGCGTTCATCAAGGCGCTGATGGAGCAGGCGAAGAGCGTCGGGGTGTTCACCAGCCCCACCAAGCTCTACGGCCTCGCGGACGCCGCCACCAAGGCCGTCACCACCGACTCCGGGCTCGGCTCCGTCAAGAAGCTCACCGGTTTCGCCAACGGCCTCAAAGGGTTGAACGCCAAGAACGTCCACATGGTGACCCTGCCCGTGGAGTACGATCCGGCCGACCCGAACCGGGTCCTGCCGCAGGAGAAGGCCGGCCGGCAGGTCTGGTCCGCCCTCAAGCACGACCGGCCGATCCCCGCCTCCGCCACCGAGAAGTCGGCCGGCGACAAGGGCGACGCCGCCGAGGTCGTCGAATAGCCACGCACCCGTCACGCTCCGTCGGGGAATACCTGCGCTCCGCCCCCGGTTTTGGGAGATACGGCCGGTCCTGGCAGACTGGTACGTCGGCCCCGGTTCACGGCCGCGCAATCCGCGCGGACGACCCGGCGCCCTCCCGAAACTAGGAGACACCTTGAAGCGCGACATCCACCCCGAGTACGTCGAGACGCAGGTCAGCTGCACCTGCGGTGCGTCGTTCACCACCCGGAGCACCATCGACAGCGGCAACATCCGCGCCGACGTCTGCTCCGAGTGCCACCCGTTCTACACGGGCAAGCAGAAGATCCTCGACACCGGCGGCCGCGTGGCCCGCTTCGAGGCCCGCTTCGGCAAGGCTGCCGGCTCCGCCAGCAAGTAGCGAGCCACTGCGCCGGTTCTCGGCGCCCTCTTCCCGGGGGCGTCGGAACCGGCGTTTTTTCCGGTCGGGTGCCCGGGGGAACCCCCGCCGGACGCCCCACCGGGCAGTACGCCCTCCAGCAGGCCCGCAGACGCACAACCAACCAGGAGCCCCCGAATGTTCGAGGCGGTCGAGGAACTGATCGGTGAACACACCGGTCTTGAGAAGAAGCTCGCCGACCCGTCGGTCCACGCCGACCAGGCCAACGCGCGCAAGCTGAACAAGCGCTACGCGGAGCTGACCCCGATCGTCTCCACGTACCGGAGCTGGAAGCAGACCGGCGAGGACATCGAGACCGCGCGCGAGTACGCCGCGGACGACCCCGACTTCGCCGCCGAGGTCAAGGACCTGGAGAAGCAGCGCGAAGAGCTCACCGAGAAGCTCCGCCTCCTCCTCGTCCCGCGCGACCCCAGCGACGACAAGGACGTGCTCCTGGAGATCAAGGCGGGCGCCGGCGGCGACGAGTCCGCCCTGTTCGCGGGCGACCTGCTGCGCATGTACCTGCGCTACGCCGAGCGCGTCGGCTGGAAGACCGAGATCATCGACTCCACCGAGTCCGAGCTCGGCGGCTACAAGGACGTCCAGGTCGCCGTGAAGACCAAGGGCGGCAACGGCGCCACCGAGCCCGGCCAGGGCGTCTGGGCCCGGATGAAGTACGAGGGCGGCGTGCACCGCGTGCAGCGCGTGCCCTCCACCGAGTCCCAGGGCCGCATCCACACCTCCGCCGCGGGCGTGCTCGTCACCCCCGAGGCCGAGGAGGTCGACGTCGAGATCCACGCCAACGACCTGCGCATCGACGTCTACCGCTCCTCGGGCCCCGGCGGTCAGTCCGTCAACACGACCGACTCCGCCGTCCGCATCACGCACCTGCCCACCGGCGTCGTCGCGTCCTGCCAGAACGAGAAGAGCCAGCTCCAGAACAAGGAGCAGGCCATGCGCATCCTGCGCTCCCGGCTGCTGGCCGCCGCCCAGGAGGCCGCCGAGCAGGAGGCCTCCGACGTACGCCGCAGCCAGGTCCGCACCGTCGACCGCTCCGAGAAGATCCGGACGTACAACTTCCCGGAAAACCGCATCTCGGACCACCGCGTCGGCTTCAAGGCGTACAACTTGGACCAGGTGCTCGACGGAGAGCTGGACGCCGTCATCCAGGCATGCGTCGACGCCGACTCCGCCGCCAAGCTCGCCAACGCGTAAGCGCCCCGCCCGCCCCGCACACCCGTAACCCGTACGGAGAACCGCGATGAACCTGCTGCTCGCCGAGGTGGCCCAGGCCACCCAGCGGCTGGCCGACGCCGGTGTCCCCTCACCGCGATTCGACGCCGAGGAACTCGCGGCCTTCGTCCACGGGGTGAAGCGGGGTGCGCTGCACACGGTGCCCGACACCGACTTCGACGCCCGGTACTGGGAGACGATCGCCCGCCGCGAGGCCCGCGAACCCCTCCAGCACATCACCGGCCGCGCCTTCTTCCGCTACCTGGAGCTCCAGGTCGGACCCGGTGTCTTCGTGCCCCGCCCGGAGACCGAGTCCGTCGTCGGCTGGGCCATAGACGCGGTGCGCGCGATGGACGTCGTCGAGCCCGTCGTCGTCGACCTGTGCACCGGATCGGGCGCCATCGCGCTCGCCATGGCCCAGGAGGTCCCCCGCTCCAAGGTGCACGCCGTGGAGCTGTCCGAGGACGCCCTCAGGTGGACGCGGAAGAACGCCGAGGGGTCCAGGGTCACCGTGCACAAGGGAGACGCTCTGAGTGCCCTTCCGGAGCTCGACGGCCAGGTCGACCTGGTGATCTCCAACCCGCCGTACATCCCGCTCACCGAGTGGGAGTACGTCGCCCCCGAGGCCCGCGACCACGACCCGGAGATGGCCCTGTTCTCCGGCGAGGACGGCCTCGACACCATCCGCGGCATCGAACGCACCGCCCACCGTCTGCTGCGCCCCGGCGGCCTCGTCGTCATCGAGCACGCCGACACCCAGGGCGGCCAGGTGCCGTGGATCTTCACCGAGGAGCGGGGCTGGGCGGACGCCGCCGACCACCCCGACCTGAACAAGCGCCCCCGGTTCGCCACCGCCCGCAAGGCCATGCCGTGACCGGCCCCCGGCACCACCACCCGTACCCGTACCCGCTCCAGGAGGCCGGCTGATGGCTCGGCGATACGACTGCAACGACGCCACCGACCGGACCACGGGCCTGCGCGAGGCCGCATCGGCCGTCCGCCGGGGCGAACTGGTCGTGCTGCCCACCGACACCGTGTACGGGATCGGTGCGGACGCCTTCACCTCGGAGGCCGTCGCGGACCTGCTGGACGCCAAGGGCCGGGGCCGCAACATGCCCACCCCCGTCCTCATCGGCTCCCCGAACACGCTGCACGGCCTGGTCACCGACTTCTCCGAAGAGGCCTGGGAGCTCGTCGACGCCTTCTGGCCCGGCGCCCTCACCCTCGTCGCCAAGCACCAGCCCTCCCTCCAGTGGGACCTCGGCGACACCCGCGGCACCGTCGCCATCCGGATGCCCCTGCACCCGGTCGCCATCGAGCTGCTCACCGAGGTCGGCCCGATGGCCGTCTCCAGCGCCAACCTCACCGGACACCCCTCGCCCGAGGACTGCGACGCCGCCCAGGGGATGCTCGGGGACTCCGTCTCCGTCTACCTCGACGGCGGCCCGACGCCCGGCATCGTGCCGTCCTCGATCGTCGACGTCACCGGCGCCACCCCGGTCCTGCTGCGCGCCGGCGCCCTCTCCGCGGAGGAGCTGCGCAAGGTGGTCCCCGACCTCGAGGTGGCCAATTGACCGCCCCCGAGGGGCGTGGCATAGCGGGGCGGACCGACACCTTCCGCATCCTCCACGTCAGCACCGGCAACGTCTGCCGCTCACCGATCACCGAGCGGCTGACCCGGCATGCCCTGGTGGACCGCCTCGGCGACCCGCTCAGCGGCGGCCTCGTCGTGGAGAGCGCCGGCACCTGGGGCCACGAGGGCGCGCCCATGGAGGCCAACGCCGAGATCGTCCTCGCCGACTTCGGCGCGGACGCCACCGGCTTCGTCGGCCGCGAACTGCTCGACGAGCACGTGATCCGCGCCGACCTGGTCCTCACCGCCACCCGCGACCACCGCGCCCAGGTCATCTCCATGGGCCACTCCGCGGGCCTGCGCACCTTCACGCTCAAGGAGTTCACCCGGCTGGTGCGGGCCATAGACCCGGCCACCCTGCCCGACCCGCGCGACGAGGGCGTCGTCGAGCGCGCCCGCGCCCTGGTGCGCGCCGCCGCGGCGCTGCGCGGCTGGCTGCTGGCCCCGACCGCCGAGGCGGACGAGGTCTACGACCCCTACGGCGCCCCCATCACCTTCTTCCGCTCCATCGGCGACGAGATCAACCAGGCGCTCGACCCCGTCGTCACCGCCCTCACCGGCGTACGCGCCCCACACTGACGGGAAGCTGTCCGCGCCGTACCGGGGGCGGGTGCGCCGACCGGCGTACGGCACCCCGCGACAGCGCGCACGGCGCCCGGCCCCGGCCTACATTGGAGCTGACACCGGCATCCCTCGCCGGCGTACCCACCTCCAGGCCCGGAGCCATCCCATGCCGGTCACCTCTCCCGCCGCACCCGCAGCCGTGTCGCCCGCGCCCGACGCCCTGCCCCAGGACTTCGACGCCCTGCGCCGCCAGGACCCGGAGATCGCCGGAGTGCTGCTGGCGGAGACCGGCAGACAGGCCGCCGCCCTCCAGCTGATCGCCGCCGAGAACTTCGCCTCGCCCGCGGTCCTCGCCGCCCTCGGCTCCCCGCTCGCCAACAAGTACGCCGAGGGGTATCCGGGCGCCCGCCACCACGGCGGCTGCGAGCACGCGGACGCCGCCGAACGCATCGCCGTCCGCCGGGCCACCGCCCTCTTCGGCGCCGAACACGCCAACGTCCAGCCGCACTCCGGCTCCTCGTCCGTCCTCGCCGCCTACGCCGCGCTGCTGCGCCCGGGCGACACGGTGCTCGCGATGGGACTCCCGTACGGGGGACACCTCACCCACGGGGCGCCGGGCAACTTCTCCGGCCGCTGGTTCGACTTCGTCGGCTACGGGGTCGACCCGGACACCGGGCTGATCGACTACACCCGGCTCCGCGCCCTGGCCCGCGCCCGCCGCCCCAAGGCGATCGTCTGCGGCTCGATCTCCTACCCCCGCCACCCCGACTACGAGCTGTTCCGGGAGATCGCCGACGAGGTGGGCGCGTACCTGATCGTGGACGCCGCCCACCCGATGGGGCTGATCGCCGGGGGAGCGGCGCCGAGCCCGGTCCCGTACGCCGACGTGGTCTGCGCCACCACGCACAAGGTGCTGCGTGGGCCGCGCGGCGGCATGATCCTGTGCGGCACGGAGCTGGCCGAGCGGATCGACCGGGCGGTGTTCCCGTTCACTCAGGGCGGCGCGCAGATGCACACGGTGGCGGCGAAGGCCGTCGCGTTCGGGGAGGCGGCGACCCCCGCGTACACCCTCTACGCCCACCAGGTCGTGGCCCACGCCCGGGTGCTCGCCGCCGGCCTGGAGGCGGAGGGTTTCGAGGTCCCCACGGGCGGCACGGACACCCACATCGTCGTCGCGGACCCGGCCCCGCTCGGCGTCGACGGCCGCACCGCCCGGGAGCGGCTGGCGGCGGCCGGTGTGGTCCTGGACACCTGCGCACTGCCGTACGGGGACGCCCGGGGCATCCGCCTGGGCACGGCCGCCGTCACCACCCAGGGGATGGACGAGGGGGACATGGCCCGGATCGCGGCCCTGTTCGGAGCGGCCGTACGGGAGCCGGGCGACGTGGGCCCGATCGCGGCGGAGGTCCGCGAACTCGTCGCGCGCAATCCGCCGTATCCCGGGTAGCGGAGTCCGCGGTACCCGGAGCGGATCACTCCGCCGTATGCGGGGCACCCGAAGCCTGTGCAACCATCATCCGTAGCCTGGAGTCCTTGTTCCAGAGACTAGGGTGTGGTTTTTGGATGACCGGCGAGTTCTGTGGGGCAGCCCGTGCGTGATTACCTGCTGACGCTCTGTGTCACGGCAGCGGTGACCTATCTGCTGACCGGACCGGTGCGTAAGTTCGCCATCGCGGTCGGGGCGATGCCCGCGATCCGTGCGCGCGACGTCCACCGCGAGCCGACACCCCGGCTCGGTGGGATCGCCATGTTCGGCGGACTGTGCGCGGGGCTGATCGTCGCGGACCACCTCTTCAATCTGCAGGGCGTCTTCGAACTCTCCAACGAGCCGAGGGCGTTGCTCTCCGGCGCCGCCCTGATCTGGCTGATCGGCGTCCTCGACGACAAGTTCGAGATCGACGCCCTGATCAAGCTCGGCGGCCAGATGATCGCCGCCGCCGTCATGGTCATCCAGGGGCTCACGATCCTGTGGCTGCCGATCCCCGGCGTCGGCACGGTGGCCCTCACGCAGTGGCAGGGCACCCTGCTCACGGTGGCGCTGGTCGTCATCACGATCAACGCGGTCAACTTCGTCGACGGCCTGGACGGGCTCGCGGCGGGCATGGTGTGCATCGCGTCGGCGGCGTTCTTCCTGTACGCGTACCGCCTCTGGATGGGGTACGGGATCGAGGCGGCGGCCCCCGCGACCCTGTTCGCGGCGATCCTGATGGGGATGTGCCTCGGCTTCATGCCGCACAACATGCACCCGGCGCGGATCTTCATGGGCGACTCGGGATCGATGCTGATCGGCCTGGTGCTGGCGGCGGGCGCGATCTCGATCACCGGCCAGGTCGACCCGGACCTCATGAAGATCTTCGAGGGCAGTGAGCGCGAGGCCACCCACGCGCTGCTCCCGGTCTTCATCCCGCTGGTGCTGCCGCTGACGATCATCGCGATCCCGGCGGCCGACCTGGTTCTCGCCATCGTCCGTCGCACCTGGAACGGCCAGTCGCCGTTCGCCGCCGACCGGGGCCACCTGCACCACCGGCTGCTGGAGATCGGCCACTCGCACAGCCGGGCCGTGCTGATCATGTACTTCTGGTCGGCCCTCATCGCCTTCGGCGCCGTCGGTTACTCGGTGCATTCGGCGTCCTCGTGGATCGTGTTCGTCATCATCGCGGCGAGCGCGGTGGGCCTCGTCCTGCTGCTGATGCCGCGCTTCACCCCGCGTGCCCCGCACTGGGCCAACCGCTTCGTGCCGCCGCGCTACCGCCACCGTGGAGCGGAGCCGGATCCGGCCGTCCCGTACGAGGAGAAGCCGGCGCCCGTGGCCTCCGGGGCCCAACAGGGCTCGGCAGACGCGCGGATGGGCGAGGAGGCCGCCGAACGGGCTCCCGTGGCGGTCGGAGTGTCCGGCGTCAACGGCGCTACCGCGATCGGCGCTCGTTCGCGGTTCCCGGATCGCCGCTCGATCGACTCCTCGCGCTGACGATTCGGAACTCGCGATGCAATACCAGACATTGCGCCGTCTTGCCGTGCACACACGCGCGGGTTAACTCTCATGTGTGACAGTTGGCACACCTTCGAGGTAAAGACCTCATCAAATAGTTTGTGATACCGTTCACGAGACCCGGTGACGGAGCCGAAGGACCCTTGTAGGACGGTCCATTGGCCCGAAAATCCGCCTCGCGGACCGGGCCTACGCTCGTCCATGACGACGCCCCATTCCTCCCCTCAGACCAGTGGAGCTGCCGCCATGCAGTCCGACATGCGCGAACTACTGCGCATCGCCACCCCCACCGCCGCAGTGGGAGCCATCGCCACGCTTGTCGGCGGTCTGCTCGCCGGCGGCGAGGGGGCGATCGGTGCCGCGGTGGGCTGCGTGGTCGTGATCGTCTTCATGGCGCTCGGACTGCTGGCGCTCAACTGGGTCGGCAAGACCATGCCTCACCTGTTCCAGGGCATGGGGCTGATGATTTACTCGGCTCAGCTCGTGCTCCTGCTCATCTTCATCCTGAGCATCAGGAACACCTCGCTCTTCGATCTTCAGGTCTTCGCCCTCTCGCTGGTCGCGGCCGTCATCACGTGGATCACCACGCAGGCCGTGCTGCACTCCCGGAGCAAGATCCTTTACGTCGACCCCGACGCGGACGCCCGGAACCGTCCGGGCGGCCCTGGGGGAGATCGTGATGAGTAGGGGCGGAATAAAGCCATGTTCGACGTGCTGCTATCGTCCGGTCTCGGTTGCGGTAGTGCGAGCGCGGGCAACAAGGCGGTCGCTTGATTCATCGCGAGGCTTCGGGCCCGGCCGCCGCCTCCTCACCGTAAGAACCAGTCCGGTGCCGACCTGCGGCCACCCGCCGCTCCGACACAACGAGGTAGCCGCATCCATGCGCCATGCAGAAGGAGCTCTTGGTGACTGACGCCCAGACGCTCGCCTTCGAGACGAACTGCCACCTGTTCAAGGACTGCGGGTTCCAAGCTCCCAGTGTGTGGTCGTTCATCTTCGAGCCGCTCTTCACTGTTGGGTCTGTCGAATTCAACAAGCCCATGTTGCTCGCGATCATCGGTACCTTCGCGATCCTGGCCTTCTTCTGGGTCGGTTTCTCGAAGTCGAAGGTCGTCCCGGGCAAGCTGCAGATGGTCGCCGAGGCGCTGTACGACTTCGTCCACCGCGGTATCGCCAAAGAGGTCATCGGCAAGAAGGGCGAGCCCTTCGTCCCTCTGCTGGTCTCGCTGTTCTTCTTCGTCTGGATCCTGAACCTCTGGGCCCTCATCCCGCTCGCCCAGTTCCCGGTCAGCTCCGTCATCGCCTACCCCGTCGGCCTTGCGCTGATCGTCTGGGTGACGTACATGACGGTGACGTTCCGGACGAACGGATTCGTCGGAGGCATTCGCAACCTCTGCGTCCCGAGCGGTCTGCCCAAGCCGATCTACGTGCTGCTGACGCCGCTGGAGTTCGTCTCCAACGTGCTCGTCCGCCCGTTCACGCTGGCGGTACGACTCTTCGCGAACATGTTCGCGGGCCACATCCTGATCCTGATCTTCACGATCGCCACCTGGTACATGCTCGGCACGGTCCTGGGCACGGTCTACGCCGGAGCGTCGTTCATCCTGACGCTGGTCATCACCGTGTTCGAGATTTTCATCCAGGCCCTTCAGGCCTACGTGTTCACCGTGCTGACCGCCACGTACCTCTCCCAGGCGCTCGAAGAAGCCCACTGAGGACCTGCCGGCTCCCGGCTCCCGCCCTCAGATCCCCAGTCGCCCGGTGCGAAGACCATTTCCACCGGACCCACCAAGAGAAGGAACCACAGACATGTCTGCTGCTTTCGAGACCCTCGCGGCCGTGAACGGCAACGTCGGCACCATCGGCTACGGCCTCGCCGCGATCGGCCCCGGCATCGGCATCGGCATCATCTTCGGTAACGGTGTGCAGGCCATCGCCCGCCAGCCCGAGGCTGCCGGCCTCATCCGCCAGAACATGCTGCTCGGCTTCGCCGTCGTCGAGGCCCTGGCCCTGATCGGCTTCGTCGTTCCGTTCATCGTCAAGTGACGTTGTGGCTGTAGTCCCATTCGACGAAAGGTCCACCATGATGTACCTGGCAGCCGAGGAACCGCAGATGCCTCTGCTCCCGGTCTGGCCTGAAGTCGTCATCGGCTTGATCTGCTTCGGCATCGTCTTCTTCGTCTTCTCGAAGAAGCTCCTTCCGGTGATCAACAAGACCCTGGAAGAGCGCCGCGAGGCGATCGAGGGTGGCATCGAGAAGGCCGAATCGGCTCAGATCGAGGCCCAGAGCGTTCTTGAGCAGTACAAGGCTCAGCTCGCCGAAGCCCGCCACGAGGCCGCTCGTCTGCGCCAGGAGGCGCAGGAGCAGGGTGCCGTCATCATCCAGGAGATGAAGGCGGAAGGTCAGCGGCAGCGCGAAGAGATCATCGCCGCCGGCCACACCCAGATCGAGGCCGACCGCAAGGCCGCTGCCTCGGCGCTGCGTCAGGACGTGGGCAAGCTCGCCACCGACCTGGCCGGCAAGCTCGTCGGCGAGTCCCTCCAGGACCACGCCCGGCAGAGCGGCACCGTCGACCGTTTCCTCGACGAGCTCGAGGCGAAGGCCGAGGCAGCCCGATGAACAGCGCGAGCCGCGAAGCACTGGCTGCCGCACGCGAGCGTCTCGACGCGCTGACCGACAACACGTCGGTCGACGCGGCGAAGCTCGCCGAGGAGCTGGCATCGGTCACCGCGCTGCTTCACCGCGAAGTATCCCTGCGCCGGGTCCTCACCGACCCGGCCCAGAGCGGCGAGAGCAAGGCCGAGCTGGCCGCGCGTCTGCTCGGCGGACAGGTCGGCGGCGAGACCGTCGACCTGGTCTCCGGACTGGTCCGGTCCCGCTGGTCGCAGTCGCGTGACCTGGTGGACTCGGTCGAGGAGCTGGCGAACACCGCAGACCTCACCGCGGCCCAGCGCGGCGGCAGCCTCGACGACGTCGAGGACGAGCTGTTCCGGTTCGGCCGGATCGTCGGCTCCGACAAGGAGCTGCGCTCCGCGCTCACCAGCCGTACGGCCACGGCGTCCGCCAAGGGCGAGCTGCTGCGCAGCCTGCTCGGCGGCAAGGCACAGCCGGTCACCGAGCGGATCATCGTCCGCCTGGTCACCCAGCCCCGTGGACGTAGCCTGGAAGCAGGGCTGGACTCACTGTCCAAGCTCGCCGCGGAGCGCCGGGACCGCATGGTCGCCGTCGTCACCTCGGCGGTGCCGCTCAGCGACCGGCAGAAGCAGCGCCTCGGCGACGCCCTGGCGAAGCTCTACGGCCGGCAGATGCACCTGAACCTGGACGTGGACCCCGCGGTCCTCGGCGGGATCTCGGTGCGCGTCGGTGACGAGATGATCAACGGCACCGTCGCGGAGCGCCTCGAAGAGGCGACCCGCCGCATGGCCGGCTGACACAGCGCAGCGCAGAAGAACAAGCAAGACCAGCGGCCCGGTTGGGCCGTGCAGAAATTGCAGAAGATTCCTGGGGGTCGGCCCCCAGACCCCCTTAAGAAACTTCGGGCCCAACAAGGAGAGCAGGGAACCCAGATGGCGGAGCTCACGATCCGGCCGGAGGAGATCCGGGACGCACTGGATAACTTTGTCCAGTCGTACCAGCCGGACGCGGCCTCGCGCGAGGAGGTCGGTACGGTCAGCGTTGCCGGCGACGGCATCGCGAAGGTGGAGGGTCTTCCCTCCGCCATGGCGAACGAGCTGCTGAAGTTCGAGGACGGAACCCTCGGTCTCGCCCTCAACCTCGAGGAGCGCGAGATCGGTGCGATCGTCCTCGGCGAGTTCAGCGGCATCGAGGAGGGCCAGCCGGTGCAGCGCACCGGCGAGGTGCTCTCCGTCGGCGTCGGCGAGGGTTACCTCGGCCGCGTCGTCGACCCGCTCGGCAACCCGATCGACGGTCTCGGCGAGATCGAGACCGACAGCCGCCGCGCCCTCGAGCTGCAGGCCCCTGGCGTCATGGTCCGCAAGTCGGTGCACGAGCCGATGCAGACCGGCTACAAGGCCGTCGACGCCATGGTGCCGATCGGCCGCGGCCAGCGTCAGCTGATCATCGGCGACCGTCAGACGGGTAAGACCGCTCTGGCCGTCGACACGATCATCAACCAGCGCGACAACTGGCGCTCGGGCGACGTGAACAAGCAGGTCCGCTGCATCTACGTCGCCATCGGTCAGAAGGGTTCCACCATCGCCTCCGTGCGTGGTGCGCTCGAAGAGGCCGGTGCGCTGGAGTACACGACCATCGTCGCCGCCCCGGCGTCCGACCCGGCCGGCTTCAAGTACCTGGCGCCGTACACCGGTTCGGCCATCGGCCAGCACTGGATGTACGCCGGCAAGCACGTCCTGATCATCTTCGACGACCTCTCGAAGCAGGCCGACGCCTACCGCGCCGTGTCCCTGCTGCTGCGCCGCCCGCCGGGCCGCGAGGCCTACCCGGGTGACGTCTTCTACCTGCACTCGCGTCTGCTGGAGCGCTGCGCCAAGCTCTCCGACGAGATGGGCGCCGGCTCGATGACGGGCCTCCCGATCGTCGAGACCAAGGCGAACGACGTGTCGGCGTTCATTCCGACCAACGTCATCTCCATCACCGACGGCCAGTGCTTCCTGGAGTCCGACCTGTTCAACGCGGGTCAGCGTCCGGCGCTCAACGTCGGTATCTCGGTCTCCCGAGTCGGTGGCTCCGCCCAGCACAAGGCGATGAAGCAGGTCTCCGGCCGGCTTCGCGTGGACCTCGCCCAGTACCGCGAGCTGGAGGCGTTCGCCGCCTTCGGTTCCGACCTGGACGCGGCCTCGAAGGCCTCGCTGGAGCGCGGTAAGCGCATGGTCGAGCTGCTGAAGCAGCCGCAGTACGCCCCGTTCCCGATGGAGGAGCAGGTCGTCTCGGTCTGGGCCGGCACCACGGGCAAGATGGACGACGTCCCGGTCGAGGACATCCGTCGCTTCGAAGGCGAGCTGCTGGAGTACCTGCGCCGTGAGCGCAAGGACCTCCTGACCAGCATCGCCGAGGGCGGCAAGATGTCCGACGACACGCTGCAGTCGATCGCCGACGCGATCGCCGCCTTCAAGCAGCAGTTCGAGACCTCGGACGGCAAGCTCCTGGGCGAGGGCTGATCGATGGGCGCTCAGCTTCGCGTTTACAAGCGCCGCATCCAAGCCGTCACCGCGACCAAGAAGATCACCAAGGCGATGGAGATGATCGCCGCCTCGCGCATTGTCAAGGCACAGCGCAAGGTGGCGGCGTCCAAGCCCTACGCGACCGAGCTCACCCGTGCGGTGACCGCGGTGGCGACCGGCTCCAACGCCAAGCACCCGCTCACCACCGAGGTCGACGCCCCGACCCGGGCCGCGGTCCTGCTCGTCACGAGCGACCGCGGTCTGGCCGGCGGCTACTCCTCCAACGCCATCAAGGCCGCGGAGCGACTGCGGGAGCGCCTTGCCTCCGAGGGCAAGGAGGTCGACACGTACATCGTCGGCCGCAAGGGTGTCGCGTACTACGGCTTCCGCGAGCGCAAGGTCGAGGACTCCTGGACCGGCTTCACCGACAACCCGGCGTACGGGGATGCCAAGCGCGTCGCCGCCCCGTTGATCGAGGCCATCCAGAAGGACACGGCCGAGGGCGGCGTCGACGAGCTGCACATCGTCTTCACGGAATTCGTGTCGATGATGACGCAGAACGCGGTCGACGACCGGATGCTGCCGCTTTCGCTCGACGAGGTGGCGCAGGAGAGCACCCGCAAGGGTGAGATCCTTCCGCTCTTCGACTTCGAGCCGTCGGCCGAGGACGTCCTCGACGCCCTTCTGCCGCGCTACGTCGAGAGCCGCATCTACAACGCACTGCTGCAGGCAGCCGCTTCCGAGCACGCCGCCCGCCGCCGCGCGATGAAGTCGGCCACCGACAACGCCGGGGACCTCATCAAGAGCCTGTCCCGGCTTGCCAACGCGGCCCGACAGGCCGAAATCACCCAGGAAATCAGCGAGATCGTCGGCGGTGCCAGTGCTCTGGCCGACGCGACCGCGGGGAGTGACAAGTAATGACGACGACAGTTGAGACGGCCGCTGCCACGGGCCGCGTCGCCCGGGTCATCGGCCCGGTCGTCGACGTGGAGTTCCCCGTCGACGCGATGCCGGAGATCTACAACGCCCTCCACGTCGAGGTCGCGGACCCCGCCGAGGACGGCGCCCGCAAGACCCTGACCCTGGAAGTCGCCCAGCACCTGGGTGACGGTGTGGTCCGTGCGATCTCGATGCAGCCCACCGACGGCCTGGTCCGCCAGGCCGCGGTGACCAACACGGGTGCGGGCATCACCGTCCCCGTCGGCGACATCACCAAGGGCAAGGTCTTCAACACCCTCGGTCAGATCCTGAACGAGCCGGAGGCCGAGGCGCAGATCACCGAGCGCTGGCCGATCCACCGCAAGGCCCCGGCCTTCGACCAGCTCGAGTCGAAGACCGAGATGTTCGAGACCGGCCTGAAGGTCGTCGACCTGCTGACCCCGTACGTCAAGGGCGGCAAGATCGGTCTGTTCGGTGGTGCGGGCGTCGGCAAGACGGTCCTCATCCAGGAAATGATCATGCGTGTGGCGAAGCTGCACGACGGTGTGTCGGTGTTCGCCGGTGTTGGTGAGCGCACCCGTGAGGGCAACGACCTCATCGACGAGATGACCGAGTCGGGCGTTCTGGAGAAGACCGCGCTCGTCTTCGGCCAGATGGACGAGCCGCCGGGGACGCGTCTGCGCGTGGCCCTGTCCGCCCTGACCATGGCGGAGTACTTCCGCGATGTGCAGAAGCAGGACGTGCTGCTCTTCATCGACAACATCTTCCGCTTCACGCAGGCCGGCTCCGAGGTCTCCACGCTGCTCGGCCGCATGCCGTCCGCGGTGGGTTACCAGCCGACCCTGGCCGACGAGATGGGTGTGCTCCAGGAGCGCATCACCTCGACGCGTGGTCACTCGATCACCTCGATGCAGGCGATCTACGTCCCCGCGGACGACCTGACCGACCCGGCCCCGGCCACCACGTTCGCCCACCTCGACGCGACGACGGTTCTCTCCCGTCCGATCTCCGAGAAGGGCATCTACCCGGCCGTGGACCCGCTGGACTCCACGTCCCGCATCCTGGACCCGCGTTACATCTCGCAGGACCACTACGCCGCGGCCAGCCGCGTCAAGGGGATCCTCCAGAAGTACAAGGACCTCCAGGACATCATCGCGATCCTCGGTATCGACGAGCTGGGCGAGGAGGACAAGCTCGTTGTCCACCGTGCCCGTCGCGTCGAGCGCTTCCTGTCGCAGAACACCCACGCCGCCAAGCAGTTCACCGGCCTGGACGGTTCGGACGTTCCGCTCGACGAGTCGATCTCCGCGTTCAACGCGATCTGCGACGGGGACTACGACCACTTCCCCGAGCAGGCGTTCTTCATGTGCGGTGGCCTGGACGACCTCAAGGCCAAGGCCAAGGAGCTCGGCGTCTCCTGAGCCTCCGGCTCACCGAGGGGGGTGGGTGTGTCCCGCCCCCCTCACCACGCCCCGTAGAATTGAACCGACACCCGGCCGGGCGGCCGGGTGGTGACCCGAGGAGCCACCCTTGGCTGCTGAGCTGCATGTCGAGCTGGTCGCCGCCGACCGAAGCGTCTGGTCCGGCGAGGCCACCCTGGTCGTCGCGCGCACCACGTCCGGCGACATCGGCGTCATGCCCGGTCACCAGCCGCTTCTCGGTGTGCTGGAATCGGGCCCGGTGACGATCCGCACGAGTGAGGGCGGCACCGTCATCGCCGCTGTGCACGGTGGATTCATCTCGTTCGCGGACGACAAGCTGTCGCTGCTGGCCGAGATCGCCGAGCTGGCCGACGAGATCGATGTCGAGCGCGCCGAGCGGGCGCTGGAACTCGCGAAGTCGGACGCGGACGCCGCTGCCCAGCGGCGCGCCGACGTACGACTGCGCGCGGTGGCGGTGCGCTAGCACCCCCACTGACAGATGTCTTTACTCAGCCGCGGCCCGAGCTGGAGCAATCCAGCCGTGTCGCGGCTGAGGCGATGCAGGTGCAATACGGTTTCGGTGTTCGTTACTCGACGATGCGAGGAGGTCGGTGGAGATGGTCCTCGCGTTGTGGGTGGGCGCGTCCGTCATCGTCACGGTCCTGTTGGGACTGTTCGTCTTCGGCCTGCGCCGGAGGCTGATCCAGCGGTCCGGAGGGACCTTCGACTGCAGCCTGCGCTGGGACGTGTCGGAGGAACCCGATGCGCTCGGCAAGGGCTGGGTCTACGGGGTCGCCCGCTACAGCGGTGACCGCGTCGACTGGTTCCGGGTCTTCTCCTACGCTCCTCGCCCCCGCCGGGGCCTGGAGCGTTCTGCGATCGAGGTGATCGCCCGCCGGCTGCCGGAGGGCGAGGAGGAGCTCGCGCTCCTGTCCGACTCGGTCGTGCTCGGCTGTCTCCACCGCGGGACGCGCCTGGAGCTGGCGATGAGCGAGGACGCCCTGACCGGCTTCCTCGCCTGGCTGGAGGCGGCGCCGCCCGGCCAGCGGGTGAACGTCGCGTAGCGCCTGAGGACCGCGCGTAAGGCGTACGTCGCGCAGCGGAGCGCGTATCCGCGGAGAACGTACGCGTACACAGCGAAAAACCGGGGAGACGGGGGGCGGACCCGTCTCCCCGGTGCTTTTCCGGGGCGGTGCTGGCCGTTATGGCGTGGGGAGCACCGGCGTGGTTACTGGAGGCCGGTCTTGATCGCGTTCACCAGTTCACCGTTGCTGGTGTCACCGGAGAACTCCCAGAAGAACGCGCCACCGAGGCCCTGGTTCTTCGCCCAGGTCATCTTGGTGCCGATGGTGGCCGGGGTGTCGTAGCTCCACCAGTTGGTGCCGCAGTGCGCGTAGGCCGTACCGGCGATGGTGCCGGTGGACGGGCAGGTGCTCTTCAGGACCTTGTAGTCCTCGTTGCCCGCCTCGTACGTGCCCGGGGCCGCGCCGGTCGCCGTGCCGCCGGGGGCGGACTGGGTGACGCCGGTCCAGCCGCGGCCGTAGAAGCCGATGCCGAGGAGCAGCTTCTTGGCCGGGACGCCCTTGGCCTTCAGCTTGGCGATGGCCTCGGAGGAGGAGAAGCCGGCCTGCGGGATGCCGGTGTACGGGGTCAGCGGCGAGTGCGGGGCCGTCGGGCCCTTGGCCGCCCAGGCGCCGAAGAAGTCGTACGTCATCACGTTGTACCAGTCGAAGGACTGGGAGGCGCCGCCGTAGTCGGCCGCGTCGATCTTGCCGCCGTTGGAGCCGTCCGCGGTGATGGCGGCGGTGACCAGGTTCTTCGTGCCGAACTTGGCCCGCATGGCGTCGGCCATGGTCTTCAGCGCGGCCGGACCGCTGGTGTCACAGGTCAGACCACAGGCGTTGGGGTACTCCCAGTCGAGGTCGATGCCGTCGAAGACATCGGCCCAGCGGGGGTCCTCGACCAGGTCGTAGCAGGACTGGGCGAAGGCGGCGGGGTTCTGCACGGCCTGGCCGAAGCCGCCGGACCAGGTCCAGCCGCCGAACGACCAGAGGATCTTGATGTGCGGGTACTTGGCCTTCAGCTTGCGCAGCTGGTTGAAGTTGCCGCGCAGCGGCTGGTCCCAGGTGTCGGCGACGCCGTCGACGGACTGGTCGGCGGTGTACGCCTTGTCGTAGTCGGCGTACGAGTCACCGATGGTGCACTTGCCGTTCTGCACGTTGCCGAAGGCGTAGTTGATGTGCGTGATCTTCGCGGCGGAGCCGGACGTCACCAGGTTCTTCACGTGGTAGTTGCGCCCGTAGACGCCCCAGTTGGTGAAGTAGCCCAGGTTGACCTTGTCGCCGCCGGGCTGCTCGCCACCGCCGCCGGTGGTCCGCACGGAGACGGCGCCGGAGACCGGGCCGGTCTGGTCGGCGGTGTCCCGGGCCTGCACGGCGTAGGAGTAGTCGGTGCCGGCGGTCAGGCCGGTGTTGGTGTACGTCGTGCCGGTGACCGTGGCGACCTTCGCGCCGTCGCGCAGCACGTCGTAGTTCTTGACGCCCTTGTCGTCGGTCGCCGCGCTCCAGCTGAGCTTGACCGAGGTGTCGGTGACGTCGCTGGTGGTCGGGGTGCCGGGCGCCGAGGGGGCGTTGTCGCCGGGGACGCTGCCGCCGTCACAGGAGGCGCCGTTCAGCTTGCAGCCCGAGGGGGAGCCGGAGCCGGTGCCGTTGAAGCCGAAGCTGATGCTGGCGCCGGGCGCCACGGACCCGTTCCAGGAGAGGTTCTTGGCGGTGTAGTGGCCGCCGCTGCTGGTGAGGGAGGCGTCCCAGGCGGAGCCCGCCGAGGTGCCCGAGGGGAAGTCCCACTCGATGGTCCAGGAGGAGAGCGCGGTGGTGCCGGTGTTCTTCACCGTCCACTGGCCCTCGAAGCCGCTGCCCCAGTCCGACTTCTTGGTGTACGTGGCGGTGGCCGACGTGGCCGCCGAGGCGGGGGCGGCGAGCCCCACCATCGCGGCCAGCGGCACGACCAGCGCGGTCAGGCCCGCGACGACCTTGGACCGGCCGCTCCGGACGGGGATCCATCTGAGTCTGGATCGGCGTTGGGGGGTATCAGTGCTCAACGGTGCTCCTCGGGTGAGGTCCAACAAACGGGGATGATTCGTGGACTGCAAACCCTGCGCCGCCCTGAGTACGGGTGCTCTCGTACTCACCGCAGTGTGTGACGGTGACAGTAGGAAGGTCTGGACCAATCGTCAAGAGGTCTGGACCAAAGATCAGGACGTGGCTCGAATCCCCAACTCCTGTGCCAGGACCGCCGCCTGAACCCGGCTGCGCAGCTCCAGCTTGCCCAGCAGCCTGCTGACGTGGGTCTTCACCGTGGCCTCGGCCATCGAGAGGCGGAGCGCGATCTCCGCGTTCGACAGGCCCTCGCCCAGGCACCCCAGCACCTCGCGCTCGCGGCGGGTGAGCGTGTCCAGCACCGCCGGATCGGCCGCCCCCCGGCCGCGTACGGGGGACGCCCCGGCGAACTCCGCGATCAGCCGCCGGGTCACGGCCGGGGCGATCAGCCCCTCGCCGCGCGCCACCGTCCGTACCGCCTCCAGCAGATCGCGGGCGTCGGTGTTCTTCAGCAGAAAGCCGGAGGCCCCCGCGCGCAGCGCCCCGAAGACGTACTCGTCCAGATCGAACGTGGTCAGCACCAGGACGTCCGCGAGCTCCTCCTCGACCACCTGCCGCGTCGCCGCCACCCCGTCGAGGCGCGGCATCTGCACATCCATCAGCACCAGGTCCGGGCGGAGTTCACGTGCCAGGCGCACCGCCGCCTCGCCGTCCCCCGCCTCTCCGACGACCTCGATGTCCGGCGCGCTGGAGAGGATCAGCACCAGCCCCGCGCGCACCGCCGACTGGTCCTCAGCGACCAGTACCCGGATCGTCATTCCCGCATCGTCCCTTCCGTCACGGGCAGTTGGGCCCGCACCCGCCAGATCTTGGTTCCGTCGCCGCCCGGTTCGGCCCCCGCGGTGATCCTCCCGCCGAGCAGCGCCACCCGCTCCCGCATGCCCACCAGGCCCGCCCCCGAACCGGGCGCCGTCGGTCCGGAGCGGCTGCCGAACACACTGGTCACCTCGATCGTCAGCACCCCGTCGCCGTGAGCGAGCCGCACCACCACCGGGCCCGGCGCCGCGTGTTTGAGGGCGTTGGTCAGGGACTCCTGCACGATCCTGTACGCGGCCAGCTCGACGGGCGTCGGCAGCGCGGCGGACACCGCCTTCCCGGCGTCCTCCAGGGTGCAGACCAGCCCGCTGGTCGTCCCGTTGATGTTCGTCTGCTCGACGAGCACGTCCAGGGACGCGAGCGTCGGGGCCGCCGCCGGGGCGTCGTCCTCGCCGCCCTCCCGCAGCAGCCCGATCAGCCGGCGCATCTCCGACAGTCCCTCGACGCTGTTCTCCCGGATCACCTTCAGGGCGTTCCGGGAGGTGTCCGGGTCGTCGATGGAGAGGGCCGCCGTGGAGTGGATCGCCACGGCGGAAAGGTGGTTGGCCACCATGTCGTGCAGCTCCCGGGCCATCCGGGCGCGCTCGGCGACCACCGCCTGCGTCCGGTCCATCTCGGCGAGCCGCGCGGTCTGGCGGGCGGCCAGCCGGGCGGCCTCGGCGGCGACGCGGTGGTTGCGCACGACGACACCGGTGATCGCGGGCATGAAGGAGACCAGCCCCGTGACGACGCCGATCAGCAGCGCCTCGGGCCGGCGGAACCAGGCCAGGAAACCGACCGTGCTCGCGACGGTGAGCAGGACCGTGGTCACCGGGATCCGGCGGGCCGCGGCCGGGGTCCCGTACAGCACGGCCGCGTACATGATGTCCGAGAACATCAGGATGGTCACCAGATTGCCCCGGGTGAACTGGTCCGCGACCAGCATGACCGTGCCGACGATCAGCGCCGTCCGCGGGGCGCTGCGGCGCAGCAGCTCCATCGCGGCCATCACGGTCATCGGTACGAGGGAGACCCAGGGGGCGGCGAAGATGCGGCCGCCCTGGGTGTGCAGGCCGAGCAGCCACAGGAGCAGCCCGCCGAGCAGCCCGGAGGCGGCGAGGACGACGTCGTCGCGGTGGGGGCGGATCGCGGTGAACACCCCTCCATCCAACACGCAGCACCGCCGCCGGGCCTCCCTTCGGCGACCGATGTACGGCTACATCGAAGGATGCAGTCCCGTTTCGTCACTGCCGACGACGCTTTCCCGCCCGCCGGACGGGAGGCTGGAGGAGAACGGGAGGAGAGAGACTGTGATCGCGCTACTGATTGTGCTCTGCGAGGTCGCGTTCTGGGTGCTGCTGGCCGCCGGACTCGCCCTGCGGTACGTCGCGAGGAAACCGAAGCTCGGCGCGGCCGTGCTGCTGTGCGAACCGCTGTTGGAGGTCGTCCTGCTGGTGGTGACGGCCATGGACCTGAAGAACGGGGCCGAGCCGGACTGGAAGCACGGCCTGGCCGCCGTCTACATCGGCTTCACGGTGGGTCTGGGTCACTCCACCATCAAGTGGGTGGACGCCCGCGTCGCCCACCGCTGGTTCGGCGGCCCGCCGCCGGTGACGCCGCCGAAGTACGGCATGGCGCGCGCCGCCCACGAGTGGCGCACCGCCGCCCGCTGGATCCTTGCCGCGGTGGTCGCGGCGGGCCTGCTCCAGGCGGCGATCTGGTACGTCGGCTCCGGCGGGGAGACCGACTCGCTGCGGAACTGGCAGCAGAAGATGGGCTGGGTGATCGGCATCAACCTGATCATCGCGGGGGGCTACACGGTGTGGCCGAAGCAGGACCCGAACCGGGGCGTCAAGGATTCCGGCGACCGGGTCGTCGAGCGGGAGCCGGCCGACCGGAACCACGGGTAGGGCGGGCTCCCCACGCCTACCGCTCACCGCCCGGCACCCACAGCACGTCCCCGACCTCCTTGTTCGCGCTCCGCGCCAGGATGAACAGGAGGTCGGAGAGGCGGTTGAGGTAGGTGGCGGTCAGGGTGTTCATCGACTCCCCGTGCACCTCCAGCGCCGCCCAGGTGGACCGCTCGGCGCGCCGGACCACGGTGCACGCCTGGTGCAGCAGGGCCGCGCCGGGCGTACCGCCGGGGAGGATGAAGCTGCGCAGCTTCTCCAGCTCCTCCAGGAAGGTGTCGCAGTCCGCCTCCAGCTTGTCGATGTAGGACTGCTCGACCCGCAGGGGCGGGTACTTCGGGTCCTCGATCACCGGGGTGCACAGGTCCGCGCCCACGTCGAAGAGGTCGTTCTGGACGCGGACGAGGACCTTCACCAGCTCCTCGGGCAGCTGCCCCAGCGCGATGGCCGCGCCGATCGCCGCGTTGGCCTCGTTGGCGTCCGCGTACGCCGAGATCCGCAGATCGGTCTTGGCGGTGCGGCTCATGTCGCCGAGGGCCGTGGTGCCCTGGTCGCCGGTCCGGGTGTAGATGCGCGTCAGATTGACCATGGGCCCAGCGTAGTTACGCTCCGGCCCGCCGGAAGACCCGTGTGCCCACTGTCACGGCCGCGGCGGCGAAGCCCACGGCGACGAGGACCCCGTAGAGCATGTGCGTCGTGGCGTACGAGCCGGTGTAGGCGTCCCGTACCGCGTCCACCAGATAGCGGAACGGGGTGAAGTGGGAGACGACGTCCAGCCAGCCGGGGCCGAGCGTGATGGGCAGCATCAGACCGGAGAGCAGCATGGTCGGCATCGTCACCGCGTTGATCACGGGCCCGAACTCCTGCGGGGTGGTGACGCGCATGGCCAGGGCGTACGAGAGGGAGGCGAGCGAGAGCGCCAGCACTCCGGTGAACGCGAAGCCGATGAGGATGCCCGCCAGCGGGGCGCGCAGGCCCATGAGCAGCGCGGCGAGCACCAGCAGGACGGCCTGGAAGGTGAACAACAGGGCGTCGCGCAGCACCCGCCCCAGCAGCAGGGCCAGCCGGCTGACCGGGGTCACCCGCATCCGCTCCACCACGCCCGTGGACTTCTCGACGATGATCGCGAAGCCGGCGAAGGACGCGCCGAACAGGCTGAGTTGGAGGAGCAGGCCGGGCACCAGGATCTGCCAGGAGTCGGCGGGGGAGCCGAGCGGCAGGTCCCTCAGCAGCGGACCGAAGAAGAGGAGGTAGAGCAGCGGCATCAGCATCCCGAAGAAGATCTGGAAGCGGGAGCGCAGGGTCTGCCGGGCGTACCGCCCGAAGATGATCGCGGTGTCGTGGAAGAGCACGTGGGGTCCTATACGGCTGCGGGGGCGGAGTCGGCAGGGGTGACGGGGCGGCCGGTGGCGGCCAGGAACGCGTCCTGGAGGGAGGCGTCGGGGGAGCCGGCGTACCGGGCCTTCAGCTCGGCCGGGGTCCCCTCCGCGACCACCGTGCCGCCGTCGATGAGGATCAGCCGGTCCGCCAGCGCGTCGGCCTCGTCGAGATAGTGCGTGGTCAGGACGACGGTGGTGCCCATCTCGTCGCGCAGGCTCCGCACCAGGTCCCACAGGTCGGCCCGGCTGCCGGGGTCCAGGCCCGTGGTGGGCTCGTCGAGGAAGAGCACGGCCGGCCGGTGGGTGAGGCCCATGGCGATGTCGAGCCGACGCCGCTGCCCTCCCGAGAGGCTCGCCGCCTTCCGGTCGAGCAGCCCGTCCAGCCCGAGCCCGGCGGCCAGTTCCTCGGCGCGTGCGGCCGCCTCCGCGCGGCTCAGCCGGTACAGCCTGCCCTGGGTGACGAGCTCCTCCCGGACGGTCAGATACGGGTCGACGCCGCCGGACTGGGCGACGTACCCGCAGAGGGCGCGGACGGCCGCGGGGTCGGTGAGCAGGTCGTGGCCGGCCACGGTGGCCGCGCCGCCGGTCGGGGCGAGGAGCGTCGTGAGCATGCGCAGCGTGGTCGTCTTGCCCGCGCCGTTGGGGCCCAGGAGGCCGACGATCTCCCCCGGGTGGATGGTCAGGTCGATGGAGCGGACGGCTTCCACCGGGCCGCTCGGCGTCGTGAAGGTCCGGGCCAGCCCGGAGGTGCTGATGACGGTCATGGGGTCAGAAAAACAGAGTGAACCTAAAATTGCAATGACTCCAATAATTCATTGACACCATGATCGTTCAGCGCGTCCTACGATGGAGGCATGGCTGAGGGACTCAGGGAACGCAAGAAGCGCCAGGCCAAGCAGCGCATCTCGGACATGGCGACCGGGCTGTTCCTCCAGCACGGCTTCGTCACGGTGACCGTCGCCGAGATCGCCGAACTGGCCGACGTCTCCGTGAACACCGTCTACAACTACTTCCCGGCCAAGGAGGACCTCTTCCTCGACCGGATGAAGCACGTCACCCAGCGCGTCGCCCGCTACGTCCGCGCCCGCGACCCGGGCGAGTCGGCAGCCGAGGCCGTCCTGCGCGAGGTGCGCGCCGCCGTCGTCGCCGTCTCCCCGGAGTTCGGGCTGATGGACGGCTTCGCCGACTTCATGCGCGTCATCGAGGACGCCCCCACCCTCAAGGCCCGCCTCTGGTACCTCCAGCAGGAGGTGCTCCAAGCCGTCGTCGCCACCCTGCGCGAGGACACCGGAGCGAGCGAGGACGACCCGCTGCCGCTCCTCGTCGGCGGTCAGATCGCCTGGATCGAGCACGCCCTCGTCGGTTACGTCAGCCAGGAGATGATGAAGGGCCGCAAGGCCGTCGAGGTCTCCCACGACGCCCTCGGCGTCCTCGACGACATCGAGGGGCTGCTCGGCGACCAGGTCCTCAACTACGCGCGACGCGGAGCCGAATGACGCGTCCCTGTGTGATGTCCGTCATCTGAGACGTGACGCGCATCTCTTCACCGCCCCAGCGCGCCCGACGGGTACTAACCTCCGCCGGAGAGCATGTGAACCGCCGTGAACAATCGGGCACGGGCGAACAGAGACCAAGGGGTGCGAACGTGGCCAGGAAGCTCGCCGTCATCGGGGCCGGACTCATGGGATCCGGGATCGCGCAGGTCTCCGCCCAGGCGGGCTGGGACGTCGTGCTGCGGGACGTCACCGACGCCGCGCTGACCCGGGGCCGTGACGGCATCGAGGCCTCGTACGACAGGTTCGTCTCCAAGGGCAAGCTGGACGCGGCCGACGCCGAGGCCGCGCTCGCCCGCATCACCACGACCACCGACCTCGACGCCGTGGCCGACGCGGACGTCGTCGTGGAAGCCGTCTTCGAGAAGCTGGAAGTCAAGCACGAGATCTTCCGGGCCCTGGACAAGGTCGTCGGTGAGAACACCGTCCTCGCGTCCAACACCTCCGCCATCCCGATCACCAAGATCGCGGCCGTGACGGAGCGTCCGGAACGCGTCGTCGGCGTGCACTTCTTCTCGCCGGTCCCGATGATGCAGCTCTGCGAGCTGGTGCGCGGCTACAAGACCAGTGACGAAACCCTCGCCACCGCCCGGGAGTTCGCCGAGTCGGTCGGCAAGACCTGCATCGTCGTCAACCGCGACGTGGCGGGCTTCGTCACCACCCGGCTGATCTCGGCGCTCGTCGTCGAGGCCGCCAAGCTGTACGAGTCGGGCGTCGCCTCGGCCGAGGACATCGACATCGCCTGCAAGCTGGGCTTCGGCCATGCCATGGGCCCGCTCGCCACCGCGGACCTGACCGGCGTCGACATCCTCCTGCACGCCACCGGCAACATCTACACCGAGTCGCAGGACGAGAAGTTCGCCGCCCCGGAGCTGATGCGCCGGATGGTCGACGCAGGTGACATCGGGCGCAAGAGCGGGCAGGGCTTCTACACGTACTGACCGGACCCGGCTCCTCGGCCCGCCGGCCCGCCACCGTCCGGGCCGGGGGAGCCGGGGATTCTACCCGGCGGGGACCGGTCCCCGCCGAACCGGAGTCACTCCACCGAGTGAATTCGATATCGGTTCGCTTACAGACGGCAACTTCCCTGTCGTCGCGACAGTCAGTGGTGGCAGAGACAGGGCGCCACGCGTGGCGGAGGCAGGGCCTACGACAGAGCCGACGGCGGAACAGACGGCCGACGGCAGAGCAGACAGACGGACCTTCTACGGAGCATGACCGGGGAGCGCATATGCACATCAGGGGCGACCACGCCGAGCTGGTCGTCGGGGGCCGCCTCGACGTCCGAAGCGCGGCGGACGCCCGTACGGTCCTGCACTCGGCGGTGGACGACGGAGTCGGCGACCTCGTGCTGGACCTGACCGAGCTGGACTCCTGGGACGCCACCGGACTCGGCGTCATCATGGGAGCCCACCGCAGGGCGGGACGGGCCGGACGCCGCCTCGTGCTGCGCGGCGTGCCGCCACAGATGCAGCGCCTCCTGGTGGCCACCCGGCTGCACCGCATCCTGGCCATCGAGGGCGGCATCGCCGCCGAGTCGCTGCCGCGCGTCTGAGGACGTGCGCGCGACCGCTCGCCCCCGCCGGGACCGGACGGCCGCGCGCCGTCCGCAGGGTCCGGACGGCCGGACGGACCGCACCCGGCGGAAGAAGTCACGCAATCCTCACCGGAACGTGACGTCCTGGACGGCGTGGCACCCCGGCGGTTCATGAATACTGTGCCAAGGTCTAGGGTTCGGCCGTCCGCCGAATGACAACGAACCCATGGGCGGACACCGGACCGGAAGCGACAGCGGGGCGCGTGTGAGGCCGGGAGGGGCAACCGCGCACGACGCGTCTGGGGGACTTTGCGATGGACCCGACACACCGGGCACCCGATGAGTACGGGCAGGGCCACGACCGCTCCGGCGGCGAGCCCGGCCACCGCCGGCCGTCCCGCGAATCCGGCGGCGCCGACTTCGGCCCGGGGACACCGCAGCAGGTCCGCGTGGTCCAGCTGACCGTCGGCGACCTGCTGCTCACGGTCAACCCCGTCGACGGCAGCGAGGTCGAGTCCTGCCCGCCCGGCTCGGGCCCCGACGCCCCGGTCCGCCGCACCCCCGCCGAACGCGCCGACCACGAACGCGCCGGAGCACCCCCGGTGCCCGCGGGACCGCCCGCCCCGCAGCTGCCGCTCCTGGAACGCGAGGAGGAGCGCGAACGCCTGGTCCGCCTGCTGGCGCGCGGTCGCAGCGTCCGCCTCACCGGTCAGGCCGGGTCCGGCCGCACCGCGCTGCTGGACGCCGTCGCCGCCGACTGCGCGGATCTGGCCCCCGACGGAGTCGTCCGGCTCAACGGCCGGGGCCGCACCGGCGCCGATCTGCTGCACGCCCTCTTCGACACCGTGTACAAGGCCCCGAGCCACCGCCCCGACCGCGACGAACTGCTCGCGCTCGTCCGGTCCATCGGCGCCGTCGTCACCATCGACGACCTGGAGATCGGCGGAGCGGCCCTCGACGAACTGCTCGCCGCCACCCCCGAGTGCGCCTTCCTGCTCGCCGCCACCCCCGAGACCACCACCCCCGGTGTCGACGCCCACCTGGAGGAGGTGCTCCTCGCCGGCCTCGGCCGCGGCGCCTCGCTGGCCCTGCTGGAGAAGGTCGTCGAGCGCCCCCTCACGGAGGAGGAGCGGAACTGGGCGGGCGACCTCTGGTTCGAGTCCGAGGGCCTGCCGCTCCGCTTCGTCCAGGCCGGATCGCTCCTCGTGCAGCGCGACCGGCTGGGCGCCGGCCCCGAAGCCTTCGACGAGTACGACTACTTCGAGCCACGCGTGGACGGCGCTCCGCCGACCCCGTCGGCACCCGCCGCCGAAGCCCTCGACGTCCCGCTGCCGAGCCTCGGCGAGGGCGCCGCGCCCGCCGTGCTGCTCGCCTCCCGGCTCAGCGAGGCGGCCCGCGCCACCCTGCGCTTCGCCGTCGCCCTCGGCGGGGAGGTGCCCCACCAGGCCCATCTGCCGGCCCTCGTGGGCGACACCCACGCGGACGCCGCGCTCGGCGAGCTCGCGGGCTGCGGTCTGCTCTCCCCGGCCGGCCCCCGCTACCGCCTCGCCGCCGGAGTCCTCGCCCAGCTCGCCGCGGCCGGTTACGAGGACGACGCCGCCGCTCACGCCCGTACCGCCGCCCAGCACTACGCCTGGTGGGCCTCGCACCCCTCGGTCACCCCGGAACGGGCCGTCGCCGAGGCGGACGCGATCGTCGCCTCCCTGGGCCGGCTGGTCCCGGGCGACGAGGCGGGAGCGGCCAGCGCGGCCGTCCTGCTGGCCCGCAGCGCCTCCCCGGCCTTCGCGGCGGGCCTGGGCTGGGGAGCCTGGGAGCGGGCCCTCAGGATCGGCCAGGAGGCCGCCAGGATCGCCGGCGAGGTCGCCGAGGAGGCCTACTTCCACCACGAGTTGGGCGTACTCGCGCTCTGCACCGGCAATCCGGACCGGGCCAGGACCGAGCTGGAGACCTCCATCGGGATGCGCGGCGCCCTCGCCGACAAGTCCGGGGCCGTGGCCGGACGCCGCGCGCTCGCCCTGGTCGCGGACCGCTCCGGCGACTTCGCCCCCCTCGCCCGCACCGCATCGGGCGACGAGGTGCCCATGGTGCGCCAGGACGGTCCGGGCACACCGCCCGGCGGGTTCCCGGGCGCACCGGTGTTCCTGCGGCAGCCGGCCGAGGAGCAGCCCACGGTCGTCTCCTCGCTGCAGCCCAGCCCCGCCGCGCGCAAGGGGACCGGCCGGGCCGTCCTGGGCGGCGCCCGGCGCAACCTGGCCGCCGCGGGCGCGGGCGCCGTGCTGATCGCGGTGCTCGGCACCGTCGTCACGCTCGGCGTCACCGCGGGCGACGGCGACGAGCCGGGCAGCCGCAACGTCACCACCGAGCAGACGACCACCGAGGACCCGACCGACGACGGCCTGCCCCCGGAGGAGTCGGAGGACGGCTCCGTCCCGGCCGGGGAGACCACCGGCGGCGAGACGTCCGCGACCCCCGGCCCCTCGGACTCGGCGAGCCCGAGCACCTCCGGCTCCCCGTCCCCGAGCTCCTCCACGTCGGACGGTACGCCGCCGGGGACGGACGACCCGACGGACGACGGGAGCAGCTCCCCGAGCGAGCCGACGCCGACGAAGACCTCGCCCCGGCCGACGGAGACCGACAGCGAGAGCCCGAGCCCCACGCCGTCCGAGTCGGAGAGCGAATCGCCGGACCCGTCCCCGACGCCCACCGACGACACGGACCCGCCCCCGGCCCAGGGCTCCTCTTCCGCGGCCGGCCCCGCCGAGTCGGCGAGCGCCCCGGAGTCCCAAGAGGCCACCGACCCGGCGGTCTGAGCGCACCGGACGGCTGAACGTACGGGGGCCGGGGGGGGGGGGCGGCGCGCGGGGGCCCCCCCCCCCCCCCCCCCCCCCCCCCCGCCCCCCCCCACCCCCCCCCGGGGGGGGGGGGCCCCGGGGGGGGGGGGGGCGGGGGGGGGGGGGGGGGGGCCCCCGCCCCCCCCCCCCCCCCCCCGCCCCCCCCGTTGACGCCGTCGCTCAGAACAGCCGCAGCTTGTCGTCCTCGATGCCCCGCATCGCGTCGTAGTCCAGGACCAGGCAGCCGATGCCGCGGTCCGTCGCCAGCACCCGGGCCTGCGGCTTGATCTCCTGCGCGGCGAAGACGCCCCGGACCGGGGCGAGGTGCGGGTCGCGGTTCAGCAGTTCCAGATAGCGCGTCAGCTGCTCCACGCCGTCGATGTCGCCGCGCCGCTTCAGCTCCACCGCTACCGTCTGCCCGTTGGCGTCCCGGCACAGGATGTCCACCGGCCCGATGGCGGTGGGGTATTCGCGGCGGATCAGGGTGTGACCCTCGCCGAGGATCTCGATCCGGTCCGCGAGCAGCTCCTGGAGGTGCGCTTCCACGCCGTCCTTGATGAGCCCCGGGTCGACGCCCAGCTCGTACGACGAGTCGTGGAGGACTTCCTCCATTGTGATGATCAGTTTTTCGCCCGCCTTGTTCACCACGGTCCAGACGCCTGCCTCACCGTCGGCGCCCTCCTTCAGGGTGCACGGCGGGGACATCCAGTTGAGCGGTTTGTACGCCCGGTCGTCGGCGTGGATGGAGACGCTTCCGTCCGCCTTCACCAGGATCAGTCGGGGGGCGGAGGGCAGGTGGGCTGTGAGCCGGCCCGCGTAGTCCACGGAGCAACGGGCGATGACGAGACGCATGGTCGGCAACGCTACTCGACGACGGGGGCCCGACGCGATTTCCCCACCTGTCGCCCCCTGTCACTCGGTGCACACCGGAACGCGGCGATGCGGGCTTGCCCCTCTTTGCGCCCCTTCGTTATTGGCCGGTTGTGTTCCCAATCTCCTGGTGCGGCCCCGACTGCGCGCTTACCGTGGAAGCAGGAGGTCGCCGTCCGTGCACGCTGCGTCGTCGCCGCCCCCCTTCCCTGCCCGTAAGGCCCCGGCCATCGCCCGGGGTCGCGAGAGGAGAACCCATGTCGCTCGACGTCTCACCGGCGCTGTTGGAACAGGCCGAGCGAGGCGAGGTCGACGAAGCCGACTTCGTCGACTGCGTCCGGACCTCCCTGCCCTTCGCATGGGAGATGATCAGCTCGCTGGTGGCTCAGCTGAAGGTCGACGGCGGACAGTTCGCCGACAACCAGACGCCGCCGCCGGACGAGCAGGCACGTGGTCAGCTGCTGCGCGCGCTCGCGAGTGATGCGATACGCGGCGCGCTCCAGCGGCACTTCGGAGTGCGCATCGCATTCCAGAACTGCCACCGCGTCGCGGTGTTCCCGCTGGACGCCTCGGTCGACGACCGACTGGCCAAGTTCACTTCGGTGAGGGGCCAGTTGCTCAACCAGTCGCCCGGACTTCGGGACTGCTGAACGCTTCTGCTGCCGTCCCGGGCCGCGGGAGGTGCAACTGGCCCCGGGGCGGCAGCTCCCGCACCACCGCACCACCGCCACAGATCTCAGCTGTCAGACGGCTCCGAGGAAACACCGGCATGCGCAGGTCAGGTGAGCAGCGGCAGCACGTCGGCGCCCAGCCGCCGGACGTTCTCCTCGGTCGCCGCGAGATCGCCCGACCCCTCCACCAGGAGGGCGAAGCGCGTGATCCCGGTCCGCTCGGCGGTGGCCGCCAGCCGGTCGGCCGCCAGCCGCGGCGGGCCCACCGGGTGCAGCCCGCACAGCAGTTCCGTGTACGCGACCGGGTCCCGCATCACGCGGTGCCTGCCGTCGACCGTGACATGGGCGTCGAGCCCCTGGCGCAGCCAGCCGGGCATCGACTTCACCAGCAGCTCCGTGGCCTCCCCGGCGCCGTCCTCGATCTGGGCCACCCCGGCGGACACATGTGCGGCCCCCTCCACCACCTCGGGCGGATGGCCGGCCTCCCGGGCGGCCGTACGCCACAGGGCGACCATCTCCGCCTTCTCCTCGTCCCCGCAGTGCATGCCCAGCAGCATCGGCAGCGCCTGCCGGGCCGCGAGCCGCACGCTCTTCGGCGAGGTGCACGCCACGACGACCTCGGGCCCCGCTCCACCCGGCCCCGCGTCCGCCGGGCCCTCCAGCAGCTCGTCCGCGCGCGGCACCACCGCCACCTCGCGGAAACCGAACCGCTCGCCGCGCCCAGCGACGCGCGGCTCCCGCAGCCAGGCGAGCACCAGGTCGAGCGCCTCGGGGAAGCCGTTCTCGTACGCGTCGAGACCGCCGCCGAACACTTCGAGGTCCACCCATGGACCACCCCGCCCCACCCCGAGCGAGAAGCGACCGCCGCTGGTCAGATGCAGCAGCGCGGCCTGCTCGGCGAGCGCGACCGGGTGGTGGTTGGGCAGCACGCTGACCGCCGTGCCGACCCGGATTCTGCGGGTGCGGCCCAGCAGCAGCGCCGCCAGCGTGGTCGCGGACGGGCAGACCCCGTACGGCACGAAGTGGTGCTCGGCCAACCAGACCGAGTCGAGACCGCTCTCCTCCGCGGCCTCGGTGGACCGGACGGCCCGGTGCAGGGCCTCACCCGGCCCCTGTCCCGGGAACTGGGCTGCCAGAACGAACGTTCCGATGCGCATCGCCTATTGCCTCCTTGCGGCCGACGCGTTTCTCCCCCACTGGCAACAACGTCTGACACGTGCCAAAGGCACGGTCCCGGAGGAAGTTGTTGCGATTTTCCGCTAACTCACCCCACTGCCGAACAGGGCCGCCGGACAGCGCGACCGCCGCCCCCGACGGCAGGCTCTAGGCTTGGGCGATACCGTGTCCGACCCGCCCCGTGAGGTGTCCTGTGTCCCCGCGCCGTAACCGCCCCCGTGGCGGCGAGAGTCACGACGAACGCCCCGGCCCGGCGTACGGGAGGTACGGCGGGGGAGGGGCCACCGAGACCTGGCAGGGCGAGGAGTGGTCGGTGCGCCCGGTGAGCGGCGCGAGCGCCCAGGGCAAGCGGTACCGCTGCCCCGGCTGCGATCAGGAGATCCCCTCCGGGGTCCCGCACCTCGTGAGCTGGCCCGAGTTCGGCGGCATCGACGACCGCAGGCACTGGCACAAGGCGTGCTGGAACGCGAAGGACCGCCGCACCACCAGGGTGCAGCGGTCCCGCAACGCTCCGCGCCACTGAGGGCGACCGGCCCCTCGGACTCCGGGCGGACGGCGCTACTTTCGAAACACGCCCTAGGTCCCTCAGACGTCGCGCCGGTTCAGTATCACGACGGCCCCGCCCAGCGCCGCGGCGGCCAGGCACAGCATCAGCAGCAGCGGCTCCCAGCCGGACGGGCCGGTACTGGTCATCGTCGTGCCGTACAGCCCGCCGATCTGGTTGGGGATCGAGTAGTCGATCAGGAAGCGCTGAAGACCCCGCAGGCTGTTGGCGAACATGAACAGCGCGAGGACCAGGGGCGCCAGCACCACGCCGATCATGATGGTGATCGCGCCCGCCGAGTGCCGCACGATCGCGCCGACCCCGAGCGACAACAGACCGAGGGCCGCGATGTAGAGCCCGATCCCGACGGTGCCGCGCAGCCAGTCGTCGGCCGACCCGGGAGCGCCGTCCAGGATCAGGTTCTGGAGCCCCGCCACGACCGTGGCGGTCACCGTCGTGACGGCGAAGGCCAGCGAGGAGAACACGATCGCCTTCGCCGAGAGCACCCGGCCCCGGCTCGGGCAGGCTGTCAGCGTCGTACGGATCATGCCGGTGCTGTACTCGGAACCGATGGTCAGCACCCCGAGCGTGATCACACAGATCGAGCCCAGCAGCACCCCGAAGAAGCCGAGGGCCAGGACCGGCTCGTCCGGCATGCCACTGCTGCCGTCCGCGGCGAGCAGCAGCGCGGTGCCGAGCCCGATCGTCAGCATCAGCGCGATCATCACGCCGAGCGTCCAGATCGTGGCGCGCACGGAACGGATCTTGGTCCACTCCGAGGCGACCGCGTCGCCGAGGGTGGCGGGCCGGATCGGGATCGGCGACTCGTAGGAGCCCAGCAGGCCGGCGTCCGGCGCCTGCTGGTGGGCCCGCGGGGTGGCCGGCGTCGTCATCGGAGGTCCTTGCTCGTCTGCTCTCCGGCCGCGGCGGCGGAAGAGGACTCGGCTGCGGGGGAGGGCTCGGCTGCGGGGGAGGGCGCCGCGGGCGCGGGGCTCTGCCCCGGAACGGGCGGCGGCGGGGCGTACCAGCCCTCCTGAGGCACCTCCACCGGCTCGGGGTACGCGAAGCTGTCGGCGCTTCCGTACGCGTCCTGGGGGAGCGGCTCCACGAGTCCCGCCTTGGCGTCGTCCGTCGAGCGGTAGTCCACCAGGCCCTGCGTGAGGCGCATGTACGCCTCCTCCAGGGAGGCCTGGTGCGGCGACAGCTCCCAGAGCCGTACGTCGCAGCCGTGGGCCAGGTCACTGATCCGCGGCAGCGGCAGCCCGGTGACCCGCAGCGCGCCGCCCGGCTCCGTCATGACCCGGCCGCCCGCCTCGATGAGCGAGGCCGTCAGCTTCTGCCGCTCCTCGGTGCCGTCGTCCGGCACCCGGACCCGGGCGAAGTCGGCGGAGTTCGCGGAGATGAAGTCCGTGACGCTCATGTCGGAGAGCAGCCGGCCGCGCCCGATCACGATCAGATGGTCGGCGGTCAGCGCCATCTCGCTCATCAGGTGGGACGAGACGAAGACCGTGCGCCCCTCGGCGGCCAGCATCTTCATCAGATTGCGGACCCAGTGGATGCCCTCCGGGTCGAGACCGTTGACCGGCTCGTCGAACAGCAGCACCTCCGGATCGCCGAGCAGCGCCGCCGCGATCCCGAGCCGCTGCCCCATCCCGAGCGAGAACCCCCTGGAGCGCTGCTTGGCGACGTCCCTAAGGCCGACGACGCCCAGCACCTCATCGACCCGGGCCGCCGGGATGCCGGCCAGCTGGGCCAGGGACAGCAGGTGGTTGCGGGCGGTGCGTCCACCGTGCACGCCCTTGGCGTCCAACAGCGCGCCCACCTGGCGCGGGGCGTTCGGCAGGTCGCGGTAGGGGTGGCCGCCGATCGTGACGTGACCTGCGGTGGGGCGGTCCAGGCCGAGGATCATGCGCATGGTCGTGGACTTGCCCGACCCGTTGGGACCGAGGAACCCCGTGACGGCTCCCGGCCGCACCTGGAAGGAAAGGTCGTCCACGGCCGTCTTCGCGCCGTAGCGCTTGGTCAGGCCGACTGCCTCGATCATTCTCCAGCCCCATCGACTCACTCTGTCGTTCGGGGCTCGGGCCACCCGGCCGCGCAC
The DNA here is from genome assembly GCF_044768525.1 of Streptomyces sp. NPDC091287. Lineage (NCBI taxonomy): Bacteria > Bacillati > Actinomycetota > Actinomycetes > Kitasatosporales > Streptomycetaceae > Streptomyces > Streptomyces sp. NPDC091287. Next base: position 340,831 of record NZ_JBIVUV010000002.1, read on the forward strand.
CCCCGTAAGAGTTAGGAGGATAACCAGGCGGTGACGGTTCCGGCCAAGTTGCGCACAGCGTGCGAGCGGACCGTTACGCGTCCCGCTTCTTCAGGACCAGGAAGCCGCCGAGCACCGCCGCCAGCACCCAGAGCACCATGATCCCGAGCCCGGCCCAGGGGCCGTACGGGGCCGGATCGCTGTTCATCGCTTCCGGGACCACCTGCATGATCTTCGAACCGGCCTGGTCGGGGAAGTACTGGACGACGTCCTTGGCGTAGGGCACCACGATCAGGATCTGCGAGACCAGGAGGAAGAACGGAATCAGGATGCCCAGCGACAGCATGGAGCTGCGCAGCATCGCCGCGACGCCCATGCAGAAGATCGCGATGAGTCCCATGTAGAGGCCGCCGCCGATGACCGCGCGCAGCACGTTCTCGGCACCGAGATCGGTGCCCCGGTCGCCGAGCAGGGCCTGGCCGAGGAAGAACGTGACGAAGCTGGTGAGCAGGCCCACGAGGAGGGCCAGCCCCCCGGCCACCGTGATCTTGCTGAAGAGGAGCGTCCCGCGCTGCGGCACGGCCGCCAGCGAGGTGCGGATCATGCCGGAGCTGTACTCCGTACCGACCACGAGCACCCCGAACACGATCATGGCGAGCTGGCCCAGGATCATCCCCGAGAAGCTGACGAGGGTCGGGTCGAAGGTGAGCCGCTCGGCCTCGGGGAGGTCGTCGAACGTGGAGTTCAGCAAGGCGCTGACCCCCGCGCCCATCAAGACCGTGACGGCGAACGCGGAGATCAGCGTCCAGGTGGTCGAGGACACCGACCGGATCTTGGTCCATTCCGAGGTGAGAACCGCGGGTACCGATGCCATGGTCGTCACGCCCCCTTGCCGTCGGTGCGGTCGGTGCCCGCGGGCTTGTTCCAGTTCTCGCCCCAGCCGGCTCCCACCGCGGGTGGTTCGGCCGCCGGGTCCCGCTCCGAATGGGCGTGGTACTCCACCGAACCTGCGGTCATCTGCATGAACGCCTCCTCCAGGGAGGCCCGCTGGGAACTCAGCTCGTGCAGCACCAACTGGTGCCGGGCGGCCAGCTCACCCAACTCCTCGGTGGTGGCGCCGTCGATCTCCAGGACGCCGCCCGCCGTCTCGACGGCGGCGAAGCCCTCCTGGTGCAGCACGTCGCGCAGCCGCTCCTGCTGCGGGGAGCGCAGCCGCGCGTAACTGCGGGAGTTCTCGTGGATGAAGTCCGCCATCGAGGTGTCGGCGAGCAGCTTGCCCTGGCCGATCACGATCAAATGGTCGGCGGTCAGCGCCATTTCGCTCATCAGGTGGGACGAGACGAAGATCGTCCGGCCCTCCGACGCGAGCGCCTTCATCAGATTGCGGATCCAGTGGATGCCCTCGGGGTCCAGTCCGTTGACCGGCTCGTCGAACATCAGGATCTCGGGATCGCCGAGCAGCGCGGACGCGATGCCGAGCCGCTGGCCCATGCCGAGGGAGAACCCCTTGGACTTCTTCTTCGCCACCGCGCTCAGGCCGACCATGTCGAGCACCTCGTCGACCCGGCTGCTCGGGATGCGGTTGCTCTGCGCCAGGCACAGCAGGTTGTTGTACGCGCTGCGGCCGCCGTGCATTGCCTTGGCGTCGAGGAGCGCCCCGATGTACTTCAGCGGTTCCTGGAGTTCGCGGTAGTGCTTGCCGTCGATGCGCACCGTACCGCTGGTCGGGTTGTCGAGATCGAGCATCATCCGCATCGTGGTGGACTTGCCCGCTCCGTTCGGGCCGAGGAAGCCGGTCACGATGCCCGGTCTGACCTGACACGACAAATGATCGACGGCGATCTTGCTGCCGAACCGTTTGGTGAGTCCATCGAGCTCGATCATGCGTTCACGCTAGAACGCCCGAGCGCCCGGCGCCACCACAAGGGCGGAACCGGGCGCACACGGGGGTATTACACGCGCCGGGGGTCAGCGGGTCTGCTGGGCCGGGACACCGCGGGTGGCGGGCTCGTCCTCGACCGGGGAGCCGGCGGCGGCCACGGCGGCGCCGGTCAGCGTCGCCAGCATCTCGCGGACGTTGGTCAGCTGCGCGTTGATCGAGTCGCGGCGGTTGGTGAGCGCCGCCAGCTCGCGCTCCGACTCGCTGCGGATCCGGTCGGCCTTGGCGTTGGCGTCGGCGACGATGTCCTCGGCCTGGCGCTGGGCGGTCTCCACCGTCTGGCGGGCCCGGCGCTCGGCGTCCGTGCGGAGCTTCTCGGCCTCCAGGCGGAGCTGCTCGGCGCGGTGCTCGATCTCGGCGAGACGCTTCTCGGCCTTGGCCTGGCGGGACGCGAGGTCGCGCTCCGACTGCTCGCGGCGCTTGGCGAGGTTGGTCTCGAAGTCGGCCGCGGCCTGGGCGGCCTTGGCGCGGGTCTCCTCGAAGAGGGCGTCGGCCTCCTCGCGCTTCTGCTGGGCGTCCTTCTGGGCGTCGGTGCGGAGCGTGTTCGCCTCGCCCTGGGCCTTCTCGACGATGCGGACGCCCTCGTCCTCGGCCTTCGCCTTGCGCTCGGCGGCGAACGACTCGGCGTCGTTGCGCACCTGCTGGGCCGCCGACTCGGCGAGCTCCCGGTGCTGCTCGGCCGCGCGACGGGCCTCCTCTCGGAGGTCCTTGGCCTCCTCCTCGGCGAGGCGGAGAATCTTCTCGACACGGGCGCCGAGACCGGCGTACGACGGCTCGGCGTCGTTTACCTGGGCCTGGGCGTTCTGCGTCTCGAGGTGCAGCTCCTCGATGCGCTTTTCCAGAGAGGTGATTCGGGCCAGGGCACTATCACGGTCGGCGACGAGCTTGGTGATGCGGTCGTCCACCTGACCGCGGTCGTAGCCTCGTCGCACGAGCTCGAAGCCGAAGGGGGAGGAAGGGTCACTCATGAGGTTCCTGTCGAATGAGACCGGTGAGGTGATAGGGGGAATCCTAGGGGCCATGGCGGCGTGTCAGCGTGAAGATGCCGGTTTGATCTGGAGAATGACACCCCTTTTGAGTGGCTGACCCCCGGAGTGCTTGCCACTCGAAGGTTTGAATGTCCATGACGAAGCACGGCACACCGCGGATCGGTCACCGCTCGGACGACTTGCCCCCCGACCGAGTGCCCGCCGCCGCCGGAGCCTTGGCTCCCCCCGCGGAACCGCCGCCCGGTTTCCCGCCCCCGGTCGGAGCCTCGAAAGACTCCAACGCCTCCAGCACGTCCTGGACACGGGAGATCTCCGCATTGATGTCCTCGCGCCTGCGCACCAGGACGTCCAGCTCGCGCTTGCCCTCGTCGACCGTCTGCTTGGCCTCGGCCTCGGCGTCGGCCCGCAGCTTCTCCGCCTCGCGGATCAGCCCGGCCTTCTTCGTCTCGGCCTCCTTCAGCAGCGACTCGGCCCGTTTCACCGCGGCGATACGGACCTTGCTCGCCTCCGAATTGGCCTGGGCCATCAGCTCCTTGGCCTTCGCCTCGGCCTCGTCGCGCTGCTCGGTCGCCGCCTTCATCAGGTTGTCGACACGCTCGCCGGCGGTCTTCATCTGCTCGGACGTCTCCCGGCGGGCCCGCTCGTGCATCTCCTCGATCTCGCTCTCCAGCCGGGCCCGCAGCTCCTCGGCCCGCTCCCGGATCGCCGTCGCGTCGCGCCGTGCGCCGACCAGCAGTTCGTCGGCGTCGGTACGGGCGCGCTCGACCAGGGTGTTGCCCTCGACGGTCGCCTCCGAGGTGATGCGCACGGCCTCCTTGCGGGCCGCGCCGACCATCGTGTCGGCCTGACCCTCGGCCTCGGTGGCCGTACGCAGCGCCTCTTCCCGCGCCTTGTTGATGAGCTGGTCCGCCTGCTCGGCCGCGTCCGCACGGCGCTTGGCCGCCGCCTCGCGCGCCTCGTCCAGCAGCCGGTCCGCCTCCTGGCGGGCGTCGGAGCGCATCTCCTCGGCCGCCGACTCCGCCTCCGCGCGCAGCCGTGTCGCCTCCTCGCGGGTGCGGGCCGCGTGCTCCTGCGCGGAGCCGAGCAGCTCCGCCGCCTCCGCGCGCAGCCGCTCGGACTCGCCGGTCGCCTCGGCCAGCATCCGGTCCGCCTGCTCGGTGGACTCGGCCCGGCGGCGGTTGGCCTCCGTGGTGGCCTCGACGACGAGCTGCTCGGAGGCCTGGGCCGCCTCGTTGCGGACGCGTTCGCTCTCGTTGGCCGACTCGGCCATCAGCCGGTCCGACTGGGCCGCCGCCTCCGAACGGATCCGGTTGGCGTCCTGCCGGGCCTCGGCACGGGCCTTCGACGCGTCCTGCTCCGCCGAAGCCAGCGCGTCGGACGCCTCGGTGCGCATCCGCTGGCTGTACTCGGAGGTGTCCGCGCGCAGCCGCTCCGACTCGCCGATCGCGTCGGAGACCGTCCGCTCGGCCAGCGCCTTCGCGGCGTCGGTCTCCTCCTCGGCCTCCCGCCGGAGACGGGTCGCCTCCTCGTTCGCCTCCCGGCGCAGCCGGACCGCGTCCTCGGAGGCCCGCTCCCGCTCCGCGTGCGCGTCGGTGCGGACCCGGTCCGCCTCCTCCTGCGCCTCGCTCCGGGTGCGCTCCGCGACATGCTCGGCCGTCGAGCGCAGCCCGGCGATCTCCTCCTCGGCCTGCTCCTGCAGACCCGCGACAGAGTCCCGTACCTGCTGGGCCGTCTGCTCGGCGGCCGAGACCAGCTCGGTGGCCCTCGCGTCCGCCTCCTCGACGAGCCGGTGTGCCTCGGCCTGGGCCTCCTCGACCCGCTTGCGGGCGGAGGCGAGCAGCTCCTCGCTCTGCTCGCGGGCCCGCTCGCGCTCCTGCTCCGCCTCGGTCCGGGCCGCGCCGAGGATCTCCTCGGCCTCCCGGCGGCGGCGCGTGGCCTCCTCCTGGGCGGCGTTCAGCGCCTCGGCGGCCTCGGCGGCGACCCGCTCGGCGGCGGCCGCGGCCTCCGCGCGCACCCGGTCGGCGCTCTCCTGCGCCTCGGACTTGAGCCGCTCCGCCTCGGCGGTGGCCTCACCGCGCAGCCGTACGGCGATGTTCTCGCCCTCGGCACGGGACTGGGCGGCATCGGCTGCCGCCTCGTCGCGCAGCCGCTCGGCCTCCGCCCCGGCCTGCTCGGTCAGCGCCCGTACGCGCTCGGCGGCCTCGGCGCGCTGCCGCTCCGCCTCCTCGTTCGTCTCGCGGCGGATCCGCTCGGCCTCGGTCCGGGCTTCGCCGAGCGCCTCCTCGGCGGCGGCGAGCCGGGTCTCGGCCTCGGTGTGCAGCCGGGTCAGCTCGTCGGCGGCCTCGGCCTGCCGGGCGGCGACACCGCGCTCGGTCTCCTCGCGCAGCTCGGCCGCGGCCCGCTCGGCCGCCTCCGTGACGGCAGCCGCCTGCTCCTCGGCCTCGGCCCGCAGCCTGTCGGCCTCGGTCCGGGTGCGCTCCAGCGTCTCCTCGGCCTGCTTGCGCAGGGTCGCGGCCCGCTCGGCGGCCTCGGTGCGGATGCGCTCGCTCTCGCCGTTCGCCTTGGTGCGCAGCTCGTCCGCGTCGGAGCGGGCCTCGGTCAGCAGCTCCTCGGCGGTGCGGGCGCCCTCCTCCAGCTGCTGGACCGCCTCGCGGCGGGCCTCGCCCCGGATCCGCTCGCCCTCGGCGACCGCCTCGGAGCGCAGCGTCTCGGCCTCGCCGCGCAGCCGGCGGGCCTCCTCCTGGAGCTCGACCGTCTTGGCCCGGTACTCCTTGGTGTCGTCCTTGGCCGCGCCCTTGAGCTCGTCGGCCTGCTCGGCGGCCTCGCCGCGCAGCCGGTCCGCCTCGGCCTCCGCCTCGCGGCGGATCCGCTCGGCCTCCTCGCTCGCCGCCCTCGTCGTCGACTTCGCGTCCTCGGAGGCCTTGGTGAGCACCTCCTCGGCGCTGCGGGCCGCCTTCGCCAGCTGGGCGGCGGCGTCCTCGGCGGCGACCGTACGGGCCTTCTCGCCCGCCTCGGCGACCAGCCGCTCCGCCTCGGCGCGGGCGTCGACGAGCGCCTGCTCGGCCTCTTCCTTCAGCGCCTCGGTGCTCTTGGTGGCCTCGCCGACCAGCCGGGCGATCTCCGACTTGGCCGTACGGGTGCGCTGTTCGTTCTGCGACTCGGCGGCGGCCAACTGCCTGGCGGCGGCGTCCTTCGCCTCGGAGAGGAGCTTCTCGGCCTCCAGGCGGGACTCGCGCAGCCGGGTCTCGGCCTCCGAGAGGCGCTGCTCGGCGGACCGGTTCAGCTCGGCGGTCTGCTGGCGGGTCTGGTCGGTCTCCGCGGTCGTGCTGGAGCGCAGCTGCTCCGCGTGGCTGGTGGCCTCCTGCGCCTGTGCGGAGGCGGCCCCGAGGAGCCGCTCGGCGTCCTTGCGGGCGCGCAGCAGGATCGCTTCGGCTTCGGCCCTGGCGGTCTCGGTCTCCGAGCCGGCGCGCCGACGGGTCTCCTCCGCCAGCCGGGCGGCCTCGTCGCGGGCGGCGGCCAACGCCTGCTCGGCCTCGGCGCGGGACTCCTCCAGCAGCCGGCGGGCCTGTGACTCGGTGCGGGCGCGCAGCTGTTCGGCCCAGGCGACGTTCTCGTTGACGTGCGACTCGACGGTCTGGCGGCGTTCCGCCAGCTCCTGGTCGAGCCGCTGCCTGCGCTGGACGGCCTCGGTGTGCAACTCGGCCTGAAGGCGCGCCTGGTGCTCGGCGTGCTCCTGGAGGATCCGCTGCGTCTGGGCACGGGCCTCGCGCAGCTCGCGCTCGGCGTCGGCGCGCATCTGCTCGGCCTGGACCTGCGCGTTCCGCAGCATCTGCTCGGTCTGGTAGCCGATGTCCGCGCTGTCGTAGGCGGGACGGGTGGCGAGATTGCGCCGGGCCTCGTGCAGCTTGGCACGCAAGACCTCGACCTGGTATCCGAGGTCCTCGGCGTGCTGGACAGCCTTCTCCCGGTCGGTCTTCAGCCGGTCCATCTCGGCTTCGAACCGCGAGAGATGGTCGTCTTCAGCCCGGTGGCTCTCCTGGCGTTCGTAGCCCCGCACTGCGCGGTCCCATCCTTCCCCGAGCTCTCAACTTTGTTCGAGCAGGGGAGCCCCCAACCCTGGTAGCGACTCTCCGCACGAGCTGCTCGCCGGCGTGAGTCCCCCGGGGAATGGTGACAGACAAACGACGAGGACGCGGTACGGCCCCGACCCGGCCCCGGCCCGGAGCCGCCCACTCTACCGGGCCGGGTATGCGGTGGTCAGTGCTCCGTCTTGCTCGTGACCAGTTCGGTGAGGACACCGTGGCAGTCCTTGGGGTGCAGGAACGTGATCCGGGACCCCATCGACCCCGTCCTGGGCTCGTCGTACAGCACCCGGACGCCCTTCTCACGGATGTCCGCGGCGTCCCCGTCCACATCCTCCGTACCGAAGGCGATGTGGTGCACGCCCTCCCCGTTCTTCGCCAGCCACTTGCCGACCGCCGAGTCCTCCCGGGTGGGCTCCAGCAGCTGGAGGTAGGAGGCCCCACCGTCCGACGTGCCGTTGATCTTGAGCATCGCCTCCCGGACGCCCTGCTCCTCGTTGATCTCGGAGTGATACACCTCGAAGCCGTACGTGGCACGGTAGAACTCGACGGTCTTGTCCAGGTCGAAACAGGCGATCCCGATGTGATCGATTCGCGTCAACATGGAATCAGCATGGAGCCCGTACGCCGCTCCCGCCACGGTTACGCAACGTGCGCGCCGTCACACCGGTTGCCGGATGACGGGCGCGATGCCTCTCAGTACATTCAGGTAAACCCTCGTTCACATCCGATCCCAAGGGGCCGTGCCCATGCCAGCAACGACCGGTACCACCACCTCAGTGATCGTCGCGGGCGCCCGGACGCCCATGGGCCGCCTCCTCGGCTCCCTCAAGAGCTTCTCCGGCGCCGACCTCGGCGGTTTCGCCATCAAGGCCGCCCTGGACCGGGCCGGCATCGGCGGTGACCAGGTCCAGTACGTGATCATGGGTCAGGTACTCACGGCCGGCGCGGGCCAGATGCCCGCCCGGCAGGCCGCGGTCAAGGCCGGCATCCCGCTGAACGTCCCCGCGCTCACCGTCAACAAGGTGTGTCTGTCCGGGCTCGACGCGATCGCGCTGGCCGACCAGCTCATCCGCGCCGGGGAGTTCGACGTGGTGGTCGCGGGCGGTCAGGAGTCCATGACCAACGCCCCGCACCTGCTCCCCAAGTCCCGTGAGGGCCACAAGTACGGCGCGATCGGGATGCTGGACTCGATGGCGCACGACGGCCTCACCGACGCGTACGAGAACATCCCGATGGGAGAGTCCACCGAGAAGCACAACAGCCGCCTCGGTCTCGACCGCGCCGCCCAGGACGAGATCGGCGCGCAGTCCCACCAGCGGGCCGCCGCCGCCCAGAAGAACGGTCTCTTCGAGGCCGAGATCACCCCGGTCGAGATCCCGCAGCGCAAGGGCGACCCGGTCCTCTTCGCCAAGGACGAGGGCATCCGCGCCGAGACGACCGCGGAGACCCTCGGCAAGCTGCGCCCGGCCTTCGCCAAGGACGGGACGATCACCGCCGGCACCTCCTCGCAGATCTCCGACGGCGCCGCCGCGGTCGTCGTGATGAGCAAGGCGAAGGCGGAGGAGCTGGGCCTCGACTGGATCGCCGAGATCGGCGCCCACGGAAACGTCGCGGGCCCCGACAACTCCCTCCAGTCGCAGCCCTCGAACGCCATTCGGCACGCCCTGAAGAAGGACGGCCTCGGCGTCGAGGACCTCGACCTGATCGAGATCAACGAGGCGTTCGCGGCCGTCGCCGTCCAGTCCATGAAGGACCTGGGCGTCACCTCGGACAAGGTCAACGTCAACGGCGGCGCCATCGCGCTCGGCCACCCCATCGGGATGTCCGGCGCCCGGATCGTCCTGCACCTGGCCCTGGAGCTGAAGCGGCGCGGCGGCGGAACCGGCGCGGCCGCGCTGTGCGGCGGCGGAGGTCAGGGCGACGCGCTGATCATCCGCGTTCCGGGCAAGTAGTACCCGTACGGATTCCGGGCCCGTGAGGGTTCCGGGGCAGAGCAGGAGATACGGAGCGGTGAACGTGGACGTGGATGTCCCCACGCTGGTCGAGCAGGCGCGAGCAGGCAGGCCGCGTGCGGTGGCCCGGCTGATCTCGCTGGTGGAGGGGGCGTCCCCGCAGCTGCGGGAGGTGATGGCCGCGCTGGCGCCGCTGGCCGGCCACGCCTACGTCGTCGGGCTCACGGGCTCGCCGGGCGTCGGCAAGTCCACCTCCACCTCGGCCCTGGTCTCCGCCTACCGCCGGGCGGGCAAGCGGGTCGGCGTCCTCGCCGTCGACCCGTCCTCGCCGTTCTCCGGCGGGGCGCTGCTGGGTGACCGGATCCGGATGGCGGACCACGTCTCCGACCCGGGCGTCTACATCCGCTCGATGGCGACCCGGGGCCACCTGGGCGGCCTCGCCTGGTCCGCGCCGCAGGCCATCAGGGTGCTGGACGCGGCGGGCTGTGACGTGGTCCTCGTCGAGACGGTCGGCGTCGGCCAGTCCGAGGTGGAGATCGCCTCCCAGGCCGACACCTCCGTCGTGCTGCTCGCCCCGGGCATGGGCGACGGCATCCAGGCGGCCAAGGCCGGGATCCTGGAGATCGGCGACGTCTACGTGGTCAACAAGGCCGACCGGGACGGCGCGGACGCCACCGCCCGCGAGCTGAACCACATGCTGAGCCTGGGGGAGTCCCGGGGCCCCGGCGACTGGCGCCCCCCGATCGTGAAGACGGTCGCCGCCCGGGGCCAGGGCACGGACGAGGTCGTCGAGGCCCTGGAGAAGCACCGGGCCTGGATGGAGGAGCACGGCGTGCTGGCCGAGCGCCGCACCGCCCGTGCCGCGCACGAGGTCGAGACGATCGCCGTCACCGCGCTCCGCGAGAAGATCGCCGACCTGCGCGGCGACCGCCGCCTGCACGCCCTGGCCGAGCGCATCGTGTCGGGGACCCTGGACCCGTACGCGGCGGCCGATGAGCTGGTGGCGGGGCTGACGGGAAGCTCCTGAGTACGTGCTGAAGGCCCCCGGGGCGGCACCGACGCCGCCCCGGGGGCCTTCAGTTGCTCACGTGTGTCCGCCCGGGCCTCCGTCAGCTGTCGTCGCCGTCCCGGTCATCCTGGTCGTCGCCGCGGTCGTCGTCCCGGTCGTCCGCGCGGTCGTCCCGGTCGTCGTCGCCGTCGTCGTCGCGGTCCACGGTGACCTTGCCGGTCTTCGCGTCGACGCGCAGCTCGTGCTGCTTCCCGTCCTTGCCCGTGATGTCGATGTCCCAGCGCAGGACGTCGCCCCCGCGGTTGTCGTCGTCATCGTCGTCGTCCAGGTCGATCGACGTGGCGCTGCCCGGCGCGGCCTTCAGAGCGGCGTCCACCGCCTGGTTCAGGGTGATGGCGGAGGAGCGGGGCGCGTGGCGGTCGCGGTCGTCGTTGTCGTCGTGGGTCTTCAGGACCTTGCCGTTGGCGGCGTCCACCGTCACGTCGTGCCACTTCTTGTCGGAACCGCGGACGTCCAGCTCCCAGACCGCGCGGCCGTGGTCGTCGTCGTCATCGTCCAGCTCGGCCTCGGTGACCGTGCCCGGGACGCTCTTCAGGGCGGCGGCGACGGCCTGGTCGAGGGTGATCCGGGTGCTCTTCGCGCCACCGTCCGTCCGGGGGGCCTCCGCGTCGGCGTAGGACTGGTCGTCGCCGCGGTCGTCGCGGTCGTCGCGGTCCGTGCCGGCCGGCTGCTGCGTGGACGTGCCTCCCCGGCGGTCACCGTCGTCCGCGAAGGCGACGGTGGCGGCGGTGGTGCCGCCGATGAGCACGGCCGCGGTGATCGCTGCGATGGTGACGTTGCGCTTCATGAGGGTTCCTCCCGAGAGCTGCTGCTGTTCGACGTGACCCACACTGCCGGGACGTTGCTGAACGCAACCTGAAGCCACCTGAAGGCGCCTTCAGGTTGAGTTTGCGAGGCTGTGCGCATGCGCCTGTTGATCGTGGAGGACGAGAAGCGCCTCGCGGTGTCCCTGGCCAGGGGACTGACCGCCGAGGGTTTCGCCGTGGATGTCGTGCACGACGGTCTCGAAGGGCTGCACCGGGCGAGCGAGGGCGTCTACGACCTGGTGATCCTGGACATCATGCTGCCCGGCATGAACGGCTACCGCGTCTGCTCGAACCTGCGCGCCGCCGGCCACGAGGTGCCGATCCTCATGCTGACCGCCAAGGACGGCGAGTACGACGAGGCCGAGGGCCTGGACACCGGCGCCGACGACTACCTGACCAAGCCCTTCAGCTACGTCGTCCTCGTCGCCCGGGTCCGCGCCCTGCTGCGCCGCCGGGGAGCCGGCACCGCCGCGCCCGTCCTGACCGTCGGGTCCCTGCGCATCGACACCGCCGCCCGCCGGGTGATCCGCGGCGAGGACGAGATCGCGCTCACCGCCAAGGAGTTCGCGGTGCTGGAGCAGCTCGCCCTGCGCGCGGGCCAGGTCGTCAGCAAGGCGGAGATCCTGGAGCACGTCTGGGACTTCGCCTACGACGGCGATCCGAACATCGTCGAGGTCTACATCTCCACTCTGCGCCGCAAGCTCGGCGCGACCGCCATCCGTACCGTGCGCGGCGCGGGCTACCGGCTGGAGGCGAAGTGAGGTCCGTACGGGCCAGGGCCGCCCTCGGGGCCACCCTGGTCGTCGCCGTCGCCCTGGTGGCGGCCGGCCTCGCCGTGCTCCTGGTCCTGCGGGCCAACCTGATCGACCAGGCGGACCTCCAGGCCGAGGTGGCGGCCCGCGAGGTGGCCGGGCAGCTGGCCACGGACATCCCGTACGACGAACTGGAACTGGACGACGAGGAGGACCACCCGGTCCAGGTGACCGACGAGGAGGGCCGGGTCGTCATCGTCTCCAAGGACCTGCGGGCCGTCACCGGCACCGGCACGAGCGGCGTCACCCCGGTGCCCTCGGCCTCGGCGGGGGCCTCCCCGTCGCCCGGCGAAGGGGACGGGGACGGGGACGACGACGACAGCGCCGACGACGACGATGACGGCAGCCGCCCCGGCCGCGGCCAGGTCTCCTCCGACGACCCGGACTTCTCCGACGGCACCGCCACCGTCGACCGCACCACCGCCGACTACCGCTTCGCCGCCGTCGAGGCGACCACCCCCCGCGGCGTCACCCTCACCGTGTACGCGGGCGCACCTCTCGCCGCCGAGCAGGAGGCGGTGAACACGGTGCGCGGGGCGATGCTCACCGGGCTGCCGCTGCTCCTGGTGGTCGTCGCCGGGGTGACCTGGCTGGTGACCCGCCGGGCCCTGCGGCCGGTCGAGGGCATCCGCCGCGAGATGGCGGCGATCACCGCGTCCGAGGACCTGGCCCGCCGGGTGCCGGAGCCCGATTCGCGGGACGAGATCGCGGCTCTGGCCCGGACGACGAACGAGACGCTCACCGTCCTGGAGGCGTCCGTGGAGCGCCAGCGCCGGTTCGTCGCGGACGCCTCGCACGAGCTGCGTTCCCCGATCGCCTCGCTGCGCACCCAGCTGGAGGTGGCCGAGGCCCATCCGGAGCTGCTGGACCTCCCGGGCGCGGTCGCTGACACCGTACGGCTTCAGGTGCTGGCGGCGGATCTGCTGCTGCTGGCCCGGCTGGACGCGGGGGAGAAGCCCGGGAGCGCGACGGTGGAGCTGGGCGCGCTGGTCCGGGAGGAGGTGTCGCAGCGGACCGGGGACCGGATCGCGGTGAGCGTCGAGGCGCCGGAGGGCGGCGCGTTCGAGGTGAGCGGGTCGCGCGGGCAACTGTCCCGGGTGATCGGCAATCTGCTGGACAACGCCCAGCGGCACGCCGAGGGGAGCGTCGCGGTGTCGGTGGCGGCCGACGGGCGCGGCGTACGGGTGGAGGTCAGGGACGACGGGGCGGGCGTTCCCGAGGACGAGCGGGAGCGGATCTTCGAACGGTTCGTCCGGCTCGACGACGCCCGCAGCCGGGACGACGGCGGCGCGGGACTGGGGCTGGCCATCGCCCGGGACGTCGCCTCGCGCCACGGCGGGACGCTGACGGTGCACGCGGCGGCCGAGGGCGGTGCGGCCTTCCGGCTGTGGCTGCCCCGCTCCGCCTGACGGTCCCGGGCCCTACAGCTTGCCGCGCTTGCCGCGCAGGTGTTCCGCGATCGGGGTCAGCGCGGCGTGCAGGTCGGCGAGCGCCTCGGGGGACAGCAGGTCCATGAAGTGCTGCCGCACCGAGGCGACGTGGTGCGGGGCGACCTTGCGCATGGTCTCCGCGCCGTGCTCGGTGAGGACCGCGAACAGTCCGCGCCGGTCCGATTCGCAGTGGGTGCGACGGACCAGCCCGGCGGTCTCCATACGGGTGATCTGGTGCGAGAGCCGGCTCTTGGACTGGAGGGTGGCGGCGGCGAGGTCGCTCATCCGCATGCGCTGGTCGTCCGATTCGGAGAGGTTGACCAGGATCTCGTAGTCGTTCATGGTCAGGCCGAACGGCTGGAGGTCCTTCTCCAGTTGGTGCATCAGCAGCCTGCTGACGTCCAGGTGGGTGCGCCAGGCGCACTGCTCCGTGTCGTTCAGCCAGCGGGTGGCCGTCTCGGTCTCCATATATGGATTCTACCTAAGAAGTTGAAAGCCGGACGAAATTGGGGGGTGTGACGACCGGCACCCCCGGCCCGCGGGAGCGCCGAGGGGCCCGTCGGCAAGCACCGACGGCTGGGCGCAGGCGTTCGACGTCACACTCCGCAGACTACCGCTCACAACCCGAAGCGACGCTGGAGGTCCCCCAGCTGGCCGGGCATGCGCGGAGCGGATCCGGGGTGACCCCCGCCGCCCGGAACGCCCGGCTCGTTCGGGACCGTGCCCGCCGCCTGCTCCGCCATCAGCGCCTCGCTCGACTGGAGCAGCACCGTGCCCGCCCCGACGAACTCGAACTGGTGCTCCTCGCCCGACGTCCCGCCGATCCCTGTGAGCGACCGGATACCGCCCATCACGCCCGTCATATAGCCGTGGTCGTAGTGGTGGCACGGGGAGGGGCAGTCGGCCCAGCCCACCAGCGCCTGCGGATCGACCCGCAGCGGCGGCTCCATGAACACCACCGGGCCGTTCGACGCGGCCACGAACTTCCCCGTACCGATCAGCGTCACGAACCCCGGCACGATCGACTGCTTCAGCGCCATCGTCGGCTGGTACGCCAGCAGGTTCCCGGACCGGATGGTGAGGTTCCCGTCCTCCAGGTCGAAGGAGTTCACATCGAACGCCCGGTCCGCCAGCAGCATCTTCCCGCTGCCCTCGGCCACCACCCAGTCGCTCGCGTGCAGCGGCGAGTGGAAGCCGGCGCGCACCAGCCGCTCGAACCGGCCGTGCCCGATGCCGTCGAACTGGATCTGCCCGTAGTAGGCGATCATCTTGCCCTTCTGAAGGAACCACCGGCTCCCCTTGAGCTCCACGCAGAAGGTGTAGGAGTTGACGTTGTCGTCCGACGGCAGCGTCATCGGGTCGAGGACCACGGGCGTGCTCACAGCTTCTCCTCCGACGCCTGGACGTACACCGCACCACTGCCGCTCAGCTCCAGCTGGAACGCCTCGCCGGAGCCCCGCCCCACCATGTCCCGCCAGCCGACGGCCGTGGAGAGCCTGTTCGTCACGTCACCGTGATGGGCGACGTACGCCTGCGGATCGACGTGGACGTCCCGGCCCGGGGCGATCGGCAGTTCGATCACCCCGCCGTGCGCCATCACCGCGACCGCGCCGTGCCCCTTGAGGGTGGTGGTGAACAGGCCCTGGCCGGTCACCTGGCCGCGCACCATGCCCATCACCCCGCCCTGCGAGCCCATGAACATCGTGCCCTGCTGGAGCGTCCCGTCGAACGCGAGCAGCCGGTCGGCCTCCACGTACAGGGTGTCGCCCGCCAGCTCGATCACCTGGATGTGGTGGCCGCCGTGGCCGAACATCACCGTGCCCGAGCCCTCGACCGTCATCAGCGGCGTCGACTCGCCCGCCACCCGGCGGCCGATCATCGACGCGACGCCGCCCTGACCGCCCTGGAGGTTCGGGGTGAAGGACACCTCGCCCCGGTACGCCAGCATCGCGCCGCGCTGGCTGAACAGCTTCTGGCCCGGGGCCAGGGTGGCCTCGACCATCTTGGAGTTGATCTCCCGGAACGGCATCAGACATCGCCCCCGACGGTGTTGCGCTCGCTCGGCTGCACATAGACCAGGCCGTCACCCTCGAAGCGGATCTGGAACGCCTCGCCGGAGCCCTCGCCCATCAGCGTCCGGAAGTTCACCCCCGCCTGGAAGCTCTGCTGGAGCCGGCCCTGGTGGGCGATGTACGCGCCGGGGTCGACCATCAGCGGATACTGCGGAGACACCCGCAGCAGGACCGCCGTGCCGTCCGACATGATCGCCGCCTGCCCGGCGCCCTCCACCGTGGTGGTGAACAGACCGTTGCCGCTCGCCCCGCCGCGCAGCCCGGTGAACGTCGTGCCCGTGCGCAGCCCGGCGTCGGTGGCCAGCAGATTGCTCGCCTCCACGTACAGGGTGTCGCCGCGCAGCGAGACCAGGTTGATCTCGCTCGCCCGGTCGGCGAAGTAGCAGGTGCCCTGCCCGGACACCTCCATCACCGTCATCTGCTCGCCGGTCAACCGGCGGGTCACCATGCCCCGGAGCCCCTCACCGCCGCCGGACATCTTCTTGAAGGACATCCGGCCGTCGTACGCGACCATCGAGCCGTTCTTCGCCTTGACGGCATCGCCCGTCAGGTCGACGGCGAGCGTCTTGCTGCCTTGGAGTCGGAACATCGCCACGCGACGACGGTAGCCGTCCGCGCCGCACCCCGGC
This sequence comes from Streptomyces sp. NPDC091287, assembly GCF_044768525.1. Taxonomy (NCBI): domain Bacteria; kingdom Bacillati; phylum Actinomycetota; class Actinomycetes; order Kitasatosporales; family Streptomycetaceae; genus Streptomyces; species Streptomyces sp. NPDC091287. The sequence goes on from NZ_JBIVUV010000002.1 coordinate 356,593, forward strand.
CAGAGGCTCCGGAACCGTTACGTCCCTGATGCGCACGCGGACCGGCCCTGATATGCGGCGATACGCGCACCGGCGGACGGGGTGGCCCCCGCCGCCGGGAGCGCCCCGGCGCGATGCCACAATGGGGGCGGCTTGTGCGTGTCTTCACAAGCTCACGTGACCCTCCCACTCGAAGGTGCCCTCGTGGACATCAAGACCGCTTCCGCCCTGCACCGGCTGCGCCTCATCTCGCTTCCCGAGGCGCTCTCCTTCCCGGCGCTGCTCATCTTCGGCTCGCTCCTCATGCGCGTCTCGGACATCGACTTCCTGATGCCGCCGCTCGGCGCGCTGCACGGCCTCCTCTTCACGATCTACGTGGTGTTCCTGCTGGACGTCTGGGTCAAGGCGAAGTGGCCGCTCAAGCGCGTCGCGCTGTTCTTCGTCCTGGCGGTCGTGCCCTTCGGCGGGCTCTACGGCGACAAGCTCCTCAAGAAGTACGAGGCCGACGGCGTCATCGCCGCCCGCGCCCGCCGCGAGGGCACGGTCAGCGCATGATCGTCGCGTTCTCCGTCTCCCCGCTCGGTGTCGGCGAGGACGTCGGGGAGTACGTCGCCGACGCCGTGCGGGTCGTGCGTGAATCCGGGCTCCCCAACCGCACCGACGCCATGTTCACCTCCATCGAGGGTGAGTGGGACGAGGTCATGGACGTCGTCAAGCGCGCCGTGGCCGCCGTCGAGGCCCGCGCCGGCCGCGTCTCCCTGGTACTGAAGGCCGACATCCGGCCCGGCGTCACCGACGGCCTGACCTCCAAGGTCGCGACCGTGGAGCGTCACCTCTCGTCCTGACGCGCCGTCCGCGCGGGACGCCCCGCCCTCACCCGCGTTCACCCGAAAAGCCCCCGGCGCCACACGGTCGGGGGCTTTTCCGGCTCCGGACCAAAAACCGCTCACTCGGACCCGCCAAGTCGACACGCCGTTAGCCGTCCCTTTCTGTAGGGATATCAACCCGTTCGACAGTGGGAGGCACGGTGCGGTCGGAGGGCTACGACTACGACACCTACAGCCGGCTCGCGGGTCCGCTCACGGAGCCGGAACCGACGGGGTACCGGGTGCGGTACAAGAGCCTGCTCTCGACGGAGAAGCACCGAATAAGAGCCGTCCTGCTGATGACCCTCGCCCCGGTGCTCACGGGCGTCCTGCTGCTCTACCTGGTCTGGCCCACGCACTGGACCGAGCGGGAGAACGGGGAGCGCTGGCTGGTCGTCGCCGACACCGTGATGCTGGTGTCGATCGCGCTGATCGAGCTGTTCATGCTGGTCAACGTGGTCTCCATCGCGCACGCCACGCTCGTCGCGCGGGACCCGGTCCCGGTGACGCCCGAGCCCGGCACCAAGGTCGCCTTCCTGACCACGTACGTCCCCGGCAAGGAACCGCTCTCCATGGTCCGCGCCACCCTCAAGGGCGCCGTACGCCTGAAGCACCCCGGCCCGCTGGACGTCTGGCTGCTCGACGAGGGCGACGACCCCGGGGCCCGGATGCTCTGCGCCGAACTGGGCGTCCACCACTTCACCCGGCGCGGGGTCCCCGAGTGGAACCGTGACAAGGGCGTCCACAAGGCGAAGACGAAGCACGGCAACTACAACGCCTGGATCGCCCTGCACGGCGGCGACTACGACTTCTTCGCCTCCGTCGACACCGACCACGTGCCGATGCCCAACTTCCTGGAACGGATGATGGGCTACTTCCGCGACCCGGACGTCGCCTTCGTCGTCGGACCGCAGGTCTACGGGAACTACGACTCGGCCGTCACCAAGGCCGCCGAGTCGCAGCAGTTCCTCTTCCACGCCCTGATCCAGCGCGCGGGCAACCGCTACGGCGCCCCGATGTTCGTCGGCACCAACAACGTCGTGCGCATCGCCGCGCTGCGTCAGGTCGGCGGCCTGTACGACTCGATCACCGAGGACATGGCCACCGGCTTCGAGATCCACCGCCGCCGCAACCCGCACACCGGGCACTACTGGCGTTCGGTCTACACCCCCGACGTGCTCGCCGTGGGCGAGGGGCCCGCCTCCTGGACGGACTTCTTCACCCAGCAGCTGCGCTGGTCCCGGGGAACGTACGAGACGCTGTTCAAGCAGTACGGCAAGGCGCTGTTCCGGGTGCCCCCCGGCCGCCTCCTCAGCTACACGCTGATGCTCGTCTACTACCCGATGACCGCGGTCAACTGGCTGCTCGGCGTGGGCAGCTGCGTGCTGTTCCTCTGGTTCGGGGCGTCCGGCACCCAGGTCGCCGCCTCCATCTGGCTGATGCTCTACAGCGACGCCGCCGCCCTCCAGATCGGGCTCTACCTCTGGAACCGCCGGCACAACGTCTCCCCGCACGAGCCCGAGGGCTCCGGCGGTCTCGCCGGCATGGCCATGTCCGCGCTCTCCGCCCCGATCTACCTGAAGTCGCTGGGCTCGGCCGTGCTGCGCACCGACGGCCGGTTCGTCGTCACGCCCAAGGGCGGCCAGGCCTCCCCGGACCGGCTGCTCACCTTCCGTATCCACCTCTCCTGGGCGGCGGTCCTGCTCTCCTCCCTCGCCGCGTCGGTCTATCTGGACCACACCCATGTGGCGATGCGGACCTGGGCGACGCTGGGTCTTGCGATATCCCTCTCCCCGGTCGGCGCCTGGGCCTGGACCGTCCGGCAGGACCGGCGCGCCGAGGCCGCGCGCGCCGTCCCCGTCCCGGCGCCCCCGCCGCCCGAACCGGCCTATGCCGCCGGCCCCGCCCCGTCGGCGACCACCGCGGCGAGCGCCGGCACCACCGCCACCACCACCGCAGGAGGGAACTGACCCATGGCCTACCGGCCCTCGAAGCAGATGAGGAAGACGCTCCTGGGAGGCGGCGCGGTGGTGCTGCTCGCCGGGCTGAACGCTCCCGCGGCCCTGTCCTTCGCCGAGGACAGGTACCACGCGTACAAGATCGACCAGCCGGAGTACAAGGCGGAGTACGGCTCCTGGGAGCGGGTGGACATCCCGAAGGAGTACCGCACCAACGCGATCCACGCGGCGCTCCTGCACACCGGGAAGGTGCTGATCGTCGCGGGCTCCGGCAACGACGAGAAGAACTTCGACGCGGGCACCTTCGACACCGTGCTCTGGGACCCGGCCGAGAACACCTTCCAGAAGATCCCCACCCCCGAGGACTTCTTCTGCGGCGGCCACGCCCAGCTCCCCGACGGCCGCCTCCTGATCGCCGGCGGCACCGCCCGCTACGAGGTGCTCGACGACAAGGTGAAGCGGGCCGGCGGCGGTATGCGGGTCAAGAACGAGAACCCGGACAAGCCGCTGAAGCTCAAGAAGGGCACGGTCTTCCGCTCGCCCTCCGGCGCCGAGTACGTGGCCAAGTTCGACGTCACCGTCCCCAAGGCCAAGCGCGAGTTCGAGGTCGACTACTTCGAGAGCGGCCGGATGAAGCCGTGGAAGACCAAGGTGACCGCCTCCGAGCAGCGGGTCTTCGTCGAGGCGGTGGACGAAGGACCCGACGCGGTGGCGGCGGACGCCGCCCAGTACGAGATCGTCGGGCTGAAGGGCAAGGCCGCCGACAACTCCTACGGACTCGCCGAGAAGATCACCATGGACAAGCAGGACTTCCAGGGGATCCGCGCCGCCTACGAGTTCGACCCGACGGCGGAGAAGTACATCAAGGTCGACCCGATGAAGGAGGCCCGCTGGTATCCGACGCTCGTCGGTCTTGAGGACGGCCGGGTGCTCTCCGTCTCCGGCCTCGACGACGTCGGCGCGATCCTCCCGGGCGACAACGAGGTCTACGACCCGAAGACGAAGAAGTGGTCCAAGGGCCCCTTCCACTACTTCCCGACCTACCCGGCGCTCTTCCTGACCAAGGGCGGCAAGCTGTTCTACCCGGGTGCCAACGCCGGTTACGGCCCGGCGGACAAGGGGCGCGAGCCCGGCATCTGGGACATCAAGAAGAACACCTTCACCAAGGTGCCCGGACTGACCGACACCGATCAGCTGGAGACGGCTGCCTCGCTGCTGCTACCGCCCGTGCAGGACCAGAAGGTGATGGTGCTCGGCGGCGGCGGGGTCGGCGAGTCCAAGAAGTCCACCGCCCGCACGGCGGTCATCGACCTCAAGCAGGAGAACCCGGCCTTCGAGCCGGGCCCCGACCTGCCGCAGGGCACGCGCTATCTGAACAGCGTGATCATGCCCGACGACACCGTCTTCACCAGCGGCGGATCCGAGGACTACCGGGGCCGCGGGGCCAGCAACATCCTGAAGGCGCAGTCCTACGACCCCAAGACCAACACGTTCAAGGAGGCGGCCGAGCCGACGGTGGGGCGCAACTACCACTCCGAGGCGCTGCTGCTGCCCGACGGGCGGGTGGCGACCTTCGGCTCCGACTCGCTCTACGGCGACAAGGACAACACCAAGCTCGGCAAGTTCGAGCAGCGCATGGAGGTCTACACCCCGCCCGCCCTGCACCGCGGCAAGGACAAGCGCCCGGTGATCGGGAACGGCCCCGAGAACGCCGAGCGCGGGGCGACGGTCACCTACGAGAGCGCCGACGCCGACCGGATCGCCACCGCCCGGCTGATGCGGCCGAGCGCGGTCACCCACACCACCGATGTGGAGCAGCGCTCCATCGAACTGGGCCTGAAGAAGGGTGACGGCAAGGTGAGCGTGACCGTGCCGGACGACCCCACACTGGTGCCGCCCGGCTGGTACATGCTCTTCGTCACCGACACCGACGGCGTTCCCTCCGAGGCGAAGTGGGTCAAGGTCGCCTGAGCCCGGGGGCGCGCCGCGACCGGCTCAGGAGGCGGCGCGCCTCGCCAGGCCGAGTGCGTACTCCGGCCACCAGTCGCCGGCCGGCGGGCCGCCCCGGCAGGTGCCGTCCGAGTCGCCCGGCCGCTTGATCCACAGATAGGCGTCGAGCCGGTCGTCGCCGGTGTCGGTGGTCGGCGGCGTGCCGAGCCCCCGGCCCGGCGGATTGCACCAGGCCTCCTCGCGGCCCCCGGACAGGGGGCCGTTGCCGTTGCGGCTGGTGTCGATCACGAAGTGCGAGCCGCCCACGGCGTCGGAGAGCCGCTTCGCGTACGTCTTCACGCTCCCGTTCGACTGGAAGTTGGAGACGTTCAGGGAGAAGCCGTCGGCCCGGTCGATGCCGGCCTGGCGCAGCGGCTGTGCCATCTTGGACGGCTCGTCGATCCAGTCCGGGTTGCCCGCGTCCAGGTAGACCCGGGTGTTCGGCAGGGCCTTGAGCGTGTCCACCGCCTCGGAGAGGAGCTGGTAGCGCTCGGCGTGGTGCTCGGGCGGGGTGCAGCCGTCCGTGATGTGGGGGAGGGCGTCCGGCTCCAGGATCACGGTCGCCGGAGCGTTCCCGATGGCGTCGGCGAACTCGCCGATCCAGGAACGGTAGGCGTCCGCGTCCTTCGCGCCGCCCGCGGAGTAGAGGCCGCAGTCGCGGTGCGGGATGTTGTACGCCACCAGCAGGATGGTCTTCTTCGTGCGGGCGGCGGATTTCGCGGCGGCCCGGATCCCCGGGGCCGGGTCGTCCCACGCGGGCCAGTCGGCCACCGGCCGGCCGGAGATCCGCCGCAGGATCTTCGCCTCCGCCTCGCGCCCCTCCTTCTCCCAGGTGCGCACCTGGCGGGCCGCGTCGCTGTTCGGATCGACCCAGTACGGGGAGGACGCGCTCGGGGCGGGCTCTCCCCGGACGAGTTCGTCCGCCGCCTCGGCGGTCCGGGTGACGCGCGGTTCCGGTGTCGAGCAACCCGCGGTGAGGACGGTCGCCAGGGTGAGGGCGGCCAGGACGGGGACGGTACGGGGGAGAGCGCGGGGGACGATTCTGCGGCCGGACATCCAGACCCCTCGGACGGTGGTGACTCGCGGACACGGAACACAGGGAAGCGGGGGCCATCGTGACACGGTGGTCACTGAGAGTGGCGGTGCGACACCGTCCGTGACCCGTACGCCGACAGGACCTGGATCGCGTCAGTCCGAGGCGGCCAGCGCGATCCCCAGCGGGGTGCGCTCGTACAGCACCTGGTGTCCGTAGCGCCGCGAGGCCAGCAGCCCCGCCCCGCGCAGCACGGACAGATGGGCCGACACGGACGAGGGGGCGAGGCCGAGCCGGTGCGCCAGCGCGCTCGTCCCGGCCGGTTCGTCCAGCGCGCACAGCACATCGGCCCGGACCCGGCCGAGCAGCCGGGCGAGGGTCTCCGGAGTCCGGTCGCCGGACTCGCTCCACAGCCCGCCGATGCCGCGCGCGGGGTAGATCAGCCCGGGCCGCCACGGCTCCTCGTGGCCGCCCACCACCTCCGGCCAGACGAAGACGCTCGGCATCAGGACCAGCCCCTGCCCGCCCAGCACCCGCTCGTGGTCGCCCTGGGTCCCGGCCACCGTGAGCGTCGAGCCGTTCCAGCTCAGCCGGGGGCTCAGCTCACCCAGCAACTGTTCCAGCCCGCTGTCCGCGAGCCGCCGCGAGTGGTAGGCGATGTCCGCCTCCAGCAGGGCCCGCAGCCGGGGCCAGTACGGCTCGATCAGCGCCTGCCAGGCCCGCTCCAGCAGATCGGCGAGCTCGCGCACGGCCCGCGCCGGATCGGCCAGCAGCCGCCGGCCCGTCGCCGACGCTGCCCCGCCGGGCCGGTCCGCCAGGGCCAGCGCCATGTCGGCCCGCGCCACCTCCGGATCGACCGCCCGGACGGCCGCGATCTCCTCCTCGAACGTCGCGAGCGGACCGATCGGCGGCGGGCAGATGAAGTCCGGGTTATGGCCGACGGCCGGCATCAGCAGCCACAGCGGCTCCAGGTCCAGTGCCCCGGACGCCTCCCGGATCCGGCGGAGCCACGGCAGGTGGTAGCCGTGGCGGCCGGTGCGGTGCAGGGTGCGCACCGCCTCCTGGGTCTCGAACAGCGGTGACAGCGCGAACCGGCAGCGCAGCAGATCGCTCTCTCCGAAGTGCAGCTGGAACGGCATGCCTCCCCCTCGCTCCGCGGCCCGGACATTCGTCTCCAGCCGAAAGTCTAGGGCCGGCCGCGCCCCGGCCCCAGGGTCGTCCCATGCCGACCGACAGCCCCGCCCCGGCGGACACACCCCGTACACCGCCCGCCCCGGCGGCACCGGTCCCGGCTCCGCCCCCGGAGCGTGCCGCCCACCGTGACCCGGGCCCCGGGCGCACGCTCCGGGAGCCCGCCGGTCTCGACGCCCCGGCTCCCACCGCCCTCGGCCCCGACGCCCCGGCTCCCACCGCCCTCGGCCCCGACGCCCCGGCTCCCGCCGCCCTCGGCCCCGACGCCCCGGCTCCCACCGCCCCCGGCCCCGACCTCCTGGCCCCCGCCGCCCCGCGCGGCTACCGGGCCGTCTTCGCCGTCACCGAATTCCGGGCCGTCTTCGCCGCGCACCTGCTCTCGCTGCTCGGCGTCGTGGTCAGTGAGCTGGCGCTCACCGTGCTCGTCTACGACCTCACCGGTTCCCCGCTGCTCAGCGCGCTGACGTTCGCGCTGGGGCTGCTGCCGTACATGATCGGCGGGACGCTGTTCGCGGGGGTCGCCGACCGCTACCCGGCCCGCCGCGTCCTGGTCGTCTGCGACCTGCTCTGCGCGGCCTGCGTCGCCGTGATGCTGGTGCCGGCCACCCCGGTCGCCGGACTCCTCGCCCTGCGCTGCCTGGTCGCCGCCATCGCGCCGGTCTTCACCGGGACCCGGATGGCGGCGCTCACCGACATCCTCGGCGAGGGCGACCTCTACGTACTGGGCCGTTCGCTGCTGCGGATCGTCTCGCAGAGCGCGATGCTCATCGGGTTCGGCGCCGGTGGGGTGCTGCTCACCGTGCTGTCGCCGCGCGGCGCGATCACCGTCACCGTGGTGACCTTCCTGTGCTCGGCCGCGCTGCTCCGCTTCGGGACCCGCGACCGCCCCGCCCGCGCCGGCACCGGTGACGGCCGCGGAACCCTCCTCAAGGAGTCGCTCTCCGGGGCCCGTCTGGTGCTGGGCGACCGCCGTATCCGGGCGCTGATGCTGCTGTTCTGGCTGCCCGCGATGTTCGTGGTGGCCCCGGAGGCGCTCGCCGCCCCGTACGCCGACGCGATCGGGGCCCCGCCCGCCGCGCTCGGGCTGCTGCTCTGCGCGATGGCCGTCGGGCACATCGGGGCCGAGCTGTTCGTGGGCTCCGCGCTCAGCCCCCGTAACCGCACCCGGATCGTCCTGCCGGTCGCCGCCGCCGGCCTGCTCCCGCTCCTCGTGTACGTGGTCCGCCCCGGGCTGCCGCTCGCCCTGGCGGCCCTCGCCCTGGCCGGCGCGGGCGCCGCCTATGTGATCGGGCTCGACCAGTGGTTCGTCGACGCCGTCCCCCAGGAGCTGCGCGGCCGGGCCATGACGCTGCTCACCGCCGGGCTGATGACCGTCCAGGGGATCGGGATGGCACTGGCGGGGCTCGCGGCCGAGTTCTTCCCCGTGCACCAGGTGGTCGCCGGATCCGGAATCATCGGTACCGTCTGCACGCTCCTCCTGGTCGCCGAGGTCCGCAGGACAGCCCCCGGACGGATGTCCGATACCGAAGGACGAGACGGGGCTGACCGGCATGTGACCAGTCGGTAAGGTCGATGCCGTGCCGAAGCCGCTCAGTCTTCCCTTCGATCCCATCGCCCGCGCCGACGAGCTCTGGCAGCAGCGCTGGGGGCCCGTGCCCTCGATGGGGGCGATCACCTCGATCATGCGGGCCCAGCAGATCCTGCTCGCCGAGGTCGACGCCGTCGTCAAGCCGTACGGGCTGACCTTCGCCCGGTACGAGGCGCTGGTGCTGCTCGCCTTCTCCAAGGCCGGTGAGCTGCCGATGTCCAAGATCGGGGAGCGGCTGATGGTGCATCCCACCTCGGTCACCAACACCGTGGACCGGCTGGTCAGGTCCGGTCTCGTCGGTAAGCGGCCGAACCCCAACGACGGCCGCGGAACGCTGGCGTCCATCACCGACAAGGGCCGCGACGTCGTCGAGGCGGCCACCCGGGACCTGGTCGCGATCGACTTCGGGCTCGGGGTGTACGACTCCGAGGAGTGCGCCGAGATCTTCGCCATGCTGCGTCCGCTGCGGGTGGCGGCCCAGGACTTCGAGGAGAAGTGAACGCGGGCTTCCGGTGAGGCCGGGGTCGCGCGAAGATCGCGCCGGTCGTCCCGTTACGCTCGTAGCCATGAAACAGAACGTGCTCACCCGCTACCGGGTGATGGCCTACGTCACCGCCATCTGGCTGCTCGTCTTCACCGTGGCGATCATCGCGAAGTACGGCTTCGAGACCGGCGACACCATGCTGATCTCGCAGATCCACGGCGTGCTGTTCATCGTCTACGTCGTCTTCGCGTTCGATCTCGGCTCCAAGGCGAAGTGGCCCTTCGGCAAGCTCCTGTGGGTGCTGGCCGCGGGCTGTATCCCCTTCGCCTCGTTCTTCGTCGAACCGAAGGTCAGCCGCGAGGCCCGCGCCCTGGTCACCGACCCCACACCGGTCACCGCCAAGGCCTGAGAGGCTGTCGGACCACCCCGAACCGCCCCGCGCGAAAAGCGCCGGGCGGTTTGCCATCGACATTTACTAGGACGTCCTAGTAAATTCGAGGTATGGACGCTGACGCGATCGAGGAAGGCCGCCTCCGCTGGCAGGCCCGTTACGACAAGGCCCGCAAGCGTGACGCGGACTTCACCACGCTCTCGGGCGACCCGGTCGAGCCCGCGTACGGGCCCCGCCCCGGTGACACGTACGAGGGATTCGAGCGGATCGGCTGGCCGGGGGAGTACCCCTTCACCCGCGGGCTGCACCCCACCGGCTACCGGGGCCGCACCTGGACGATCCGCCAGTTCGCCGGCTTCGGCAACGCCCAGCAGACCAACGAGCGCTACAAGATGATCCTCGCGGCGGGCGGCGGCGGCCTCAGCGTCGCCTTCGACATGCCGACCCTCATGGGCCGGGACTCCGACGACCCGCGCGCGCTCGGCGAGGTCGGCCACTGCGGGGTCGCCATCGACTCCGCCGCCGACATGGAGGTCCTCTTCGGGGACATCCCCCTCGGCGACGTCACCACCTCGATGACGATCAGCGGCCCGGCCGTGCCCGTCTTCTGCATGTACCTGGTCGCCGCCGAGCGCCAGGGCGTCGATCCGGGCGTGCTCAACGGCACCCTCCAGACCGACATCTTCAAGGAGTACATCGCGCAGAAGGAGTGGCTCTTCCAGCCCGAGCCCCACCTGCGCCTCATCGGCGACCTGATGGAGCACTGCGCCCGCGACATCCCCGCCTACAAGCCGCTCTCCGTCTCCGGCTACCACATCCGGGAGGCCGGGGCGACGGCCGCGCAGGAGCTGGCGTACACCCTCGCGGACGGCTTCGGCTACGTGGAGCTGGGCCTCTCGCGCGGCCTGGACGTCGACACCTTCGCCCCCGGGCTCTCCTTCTTCTTCGACGCGCACCTGGACTTCTTCGAGGAGATCGCCAAGTTCCGCGCCGCCCGCCGCATCTGGGCCCGCTGGATGAAGGAGACGTACGGCGCCCAGACCGACAAGGCGCAGTGGCTCCGCTTCCACACCCAGACCGCCGGCGTCTCGCTCACCGCGCAGCAGCCGTACAACAACGTGGTGCGCACCGCCGTCGAGGCGCTCTCCGCCGTGCTCGGCGGCACCAACTCGCTCCACACCAACGCCCTCGACGAGACCCTCGCGCTCCCCTCCGAGCAGGCCGCCGAGATCGCCCTGCGCACCCAGCAGGTGCTGATGGAGGAGACCGGCGTCGCCAACGTGGCCGACCCGCTGGGCGGTTCCTGGTACGTCGAGCAGCTCACCGACCGGATCGAGGCCGAGGCCGAGAAGATCTTCGACCAGATCAAGGAGCGCGGCACCCGCGCCCACCCCGACGGGCAGCACCCCATCGGGCCGATGACCTCCGGCATCCTGCGCGGCATAGAGGACGGCTGGTTCACCGGCGAGATCGCCGAGTCCGCGTTCCAGTACCAGCGGGCCCTGGAGAAGGGTGACAAGCGGGTCGTCGGCGTCAACGTCCACCACGGCTCGGTCACCGGCGACCTGGAGATCCTCCGGGTCAGCCACGAGGTCGAGCGCGACCAGGTCAGCCAGCTCGCGGACCGCAAGGACGCCCGCGACGACGCCAAGGTGACCGCCGCCCTCGACGCGATGCTCGCCTCCGCCCGCGACGGCTCGAACATGATCGCGCCGATGCTGGACGCGGTACGGGCCGAGGCCACGCTCGGCGAGATCTGCGGGGTGCTGCGCGAGGAGTGGGGCACCTACACGGAACCGCCGGGGTTCTGAGCTCCTGGGGGAGGGCCCGCCGCCCCGCGGGCCCTGCCCTGCACGGGCCCTGCCCTGCACGGGCCCTGCCCTGCACGGGCCCTGCCCTGCACGGGCCCTGCCCTGCACGGGCCCTGCCCTGCACGGGCCCTGCCCTCCACGGGCCCCGCCTCCTACGGGCCCTCCCCGAACGTCAGCGTGAACAGCGCGCCGCCGCCGGGCGCCGCCCCCGCCGTCAGTTCCGCACCATGGGCGCGCGCGATCTGCCGGGCCATCGCCAGACCCAGCCCCGAACCGGGCAGGGCACGGGCCGCCTCGGCCCGGTAGAAGCGGTCGAAGACGTACGGGAGATCATCGGCCGGGATCCCCGGCCCGTGGTCCCGGACCGTCAGTTCCAGCCCGCCCCCGGCCCCGTACACGCTCAGCGCCACCTCCACCGGGGTGCCCGGCGGGCTGAACTTGGCCGCGTTGTCCAGCAGGTTCGTCAGCAGCCGGGCCAGCCGCGCCGGTACCCCGGGCCGGGTGGCCTCCGTCGCGCCCGCCCCCACCTCCAGCAGAAAACGGGTCTCCGGCCAGTGCGTCCGGGCCATGGCCACCGTGTGCTCGGCCACCTCCGCGATCCGCACCTCCTCCACCAGGGGCAGCGGTTCCTCGTCCCGGGCCAGCTCGATCAGGTCGTTCACCAGCCCGGTCACCTCACGGATCCCCCGCCCCAGCGCCCCCGAGGCCCTTGCGCGCTGCGCGGGCGTCAGCCGGTCCGCCCGGGCCAGCAGCTCCGCGTTGGTGCGCAGCGCGGTCAGCGGGGTCCGCAGCTCGTGCGAGGCGTCCGCGACCAGCCGGCGCTGGGAGCTCACCGACTGCTCCAGCTCCCCGAGCATCGTGTTGAAGCTGGTGGCCAGCCGGGTCACTTCGTCCTGCCGCCCCGGCGGCCCCGGCGGCAGCTCGATGCGGTGGCGCGGGTCCCGGGTCGCCGCGATCCGCTCGGCGGTCGAGGTCAGCCGGGCCACCGGGGCCAGGCCCGTGCGCGAGACGGCGTACCCGAGCAGCCCCGCCAGCAGCACCCCCGCCCCGCCGACCGCCGCGAGCAGCACGGCCGCCTGCCGCACGCCCTTCTCCACCGGGTCCGCCCGCAGCGCCACCTGGAGCGCCCGCCCGTCCCCGAACCGGGTGGTCAGCATCCGCAGCGGCTGCCCGAAGCGGGAGACGTTGCTGTAGTACGGGGCCCGCGTCCCCGCCGCCACCTCCCGTACGGGGGCGGAGACGGGCAGCAGATACGCGGCCTCCGGGTCCGCCTCCGGGTCGGCGGGCACGATCTGGGCACAGGCGGGCGCGGAGAGGTAGCGGCACTCGCCGGCCACGATCTGCGGCCCCTCACCCCGGTTCTCCTGGATCACCCGGGTCGCCGACTGCGTGAGGGACAGGTCCAGCTGGTGCAGCAGTTCGTAGCGGATGACGAAGAACGCCGCCGCGCACACCCCGACCGCGACCAGCGCCACCGCAGCCGAGGCGGCCAGCGCGAGGCGCGTACGCAGCGGTCGTCTCCGCCGCCACCGGGCGCCCAGCCTCCGCACCCCGCTCACACCACGTCCAGCCGGTAGCCGAGCCCGTGCACGGTGTGGACGAGCCTCGGCTCGCCGCCCGCCTCCAGCTTCCGCCGCAGATAACCCACGTACACCGCCAGCGAGTTGGAGTCCGGCCCGAAATCCTGGCCCCAGACCCGCTCCAGGATCACCTCGCGCGGGAGCACCTGCCCCGGGTGGAGCAGCAGCAGCTCCAGCAACGCCGTCTCGGTACGGGAGAACTCCACCGGGCGGCCGCCGCGCCGCCCGGTCCGCGTCACCGGATCCAGCGTCAGATCCGCGAAGGCCAGGTCCCCGTCCGGGGCGGGCGGCGCAGCCCGCCGCAGCAATGCCCGTACTCTCGCCACCAGTTCGTCCAGCGCGAACGGCTTCACCAGATAGTCGTCGGCCCCCGCCTCCAGACCGTCCACCCGCTCGCTCACCGACGACAGCGCGGTCAGGACCAGCACCGGCGTCCGGTCCTCCATCGCCCGCAGCCTCCGGCACACCGCGAGCCCGTCGAGGACCGGCATCATCACGTCCAGGACCAGAGCGTCCGGCTCCCAGGCGGCCACCGCCGACAGCGCGGCCAGCCCGTCGCCGACGCCCCGGACCTCGTACCCCTCGACGCTCAGCCCGTCCTCGACGGCGGCCCGCACGTCCGGCTCGTCCTCGGCCACCAGAATCCTGCTCGTACTCCGCATACCCCGAAGACTGCCAAACCGGACTCTTAGAACCCTCTTAAGCCGCCCGCCGAGAGTGGCGGCCATGCGCACACCACTCTCCGTCGTGATCGGTGCGGGCGGCACCGGCGGCCACATCTACCCCGGTCTCGCCCTCGCCGAGGCCCTGCGCCGCGCCGACCCGGACGCCGTCATCTCCTTCATCGGCACCGAACGCGGGCTGGAGACGACCCTGATCCCGGCGGCCGGCTACCGGCTGCACACCGTCGACATGATCCCCTTCGACCCCGCGCTCGGAGCGAAGCGTTTTCTGCTCCCGGCCGCCCTGCTCCGCTCCGGCGCCCAGGCCCGCTCGGTCCTGCGCAAACAGCGGGCGCAGGTCGTCGTCGGCATGGGCGGCTACCCGAGCGCCCCGGCGATCGTCGGCGCGAGGATGGCCGGACTGCCCAGCGTGATCCACGAGTCCAACGCGGTGCCCGGCCGGGCCAACCAGTTCGCCGCCCGGCTCACCGACCATCTCACCGTCGCCTTCGACGGCAGCCGCGCCCATCTGTCGGGCGGCGAGCGGGCGCAGACCGTCGGCATGCCGATCGCCGCGTCCCTGGCCGCCCTGGACCGGCCCGCCCTGCGCGAGGAAGCCCGGCGGGCGTTCGGGATACCCGAGGGGGCGAGGGTGATCCTCTTCAACGGCGGAAGCCTCGGCGCGGCCCGCCTCACCGCCGCCGCCGTGGGCCTCGCCGCCCGCTGGCGGAACCGCGAGGACGTCCACCTCCTGATCAAGACGGGCCCGGCCGCGCTCGCGGAGACCCGGCGAAAGCTGGCCGAGGTCGGTTCGGGTGCGGGGCCGTGCGCACCGGGGGAGGTCCGGACGCTCGCCGACGCGGGCGTGGGGCCGGTCGCTCGGGCGGTGCCCTACCTCGACCGGATGGACCTCGCCTACGCGGTGGCCGACCTGGTGGTGTGCCGGGCCGGCTCGGCCACGATCGCGGAACTCGCGACGACCGGGGTGCCCGCCGTCCTCGTGCCGTACCCGCACGCCCCCGGCGACCACCAGACCCACAACGCCCGGGTCCTCTCCGACGCCGGGGCCGCCCACCTGGTCCCCGACGCCGAGACCACCGCCGACCGGCTGGCCGAACTGATCGACCCGCTGCTCGCCGACCCGGCCCGGCTCGCCGTGATGGGACGCGCCGCCGACCCGGGCAACCACGCCCGCGCCGCCGACCTGCTCGCCGGGACGGTCATCCGCCTTGCCGCCACCTCCGTACACCCGTCCGAAGCAAGGGAGTTCACCCCATGACCAGCACCACCGGCAGCACCACCGACAACATCACCGGCAGCACCACCGACAACATCACCGGCAGCACCACCGACAACATCACCGGCAGCACCGTCGACTGGACCGGCCGCACCGTCCTCGTCACCGGAGCCGAGGGGTTCATCGGCTCCACCCTCGTCGACCTGCTCGTCCGACGCGGCGCACGCGTACGGGCGTTCGTCCACTACAAGCCGTACGCCGACAAGGGCCACCTCGCCCGCTACCTCGACGACCCGCACGGCCCCGTCGAGATGATCGCCGGGGACGTCGGCGACGCGGGCCGGGTGATGGACGCGGTCGAGGGCTGCGACACGGTCTTCCACCTCGCCGCGCTCATCGGCATCCCCTACAGCTACGACTCCCCGGGCGCGTACGTCCGCACGAACGTCGTCGGCACCGAGAACATCGCCGAGGCCTGCCGCCGCCACTCCGTGCGCCGCCTGCTGCACACCTCCACCAGCGAGGTGTACGGGAGCGCCCTGACGGCCCCGATCGGCGAGGACCACCCGCTCCAGCCGCAGTCCCCGTACTCCGCATCGAAGATCGGCGCCGACATGATGGCGCTGTCCCACTGGCACGCCTTCGAGCTGCCGGTGACGGTGGTGCGGCCGTTCAACACCTACGGGCCCCGCCAGTCGGCCCGCGCCGTGATCCCCACGATCCTGGCCCAACTGCACGCCGGGGCCCGGGAGATCCGCCTCGGCTCGCTGACCCCGACCCGCGACTTCACCTATGTCACCGACACCGCGGCCGGGTTCCTGGCGCTGGCCGGCTGCGACCGCGCCCTGGGGGAGAGCGTCAACCTCGGTACCGGCCGGGAGATTTCGGTCGGGGACCTCGCGAAGGCCCTCATCGCCGCCTCCGGTCGGGACGCCGAGATCGTCGTGGACCCGGCGCGGCTGCGGCCTTCCGGCAGTGAGGTGCACCGGCTGCTCTCGGACAACACCCGCGCCCGTACGTGGGCGGGCTGGGAGCCCGAAGTCGGCCTGGAGGAAGGCCTGGAGCGGACCTCGGCCTGGGTGGCGGAGCACCTGCACCTGTTCGCGCCGGGCCGCTACCAGGTCTGAGCGGGCCTTCTCAGCCCGCCTGCGCGCCCGCCAGCCCCAGCAGGAGCAGCGAGGTGAAGCCGCTCGCCCACGCGGAGTCCACCGGCTCCGCGCTCACCAAAGTGCGGTGCACCACGGCTCCGGCGATCACGTCGAAGATCAGGTCCGCGTTGCGGGAGGCAGTCGAGGAGTCGTCCTCGTACCGCAGCTCGCCGCGTGCCTGGGCGCGTTCCCGGCCCAGCAGCACCAGCCGCTTCTGCCGGTCCACGATCGCCGAGCGGATCCTCAGGCGCAGCGAGTCGTCGCGGGTGGACTCGGCGACCACCGCCATCAGCGCCGTACGGGCCTCCGGCCGCTCCAGCAGGGCGGCGAACTGGAGCACGACGCCCTGCACGTCGGCGGCCAGGCTGCCCCGGTCGGGCAGCTCCAGCTCGTCGAAGAGGACGGCGACCGCGTCCACGACCAGTTCGTTCTTGCCCGCCCAGCGCCGGTAGAGGGTCGTCTTGGCGACCCCGGCCCGGGTCGCCACATCGCCCATCGTCAGCTTCGACCAGCCGAGATCGACCAGGGACGCCCGCGTCGCTTCGAGGATCGCGGCATCGGCCGCGGTGCTCCGCGGACGTCCTGGTCGGGTGGCTCGGGGGTCGCTGTCGTTCATGATGCGGCGACCATACCGGCCGGTAGGGCGAACGGTTGTGCTCCGGTGCCCGTGAGACAGATCACCGGGATCACCTGTCCGGGCGGGGTGATCGGCAGTTACGCTACGGGTCGTAGCGTAAGGAGGGCGGCAGGATCGCCCCCCTGCGCCACGGAACGAACGAGCGACAGCCACCGGGGTCTCCACGGAGATCCCAGGCGCCGGGTGGGGACCCGGAGCCGCACGGACCGGCCGGATGGGGATCCGGAAGGTCCACCCGGGCCTTTCGGGGTCCGATCAGTTCCAGCCAGGGTCTTTCAGGGGCCCGACCGGTTCCTCCGGGCCCTACGGGCGCTTCGGGGAGCCGGGACCGCCTCGGCCCGTCCGCCCCCGCACACCGGTGGGGGCGCCCGGGCCGGTCCGGTTCTCGCACTCGCTTTCCGGAACGGTGTGCTCAGGGGGGAGGATGTACGCATGCAGCCTAGGAACATGTCCATGAGCGGCGTTGTCGACCTCGCCGCTGTCAAGGCGGCCGGTGAGGCCAAGGCCAAGGCGGAGCAGGCCCGCGCGGAGGCCTCCCGTACCGGGGGCGCCGGAGCCGTCGCGCCCACCGCCCTGGTGATCGACGTCGATGAAGCCGGTTTCGAGCGCGATGTCCTCCAGCGCTCCGCCGAGGTCCCCGTCGTCATCGACTTCTGGGCCGAGTGGTGCGAGCCGTGCAAGCAGCTGGGCCCCCTGCTGGAGCGTCTGGCCGTCGAGTACAACGGCCGCTTCCTGCTGGCCAAGGTCGATGTCGACGCGAACCAGATGCTGATGCAGCAGTTCGGTATCCAGGGCATCCCGGCCGTCTTCGCCGTCGTCGCCGGGCAGGCCCTCCCGCTTTTCCAGGGCGCGGCCCCCGAGGCCCAGATCCGCGAGACGCTGGACCAGCTGATCCAGGTCGGCGAGGAGCGCTTCGGGCTGACCGGGATCGCCGTCGACCCGGGCGCCGCCCCGGCGGACGCGGTCCCGGCCGAGGTGCCGGCCGGCCCGTACGACGCCGTGCTGGAGGCCGCCGCTTCGGCTCTCGACGCCAATGACTTCGGCGGCGCGGTCCAGGCGTACAAGAACGTCCTCGCGGACGACCCGGGCAACCCGGAGGCCAAGCTGGGCCTGGCCCAGGCGGAGTTGCTCGGCCGCGTCCAGAGCCTGGACCCGCAGGCGGTCCGCAAGGAAGCCGCTGACAGCCCGGGGGATGTGAACGCCCAGCTGGCCGCCGCCGATCTCGACCTGGTCGGCGGACACGTCGAGGACGCCTTCGGCCGGCTCGTCGAAGCGGTCCGCCGCACCGCGGGCGACGACCGCGACGCCGCCCGGCTGCGACTCCTGGAGCTGTTCGAGGTGATCGGTCCGGAGGACCCCAGGGTCACCGCCGCGCGTACCGCGCTGGCCCGCGTCCTGTTCTGAGCCCGGCCCGCCGTCCGCTCCGGACGCGCCCGATTGTTCCGATGTGACAAGACGGCCGCCCCGCCCCCCGGGCGGCGCGGCCGTTTTGCCGTCCTGACGCCAAAGAAGAACGCGAGAAGCCCTCGCTTTACCAAATCTTGACAAAGATGCAAGCTGTTACTCGCAGTAAGGCGGGTCGGTGATTCTGTCCTGTTTCCAGGAAGTTTCCCGCCATTCCGATGTCCCTTTCGTGCCACCCTGTGTCGCCGTGTGATGCCGCCCTGTCGCCCTGTGGTTATCGGGCCGTTACTAGCCAGTAACGATCCCTCTTGTGTCGCGGCCGTGAATGCACCACGATCGGCCACGCTCGGTCCAATACCTTCAGCCCGGTCTCCAGCCGGTGCCTGAGGGTCTGTTGGGTCCCCACCGAGTGGTCGGCGGCAGTGGCGCCGACCGCGGACAGGGGGGTTCCCGCCCACGGGCGGGGCCTGTCCGACCGGCTGTGCGGAAAGCGCGGCCAGTGGTTGTCGCTCGGGGGTGAACGCCGGTGGATCGGATGCGGGACACGTCTCCGATACGGGCGCTCTCCTTCCCGAGGACGTAGCACTTCTCCCATCCCAGGACGGGCACGACGCCCGGACCGGAGATGTACGTCCGAGAAGAAGGAGCAAGTATGAGTTCCCAGGTTCGCGGTGGGACGAGATGGAAGCGGTTCGCTCTGGTCATGGTGCCGAGCGTCGCCGCGACGGCCGCGGTGGGCATAGGCCTGGCACAGGGCGCGCTGGCGGCCTCGTTCAGCGTTTCCGGCCAGGAGTTCAAGGTCAAGGCCACGCAGCTGGAGGGCTGGGACTTCGTCCAGTACGGCAGCGTGGCGTCGGGCAAGACGCTCGACGGCAAGCCGATGAACGCACCGGTCGCGGTGTCGGGCTTCAGTAAGGCCTACATCACGAACATGTGCCAGTCGGTCGTCACGCCGGACCTGCCGTTCGGTCTCGGCAACGTCACCCTGAGGCTGGAGGCGGGTGGCAAGGGACACGACCGTGTCTACGCCAAGGACCTCTACCTCGATGTGTCGCAGCTCGACGCCGACGCCAAGTTCAAGAACATCGACATCGGCGTCGCGGCGGGTTCGCTCCAGGACTACCCGGGTGGCAAGAAGGGGCCGACGGGCATCCAGCCCAACACCCAGGCCAACCCCAACGGCTTCGCACAGCGGGCCGAGAAGGCCGTGCTGTCGAACGTCGAGCAGAAGGCGTGGGCCACAACGGCGGGCACCTTCAACCTCAGCGGTCTGAAGCTGCGCCTCCACAAGGGCACCGACGAGGAGTGCTACTAAGCACCCGATCGGGTGACCGGAGCCCGCATCCTGTCGGCTTCCGGTCACCCACCCCTTCTCTTCTCACAGCAGTACCGGTTCCAGGGAGCTGTTTTCCATGAGCCCCGAGTCCACAGGGCAGAACGAGCACTACATCCGCGTCTATCGGCGACGCTTCCGCGCCTGGCGGGGTAACCGGCCGTTCTGGGCCGGACTGTTCACCATGGCGGGTGGCATTCCCATCGCCTACTTCCCGTACGCCAACATGCACCTCGGCAACGTGACGCTGGCCATGTCCACCACGGCCGGCGCCGGATCCCTGATCATCGGGGTCCTGCTGATCACGCTCGGCCTGACGATGTGGTTCCACAGCATCGTCCGGGTCTTCGCCGGCGTCGCCTCCATCCTGCTGGCACTGATCTCCATACCCGTCGCCAATATCGGCGGCTTCGTCATCGGATTCCTGCTCTCCCTCGTCGGCGGAGCCCTGTCCATTTCCTGGGCCCCGGGCGAGACGAAGAGCGACGAGGAGCCGTTCGGCGAGCAGGGCTCCCGGCGTGCTTCGGCGTCGAAGGGTCTGCCGGACGAGCAGCGCTCCGAGGACGAGATCCACGCCGCCGCCGTGCCGCAGCAGCAGGGCTCCGGGTACGACCTGGCAGCCGACGCCGACGGCGGGAGGCATCGTGCGGGGTGACGACGGACAGCAGATGAACGCCCACCCCGGCGACGAACTCCGCGAGCGCAGGGGCCCCCGTCACGCGGCCCCCAGGAAGTCGCTGCTGACCAAACTCCACCTGCCCAGCGGCAAGAAGGCGCTGGCGCTCGCGGCGATGCCGACGGCGGTCTTCGTGGGCATGGGGCTGACGCCCAAGCTGGCCCTGGCCGACGACCGTGCCGACATCCCGTTCGCGCCCGGCCCGTGCGTCACCCGGTCCGACGAGCCGAGCGAGTCCGAGTCGCCGAAGGCCACCCCGTCCCCGTCGGCCACGGCGAAGGACGAGGCCGGCAAGGACGCGAAGCCCGGCGACGACGGGGCGAAGCCCGGCGACGACGGAACCGCCACGCCCAAGCCCACGGCCGGCGGCTCCGCCGACGGGGCGAAGCCCGACGCCGAAGCCGACGCCGAAGCCGACGCCGACAAGTCGGCGCAGTCCGCAGGGGAGACGCCCGCTGAGGCGCCCTCGGCGACCCCGACGCCCACGAAGTCGAAGAACCCGCTGGACCCGCTCGGGGTCGGCGACGCGCTCAAGGACCTCTTCGACGGGCCCGACGACGAGGCCGGGACCGAGAAGCCGGCGAGTCCGTCCCCGAGCCCCACGACCGAGGCCCCGAAGCCGTCCGCCGAGCCGTCCGACGAACCGACGGACCCGGCCGGGAGCGCGTCGGACAAGGCGAAGGAGACGTCCGACAAGACGGCCGACGCCATCCGCGAGGCGGCCGGGAAGGCGGGCAAGGACGTCGAGGAACTCGACGAGGACGTCAAGGGACTCGACCCCAAGAAGGACGAGGACATCCCGGACGGCGCCAAGCCCCGCTTCCCGTGCCCCGAGCCGGACCCGGACGCGCTCGCCGCGGCCGAACTGGAGCCCGGCATCCCGCTGCTCCCGTCCGACCCGTGGATCCTGGAGTCGACGCTGCTCACCCTCAACGGCCTGGACTACCACGGCATCGTCGAGGTGAAGAAGGCGGACGGCAGCATCAAGAAGGTGCTCAAGTTCACCGCCAGTTCCATCGACATCAAGGACCTGCACCAGCTGACCGTCGGCCCCGCGGGCACGACCGGCCATGTGAAGTCGCGGCCCGGATCCACGTCGACGATCCGCGACGGCGAGGTGACGATGTACACGGAGGAGCTGAAGGGCAACCTCTTCGGCCTCATCCCGATCACCTTCAGCCCCCAGACCCCGCCGCCGCTGAACGTCCCCTTCGCCTTCTTCACCAAGGTGAAGGTGGTCCAGGCCGGCCAGTTCGGCGGCACGCTCACCGTTCCGGGACTGCAGAACTTCCTCGACGGCGGCAAGAGCTAGCCGACAGCCGCCCCCCCCCGAACCCGTCCGGGAGCCGCACAGCACCGTGGGCCGTACTCCTCACCAGGAGTACGGCCCACGGTCATGCGGTGGTGCGGGTGCGGGTCAGTCCCGCTCGCCGCCGCCCAGGTGGTGCACCCGGACCATGTTGGTGGTGCCGGGGATGCCGGGGGGCGAGCCGGCGGTGATGATCATCGTGTCGCCGTCGTTGTAGCGGTTCAGCTTCAGCAGCTCCGCGTCGACCAGGTCGACCATCGCGTCGGTGTTGTCCACGTGCGGGACGACGTGCGACTCGACGCCCCAGCTCAGCGCGAGCTGGTTGCGGGTGGCCTCGTCCGTGGTGAAGGCCAGGATCGGCTGGGCCGTGCGGTAGCGGGAGAGGCGGCGCGCGGTGTCGCCGGACTGGGTGAAGGCGACCAGGGCCTTGCCGTCCAGGAAGTCCGCGATCTCGCAGGCCGCGCGGGCCACCGAACCGCCCTGCGTACGAGGCTTCTTGCCGGGGACCAGCGGCTGGAGGCCCTTGGAGAGCAGCTCCTCCTCCGCCGCGACGACGATCTTCGCCATCGTCTTGACCGTCTCGATCGGGTAGGCGCCCACCGAGGACTCGGCGGAGAGCATGACCGCGTCCGCGCCGTCCAGGATCGCGTTGGCGACGTCGGACGCCTCGGCGCGGGTCGGCCGCGAGTTGGTGATCATCGACTCCATCATCTGGGTCGCCACGATCACCGGCTTGGCGTTGCGCCGGCACAGCTCCACCAGGCGCTTCTGTACCATCGGGACCTTCTCCAGCGGATACTCGACGGCCAGGTCGCCGCGGGCCACCATCACACCGTCGAACGCCATGACGACGCCCTCCATGTGCTCGACGGCCTGCGGCTTCTCCACCTTGGCGATGACGGGGACCCGGCGGCCCTCCTCGTCCATCACCTTGTGGACGTCCTTGACGTCCTCGGCGTCGCGGACGAAGGAGAGGGCGACCAGATCGCAGCCCATCCGCAGCGCGAAGCGCAGGTCCTCGACGTCCTTCCCGGACAGGGCGGGGACGTTGACCGCCGCGCCGGGCAGGTTGATGCCCTTGTGGTCGGAGATGACACCGCCCTCGATGACGATGGTCCTCACCCGGGGACCCTCGACCGCGACGACCTTCAGCTCGACGTTGCCGTCGTTGATCAGGATCGGGTCGCCCTTGACGACGTCGCCGGGCAGACCCTTGTAGGTCGTGCCGCAGATCGACTTGTCGCCGGGGACGTCCTCGGAGGTGATGGTGAACTCGTCCCCGCGGACCAGCTCGACCGGGCCCTCGGCGAACTTCGCCAGCCGGATCTTCGGGCCCTGGAGGTCGGCGAGCACGCCGACCGCGCGGCCGGTCTCGGCGGCCGCCTTGCGGACACGGTCGTAACGGCCCTGGTGTTCCTCGTGGGTACCGTGACTGAAGTTGAAACGGGCCACGCTCATGCCGGCCTCGATCAGAGCGACGAGCTGCTCATGGGAGTCGACGGCGGGACCGAGGGTGCAGACGATTTTGGAACGGCGCATGAGGCGGATCCTATCGGTTTGTTTCGTTGCGGAATATTCCGTCTGGTGGAAGGTACAAAGGGGCGCGGGGGTGCTCAGTTGTCGACCCCTCCGATCCCCGCGGGCTACGGTCGGCCGACGAGCGCGAACGTCTGGTCGGCGATCTCCAGCTCCTCGTCCGTCGGTACCACGGCGACCGCCACCCGCGCGTACTCCGGCGAGATCAGCCGCGGCTCTCCGGACCGTACGGAGTTGAGCGAGGCGTCCACCGTCATGCCCAGCTCCTCCAGGCCCGCGATGGCAGCTTCCCGCACCGGGGCCGCGTTCTCCCCGACCCCCGCCGTGAACGCCACCGCGTCCACCCGGCCGAGCACCGCCGTATAGGCGCCGATGTACTTCTTCAGCCGGTGGATGTAGATGTCGAAGGCCAGCGCGGCCCGCTCGTCGCCCTCGTCGATCCGGCGGCGGATCACCCGCATGTCGTTGTCGCCGCAGAGGCCGACCAGCCCGCTCTTCTTGTTCAGCAGGACGTCGATGTCGTCGGCCGACATGCCCGCCACCCGCTTCAGGTGGAAGGTGACCGCCGGATCGATGTCCCCGGAGCGCGTACCCATCACGAGCCCTTCCAAGGGCGTCAGCCCCATGGAGGTGTCCACGCACCGCCCGCCCGCGACCGCCGACGCGGACGCCCCGTTCCCCAGGTGCAGCACGATGACGTTCACGTCCTCCGGCGCCCGGCCCAGCAGCTCGGCCGTCTTCCGGGAGACGTACGCGTGCGAGGTGCCGTGGAAGCCGTAGCGGCGGATGCGGTGCGCGTCGGCGGTCTCCACGTCGATCGCGTACCGCGCGGCCGCCTCCGGCATCGTCGTGTGGAACGCCGTGTCGAAGACCGCGACCTGCGGCAGGTCCGGCCGCAGCGCCCGCGCCGTGACGATGCCCGTGATGTTCGCCGGGTTGTGCAGCGGGGCGACCGGGACGAGGCGCTCGATCTCCCGCAGCACCTCGTCGGTGATCACGGTCGGCGCGCTGAACTTCAGCCCGCCGTGCACCACCCGGTGCCCGATCGCGGCGAGTTCGGGGGAGTCGAGGCCGAGGCCGTCCGCCGCCAGTTCCTCGGCCGCCGCCTTGAGCGCCGCGTCGTGGTCCGCGATCCGGCCCGTACGCTCACGGGGCTCCGCGCCGCCGCCGGTCAGCGGCGTGTGCACCAGGCGCGAGGTCTCCTCGCCGATCCGCTCGACCAGGCCCGAGGCGAGCCGGGAGCGGTCGCGCATGTCGAGGAGCTGGTACTTCACCGACGAGGAGCCGGAGTTGAGGACGAGGACGCGGTGCGGTTCCACAGGGGCTGCCGTGCTTTCGTTTCCGGAGGGAGTGGCCGGGGGAGTGGGTGTCGTCATGCGGGGCGCTCCTCGCCCTGCGCCTGGATCGCCGTGATCGCCACGGTGTTGACGATGTCCTGGACGAGCGCGCCGCGCGACAGGTCGTTGACCGGCTTGCGCAGGCCCTGGAGCACCGGGCCGACCGCCACCGCGCCCGCCGAGCGCTGCACGGCCTTGTAGGTGTTGTTGCCGGTGTTCAGGTCCGGGAAGATCAGCACGGTCGCCTGGCCCGCCACCTCGGAGCCGGGCAGCTTCGTCGCCGCGACGGACGGCTCGACCGCCGCGTCGTACTGGATCGGCCCCTCCACCCGCAGCTCGGGCCGCTCCGCCCGCACCCGCTCGGTGGCCTCGCGCACCTTGTCGACGTCGGCGCCGGAGCCGGAGGTCCCGGTGGAGTACGACAGCATCGCGATCCGGGGCTCCACGCCGAACCGGGCCGCCGTCACCGCCGACTGCACCGCGATGTCCGCGAGCTGCTCCGCGTTCGGATCCGGGTTGACGGCGCAGTCGCCGTACACGAGGACCTTGTCGGCCAGGCACATGAAGAAGACGGACGACACGATCGACGCGTCCGGCTTCGTCTTGATGATCTCGAACGCCGGGCGGATGGTGGCCGCCGTGGAGTGCACCGAGCCCGACACCATCCCGTCGGCCAGCCCCTCCTGCACCATCAGCGTGCCGAAGTAGTTCACGTCCGCCACCACGTCGACGGCCAGCTCCACCGTCACCCCGCGGTGCGCGCGCAGTTCGGCGTACCGCTCGGCGAAGACGCCCCGCAGCTCCGAGGTGTGCGGGTCGATCAGCTGGGTGTCCGCGAGATCGATGCCGAGGTCGGCGGCCTTCTTGCGGATCACGTCCACGTCGCCGAGCAGCGTGAGGTCGCAGACGTCCCGGCGCAGCAGTACGTCGGCGGCGCGCAGCACCCGCTCCTCGGTGCCCTCCGGCAGCACCACGCGCTTGCGGTCGGAGCGGGCCTGCTCCAGCAGCTCGTGTTCGAACATCATCGGCGTGACGCGTCCGCTGCGGGCCACCGAGATCCGGTCGAGGAGGGCGCCGGTGTCGACATGTCGCTCGAACAGGCCGAGGGCGGTCTCCGCCTTGCGGGGGGTCGCCGCGTTCAACTTCCCTTCGAGGGCGAAGAGTTCGCCGGCGGTGGGGAAGGAGCCGCCGGCCACCGACACGACCGGGGTCCCCGGTGCGAGCCGGGCGGCCAGCGTGAGTATCTCCTCGCCGGGGCGCTCGTTCAGGGTCAGCAGCACGCCCGCGATGGGCGGGGTGCCCGCGCTGTGCGCGGCCAGCGAACCCACCACCAGGTCCGCCCGGTCCCCGGGGGTGACCACCAGGCAGCCGGGCGTCAGCGCGTTCAGCAGGTTCGGCAGCATGGCCCCGCCGAACACGAAGTCCAGCGCGTCGCGCGCGAGCCCGGCGTCGTCGCCGAGCAGCACCGTGCCGTCCAGCGCCGCGGTGATCTGGGCGACCGTGGGCGCCGAGAGCGCCGGGTCGTCCGGCAGGACGGAGACGGGCACCGGCAGCCGGGCCGCCAGCCGCTCCGCGATCGTCGCGCGGTCCTCGGCGGCGACCCGGTTCACCACCATGGCCAGCACATCGCAGCCGAGGCCCGCGTAGGCGCGGTACGCGTTACGGGTCTCGGCGCGAACGGACTCCGCGTTCTGCCCCTTGCCGCCGACCACCGCGATCACCGAGGCCCCGAACTCGTTGGCCAGCCGGGCGTTCAGCGCCAGCTCGTCGGGGAGCTGGGTGGCGGCGAAGTCGCTGCCCAGGACCAGGACCACCTCGTACGCGCGAGCTACCTGGTGGAAGCGGTCGACGAGCCGGGAGACCAGCTCGTCCGTGCCCTTCTCCGCCTGCACGGCGGAGGCCTCGTGGTAGTCCAGGCCGTAGACGGAGGCCGGGCTCTGGGAGAGCCGGTAGCGGGCCCGCAGCAGCTCGTAGAGCCGGTCCGGTCCGTCATGGACCAGCGGACGGAAGACGCCGACCCGGTCCACCTGACGCGTCAGAAGCTCCATGACTCCCAGCTCGACGACCTGCCGGCCGTCCCCCCGGTCGATCCCGGTCACGTACACGCTGCGCGCCACGCGTGCTCTCCCGTCCTTGTGTTCGGTGCCGCGACCCGTGGGCGTCCGGACGTGCGGTGATGCCCCCGTGCCCGCCCGGTGATCCGCCGGGTGCGGCATTGGTCTGCATTGCCTCTTGACGATACCTGCGGGGGCCGCTATGCCGCCCGCCGGAGGCCTCGCCCCCGGCAGGGACGCGCGTCCCCGCCCGACAGGGCCTCCTACCCCCTGGGCCCGGCCGAAAGCGCGGGGTCCGTGCCGGGCGTGGGACAATCGTCCTGGTTCAGGGCACGGGGGCCGCCACGGTCGGCCCCCGGAAAAGCGCGACTAGCGAGCAGGAGACACACCTCGATGCGCATCGGAATTCTCACCGCGGGCGGCGACTGTCCCGGCCTGAACGCAGTGATCCGGTCGGTCGTCCACCGGGCCGTGGTCGGCCACGGCGACGAGGTCATCGGCTTCGAGGACGGCTTCAAGGGGCTGCTCGACGGCCACTTCCGCCCCCTCGACCTCAACGCGGTCAGCGGCATCCTGGCCCGCGGCGGCACCATCCTCGGCTCGGCCCGCCTGGAGCGCGACCGGCTGCGCGAGGCCGCCGAGAACTGCGAGGAGCTGTCCCGCCGTTACGGCATCGACGCGCTCATCCCGATCGGCGGCGAGGGCACGCTCACCGCGGCCCGCATGCTCTCCGACGCGGGCATGCCGGTCGTCGGCGTCCCGAAGACCATCGACAACGACATCTCCTCCACCGACCGCACCTTCGGGTTCGACACGGCGGTGGGCGTCGCGACCGAGGCCATAGACCGCCTCAAGACGACCGCCGAGTCCCACCAGCGTGTGATGGTCGTCGAGGTCATGGGCCGGCACGCGGGGTGGATCGCGCTGGAGTCCGGGATGGCCGGCGGCGCCCACGGCATCTGCCTGCCCGAGCGCCCCTTCCAGGTCGACGACCTGGTCAGGATGGTCGAGGAGCGGTTCGCGCGCGGCAAGAAGTTCGCCGTCATCTGCGTCGCCGAGGGCGCGCACCCGGCGGAGGGCTCCATGCCGTACGCCAAGGGCGCGATCGACCAGTACGGCCACGAGCGCTTCCAGGGCATCGGCAACCGTCTGGCCATCGAGCTGGAGACCCGGCTCGGCAAGGAGGCCAGGCCGGTCATTCTCGGCCATGTCCAGCGCGGCGGCACGCCGACCGCGTACGACCGGGTGCTCGCCACCCGCTTCGGCTGGAACGCCGTGGAGGCCGTGCACCGCGGCGACTTCGGCCGGATGACCGCCCTGCGCGGCAACGACATCGCCATGGTCCCGCTCGCCGACGCCGTCACCCAGCTGAAGAGGGTGCCCGCCGAGCGGATGTACGAGGCCGAGTCCGTCTTCTAGCCGCCCTTTCCGGCAAGGGGCAGGCCCTCCGGAACCGCACGGGCCGCACGGGCCGCACGGGCGGCCCGTGCGGGGTCACACCCCGGCGGTCCGCCAGAACTGGTCCACCACCCGGGACAGGAACGCCCGGCCCGCGTCGCCCGTCGACCCGGCGCGTTCCTGGCCCGTGCTGCTCCAGCTCAGCGTGGAGACCATCAGGGCCTGGTAGTCGGCGTGCAGTTGTTCCAACACGTCCTGGATCAGCCCCCGGTCCAGCGGGACGATCTTGGCGACCGGGCGGACGTACGCCTGCCAGCGCGTGGTGACCGCGCTGCTCAGCAGCCCCGCCAGCTCCTCGTCGCGGCCCGTCGCCGTCAGGAACTGCGCGGCCGTCAGCTCCAGCGCCCGGCACAGCGCCGCCGACTGCTTCTCGTTGCCCCGCCAGCGCC
Organism: Streptomyces sp. NPDC091287; assembly: GCF_044768525.1. NCBI lineage: Bacteria > Bacillati > Actinomycetota > Actinomycetes > Kitasatosporales > Streptomycetaceae > Streptomyces > Streptomyces sp. NPDC091287. The sequence goes on from NZ_JBIVUV010000002.1 coordinate 384,643, forward strand.
CCGACTCCTCCATCCGCAGGTACGAGGCGCCGGTCATCCCCAGCTGGCGGGCCAGGTCGTCCACGCTCAGATCCCGGGTCATCCGGTGCTCGCGCAGGGTGGCGGCGGCCGTCAGCAGCTCCCCGGGGGCGCACCAGAGGACGCCGGCGAGGGCGATCAGCTCGCGCTCCCCGGGCGTCGCGAGGCCGCGCTCCCAGGCGATGACGGTCTCTGCGCTGATCCGGAGTCCGTACTGGGCGGCGAGCCCGTAGGCGACATGGCCGGGAGCCATCCCCAGAGCCTCGCGGAGACGGCGCGCGGCGGGGGCGTTGAATGGCGGGGTGGGGTGCACGGGCCCACCGTAGAAGTCCATTTCCGCCCTGGCTACGGTACGTTCCCCACAGATCACGCTTCGTAGGAACCTCCAGCTGCGAACCGGGCGGGCGGTACGCGAATACCGTCCCACCAGCGCTTTCTTTTGCCTCTCCGGAGAGGCGCGCCACAGCCGTGAAACCGACCGGCAAGCGCTTGTCGGCCATTCCGGCGGCGACCGGTCAGCGCCTCGAGGCCAGCCAGCGGTAATGCAGTTCCGGTCGGCCGACCTGACCATAATGCGGACGCCTCGCGGCGCTCCCGACGGTCACGAGGTGCTCCAGATACCGCCGGGCCGTGATCCGCGAGATGCCCAGCCGCTCCCCGGCGGCGGCCGCCGTCACCCCTTCCGGCGACTCCTTCAGCACCCGGGTCACGGCCTCCAGCGTCGGGCCGCTGAGCCCCTTGGGCAGCGCGGCCGGATGCGCGACCCGCAGCGCGCCCAGCGCCCGGTCCACCTCCTCCTGCCCGCTCGCCTCCCCGGCGGCGCCCCGGAACTCCGCGTACCGCACCAGCCGGTCCCGCAGCGTGGGGTACGTGAACGGCTTCAGCACGTACTGCACGACGCCGAGCGACACCCCCTCCCGCACCACCGCGAGATCCCGCGCCGAGGTCACCGCGATCACGTCCGCCCCGTGGCCGGAGGCGCGCAGCGAGCGCAGCAGCCCGAGTCCGTGCCCGTCGGGCAGATAGAGGTCGAGCAGCAGCAGATCCACCGGCGTCCTCTCCAGCGCCCGCACGGCCGCCGCCCGGGTGTGCGCCACCGCCGTGACCGTGAAGCCCTCCACCCGCTCGACGTACATCTGGTGGGCGTCGGCGGCCACCGGATCGTCCTCCACCACCAGGACCCGGATCATGCCGTGACCTCCTTGTGCCCGGACCCGGGCGTGGACTCGGACCCGGACCCGGGCGTGGACTCGGACCCGGACCCGGGCGTGGACTCGGACCCGGACCCGGGCGTGGACTCGGACCCGGGTGCTGAGCCGGACCCGGGCGTGGGCCGCGAACCCGCCGGCGCCCGGGCCGGAAGCGGCAGCCGTACGGTGAACCGCGCGCCGCCGTCCGGACCCGCGTCCAGCCCCACCGTGCCCCCGTTGCGGTACGCCGCCTGCCGCACCAGCGCCAGACCGAGCCCGCGCCCCGCCCCGTGCGTCGACCAGCCGCGCCGGAACACCTCGTCCGCCGCCTCCGGGCCGATGCCCGCCCCCGTGTCCGTGACCCGCAGCAGCAGCTCCCGCTCGTCCGCGAGCGCGGTCACGGTGACCCGCGCCCGCCCCGCCGGCCCCCCGGGCGCCCGGGGCGGGGGCACCGCCCCGGCGCCGTCGTCCGAGCCGTCGTCGGAGCCGTCCGAAGCCGCTTCCACCGCGTTGTCGATCAGATTGCCCAGGATCGTCACCAGATCACGCTGGGCCAGCGAGGGCGGCAGCGCCCCGTCGTCGATCAGGCTGTCCTCCGCGAGCACCAGCTCCACACCCCGCTCGTTCGCCTGGGCGGCCTTGCCCAGCAGCAGCGCGGCCAGCACCGGCTCCTCCACCGCCCCCACCACCCGGTCGGTCAGCACCTGCGCCAGCTCCAGCTCCGCCGTCGCGAAGTCCACCGCCTCCTCCACCCGGCCCAGCTCGATCAGCGACACCACGGTGTGCAGCCGGTTCGCCGCCTCGTGGGCCTGGGAGCGCAGCGCCTGCGTGAAACCGCGTTCGGAGTCCAGCTCCCCGGTCAGCGCCTGCAACTCGGTGTGGTCCCGCAGGGTCACCACCGTGCCGCGCCGCTCACCGCCCACCACCGGACGGGTGTTGACCACGACGACCCGCTCCGCCGTCAGATGCAGCTCGTCCACCCGCGCCTCGGACGCCAGCAGCGCCCCGGTCAGCGGCGCGGGCAGGGCCAGCTCGTCGACCGTACGGCCGACCGCCTCCGCGTCCGGCTCCAGACCCAGCAGCTCCCGCCCGGCGTCGTTGATCAGCGCGATCCGCCGCCGCCCGTCCAGCATCAGCAGCCCCTCGCGCACCGCGTGCAGGGTGGCCTGGTGGTAGTCGTGCAGCCGGCTCAGCTCGGCCGCGTTCATCCCGTGGGTGTGCCGCCGCAGCCGGGCGTTGACCACGTACGTGCCGATCCCGCCGAGCGCCAGCGCCCCGCCCGCCGCCAGCGCGAGGGCGCCGAGCTGATCCCGTACCTGCGAGGAGACCCGGTCCACGGTGATGCCCGCGCTGACCAGGCCGACGATCCGCCCGTTGTCGCGGATCGGGGTCACCACCCGTATCGAAGGGCCCAGTGTGCCGGTGTACGTCTCGGTGAAGGTCTGCCCGCGCAGGGCCTTCGCGGTGTTCCCGAGGAAGGTGTCCCCGATCTGTTCGGTGTCCGGATGCGTCCAGCGGACCCGCTCGGTGTCCATGATCGTGATGAAGGCGATCCCGGTGTCCTCGCGCACCCGTTCCGCGTACGGCTGGAGCGCCGCGGACGGGTCCGGGGTGCGGATGGCCTCCCGTACGGATGGGGAATCGGCCACCGCCAGCGCCGCCACCCGCACCTGCCGGGCGGCCGTCTCCTCCGCCTGCGCGCTGCCCGAGACGTACGCGAAGACGGCGCACCCGGCCACCACCGCGGCGATGAGCACGACCTGCATGGCGAAGAGCTGGCCCGCCAGGCTTCGGGGGCGGGTACGGGGGAGGCGCATACCCCACAGTCTGCCTCGCCCCGCCGGACCTGCTCCGGGTGGCCGGAAAGTGCCTGTGAACGATATGAACGCAAGGGTGACCGGGGTCACAGGGCGGTGGATAGTCACCGAAGCCCCCAGGGACGGGGGCGTCGTGACCGAGCCGAGGAGCCCCACCATGGCTGTGGCAGCCAAACAACGGGACCGCACCCACTACCTGTACATCGCCGTGATCGCCGCCGTGGCGCTCGGCATCCTGGTGGGCTTCGCGGCCCCCGGGGTGGCCGTCGAGCTGAAGCCCATCGGCGCCGGCTTCGTGAACCTGATCAAAATGATGATCTCGCCGATCATCTTCTGCACGATCGTCCTGGGCGTCGGCTCGGTGCGCAAGGCGGCCAAGGTCGGCGCGGTCGGCGGTCTGGCGCTGGGCTACTTCCTGGTCATGTCGACCGTGGCCCTCGCCATCGGCCTGCTCGTCGGCAACGTCCTGGAGCCCGGCTCCACCCTCCACATCACCGAGCAGGCGCGGGCCGCCGGCGAGGCGCAGGCGTCGGGCGCGAGCGAGTCCACCGTGGACTTCCTGCTCGGCATCATCCCGACCACCATCGTCTCCGCCTTCACCGAGGGCGAGGTCCTCCAGACCCTGCTCGTCGCGCTGCTCGCGGGCTTCGCGCTCCAGGCGATGGGCTCGGCCGGCGAGCCGATCATCCGCGGCATCACCCACATCCAGCGCCTCGTCTTCCGCATCCTCGCCATGATCATGTGGGCCGCCCCGGTCGGCGCGTTCGGCGCGATCGCCGCGGTGGTCGGCGAGACCGGCCTCGACGCCCTGAAGTCCCTGGCGATCATCATGATCGGGTTCTACGTCACCTGCGCGCTGTTCGTCTTCGTGGTGCTCGGCGCGATCCTGCGCCTGGTCGCCGGCGTGAACCTGTTCTCGCTGCTGAAGTACCTGGGCCGCGAGTTCCTGCTCATCCTGTCCACCTCCTCCTCCGAGTCGGCCCTGCCGCGGCTGATCGCGAAGATGGAGCACCTGGGCGTCAGCAAGCCCGTCGTCGGCATCACCGTGCCGACCGGCTACTCCTTCAACCTCGACGGCACCGCGATCTACCTCACGATGTCGTCGCTGTTCATCGCCAACGCGATGGGCGACCCGCTGAGCGCGAGCGAGCAGATCTCGCTGCTGGTCTTCATGGTCATCGCCTCGAAGGGCGCGGCGGGCGTGACCGGCGCGGGCCTGGCGACCCTGGCCGGCGGACTCCAGTCGCACCGCCCGGAACTCGTCGACGGCGTCGGCCTGATCGTCGGCATCGACCGCTTCATGAGCGAGGCGCGCGCGCTGACGAACTTCGCGGGCAACGCGGTCGCCACGGTGCTGGTCGGCCACTGGACCAAGGAGATCGACAAGGACCGGGTCAACGAGGTGCTGGCCGGCCGGGTCCCGTTCGACGAGAAGACCCTCGTCGACGACCACGCCCCGGCGGGCGGCTCGGGCGAGGTCCCCGAGCAGCGGGACACCGCAGAGCAGCCCGCGAAGGTCTGACCCGCCCCACCCCCCCCACACACACACACAGACACCCGCAGCCACTGCGCCCCCACGCAGACACACACAGCCACCGCGCCCCCCATTCAAGGACACCCGTATCCCCGGTACGGGTGTCCTTGGTCCGTGTCCGGTACTGGTCCCTTGTGTCCGTGTTCTGTCACGACTGCCCCGGCCGACACAACCCTCCCTGACCGGCACCGGTCTTGAGAGGTGAAGGACCGCAGTCCGCCCACGAGCCCCACGACCGAAGGACTTCCATGCGCATCCCCCCTTCCCGCAGCCGTACCCTGCGCGGCGGGACCGCCGCCGTGGCCGCCACCGCACTGGTGGCGCTGGGCGCCGCGCCGGCGCTCGCCGCCGAGCCGGAGCCGGACCTCGGCGTCGGAACGATCGCACCGATCAAGGGGGTTCAGGCCGGAAGCGCGTTCTCCACACCCCTGACCTTCCTCAACAAGGGGACGGAGGAGGTGCCCGTCTCCTACGTGACGTACGCCGTGTCACCCGGTCTCCAGGCCGACGAGATGTACAAGAACTGCAGCTACTACACGATCCCCTCCTACGACGAGATGCCCGACTCCCACGTCGCCGCCTGCAAGATCGACCAGCCGCTGAAGCCGGGCGTCGTCTACGGGACGGAGAAGCCGCTCTCCCTCAAGGCCCTCGACTCCGCGCTCAACGACGACCTGCGGGTGACGCTGGGCGTCACCGAGCCGGACCCGGACGCGGGCGACAGCGGCTCCACCGACCCGGTCCAGGGCACCGGCGACCCGCTCACCCTCGTGGAGAAGGGCCCCGCCACCGACGCCGACCGGAAGAACCACCCCGAACCGGCCGCCTCGGCCGACGTCACCGCGGCGAACACCGCCGACTTCGGCCTGACCGGCGCCGAGCTGAAGGGCAAGGTCGGCGACAAGGTCACCGCGACGGTGAAGTTCGCCAACAAGGGCCCCGCCCGGGTGCAGGGGAAGATCGACCAGAGCGTGACCACCGTCGACATCCGCATCCCGAAGGGCACGTCCGTCGTCAAGGCGCACGGATACTGCGACGCGGTCACCAAGACGCACTACAGCTGCGGGACCTCGCAGTCCTGGGTGGATGTGGACGGCGGCGAGAGCTACCCCTTCGTCCTGCGCATCGACAAGGCGGTCGGCCGCACCACCGGCGAGGTGTCCTTCAGCGGGCAGGAGCGCCCCTTCGACCGGAACGCGGCCAATGACACCGCGCAGATCGTGATCGACACCGGTAAGGAATCGGACACCTCGGGCTCCACCGGTTCCACCGGCGGTACGGGGGGTACGGGCGGTTCCTCCTCCACCGGAGGCTCCGGCTCCACCGGCTCCACGAGCACCACCGGCGGGACCGGCACCACCGGCGGCTCCGCCGACACGGGCGGCTCGACGGCCGGCGGCGCGACCCCGCAGACGACCGGCGGCAACCTCGCCGCGACCGGCTCGGACTCCACCGCGCCGCTCGTCGGCATGGCGGCCGCGGCGGTCGCCGCGGGCGGCGGCATCATCTGGGCCGTGCGCCGGCGGTCGGCGGCCCGCACCAACTGACGGCGCGGTCCTCCCCCTCCCGGCCCGACGCAGACGCCCCGGCCCGGCGCAGACGACGACCTGATCCGACGCCGACGCCGACGCCGACGCTCTTGCGTTGACGTCGGCGTCAAGGAATACGTTCGTTCCATGCGAATCGGGGAGCTGGCGAGACGGGCCGGGACGACGACGCGGACGCTCCGCTACTACGAGTCGCGCGGACTGCTGCCCGCGCGGCGCGCGGAGAACGGCTACCGCAGCTACGACGAGGGCGACCTGCGTCTCCTCCTCCAGATCCGGACCTTGCAGGACTTCGGGTTCGACCTGGAGGAGACCAGGCCCTTCGTCGACTGCCTGCGCGCCGGTCACCCGGCCGGGGACTCCTGTCCCGCCTCGCTCGCCGGCTACCGGCGCAAGCTCGACGAGCTGGACGCCCTGATCGGCCAGCTCACGTCGGTGCGCGCCGAGGTCGGCACACAGCTCGCCCGAGCCGAACTGGAGGCGTCGGCCGCCCTGCCCGGTGGACCGGAGCCTCGCTGCGAACTGGGAGGACACCCATGATCCGGACCGAAGGCGTCACCGACGTCACCGAGGAGAACTTCGAGGCGGAGGTGCTGGAGTCGGCGCTGCCCGTGCTGGTCCAGTTCACCGCCGACTGGTGCGGCCCCTGCCGCCAACTCGCGCCCGTGCTGGGGGAGATCGCCCGCCAGGAGGCCGGCCGGATCAGGATCGTCCAGCTCGACGTCGACCGCGAACCCGGGATCACCATCCGGTACGGCGTGCTGGCGACGCCCACCTTGATGGTCTTCCGGGCGGGCGAGCCGGTGAAGTCGATCGTCGGCGCCCGGCCGAAACGGAGGCTTCTCCAGGAGGTGGAGGACGTCCTCGCCCCGGCCGGCCCCACCGACCTGAACCGCGCGGACCTCGACGCTTTCCCGGAAGTGCGTATCTGACAGTCAAGTGGGTTCTGGTCAGACGCTGTTCGCCCGCCCAGCATGATCCCCATGACGCGAGCGAACACGACCACCGGCCCCACCTCCGACCCCACCCCCGGCCCCACCCCCGTCACCGTCCTCGGCCTCGGCGACATGGGCCGCTCCCTGGCCCGTGCCTTCGTGGCCGCCGGCCACCCCACCACCGTCTGGAACCGTTCTCCGGGGAAGGGCGAGGACGTCGTCTCTCTGGGCGCGGTGCGGGCCGCGTCCGCCGAGGAGGCCGTTCGGGCGAGCGGGCTCGTCGTGGTCTGCCTCGTCGACTACGACGCCTCCGACGCGGTCCTGGAGCCGCTGGCCGGGGCGCTGGAGGGGCGGGTCCTGGTCAACCTCACCTCGGACACCCCGGCCCGGTCACGGGGGACCGCCGCCTGGGCCGAGAAGCACTCCCTGGCGTACCTCGACGGGGCGATCATGGTGCCGGTCGACGTGGTCGGCTCGGCGGACGCGCTGGTGTTCCACTCCGGCGACCGGGCCGCGTTCGAGGCGCACGAGTCCACCCTCAAGGCGCTCGGCGAGCCCGCCACCTTCCTCGGCGAGGACCACGGGCTCGCCGCCGCCTACGACATGGCGATGCTGGACTTCTTCTACGGGGCCATGGGCGGCCTCGTCCACGCCCTCGCCCTGGCCCGCGCGGAGGGCATCGACGGCGCGTCGCTCGCCCCGTACCTCAACACGATCGCGGGCATCCTGCCGCCGATCGCCGGGGAGACGGCGGAGGACATCGACACACGCTCGTACGCGCGCGAGGGCGCCAACCTCGCCATGATGGCGGCCAGCGTCGACCACATCCTGCACACCGCGAAGGACCGCGGCCTGGACGTCTCCCACCTCGCCGCCCTCAAGGGGGTCACCGACCGGGCGATCGCCAAGGGCCACGGCCCCGACTCCTGGTCGAGCATCGTCGAGGTGATCGCCGCCGATCACTGACCTGCCGTCAACGGGGGAGGGGCCCGCACCACGTCGTCGGCGACGCGGTACGGGCCTCCGGCCGTTCACCCCGGCCCCGTTCACGCCGGCCCCGTTCACCCCGGCCGGGCTACGCCGGGCGGAACCACACCGTCGCCAGCGGCGGCAGCGTGAGCGAGATGCTGCACGGGCGGCCGTGCGCGGGCACCGCCTCCGCCTTCAGCGGCTCCTCGTTGCGCACGTCGCCGCCGCCGTAACGGGCGGCGTCGGTGTTCAGGACCTCCACCCAGCCCTCCGTACCGGTCTCCGGAACCCCGAGGCGGTAGTCGCTCCGGACCGCCGGGGAGAAGTGCGAGACCGCGAGCAGCGGGGAGCCGTCCGCGTCGTACCGCAGGAACGCGAACACGTTGTCCTCGGCCGCCCCGCCGTCCACCCAGCTGAACCCCTCCGGCACGGTGTCCCGCTGCCACAGCGCGGGCACCGCCCCGTACACCGCGTTCAGGTCGCCGACCAGGTCTCGCACCCCGCGGTGGTCGCCGGACGCCCCGTAGGAGGGGTCCAGCAGCCACCAGTCCGGCCCGTGCCCCTCGGACCACTCGGCACCCTGCGCGAACTCCTGTCCCATGAAGAGGAGTTGCTTGCCGGGGTGGGCCCACATGAAGCCCAGGTAGGCGCGGTGGTTGGCGCGCTGCTGCCACCAGTCGCCGGGCATCTTCGCCACCAGCGCCTGCTTGCCGTGCACCACCTCGTCGTGCGAGATCGGCAGCACGTAGTTCTCGCTGTACGCGTACACCATCGAGAAGGTCATCTCGTTGTGGTGGTACTTGCGGTGGATCGGCTCCTTGGCGATGTACTGGAGCGAGTCGTGCATCCAGCCCATGTTCCACTTCAGCCCGAAGCCCAGGCCCCCGCCGTCGGTGGGCCGGGTGACGCCGTCCCAGGCGGTGGACTCCTCGGCGATGGTGACGACACCGGGGTTACGGCGGTAGACCGTCGCGTTCATCTCCTGGAGGAAGGCGACCGCGTCCAGGTTCTCCCGGCCGCCGAACTCGTTGGGAGACCACTGGCCTTCCTCGCGGGAGTAGTCGAGGTAGAGCATCGAGGCCACCGCGTCGACCCGCAGCCCGTCGATGTGGAACTCCTCGCACCAGTAAGTGGCGTTGGCGACGAGGAAGTTGCGTACCTCGGTGCGGCCGTAGTCGAACTCCAGCGTCCCCCAGTCCGGGTGCGCCGCGCGCTGCGGGTCGGAGTGTTCGTACAGCGGCCGGCCGTCGAACTCGGCCAGCGCCCAGTCGTCGCGCGGGAAGTGCGCCGGAACCCAGTCCATGATCACGCCGATGCCCGCCCGGTGCAGGGCGTCCACCAGGAAGCGGAAGTCGTCCGGGGTGCCCATCCGCGAGGTCGGCGCGTAGAACCCGGTGACCTGATAGCCCCAGGAACCGCCGAAGGGATGCTCGGAGACCGGCATCAGCTCGACGTGCGTGAAGCCCAGATCCTTCACGTAGGCCGGGAGCTGCTCGGCGAGTTGACGGTACGTCAGTCCCGGTCGCCAGGAGGCGAGATGTACCTCGTACACGGAGAACGGGGCCTCGTGGACCGGCCGGTCGCCCCGGTGTGCCATCCAGTCCGTGTCCTGCCACTGATGGTGCGACGCGGTGACGATCGAGGCGGTCGCGGGCGGCACCTCGGTGCGCCGGGCCATCGGGTCGGCCCGCACCGTGTGCGAACCGTCCGGGCGGCAGATGTCGTACTTGTACAGCGCGCCCTCGCCGACCCCGGGCAGGAACAGCTCCCACACCCCGGTCGAGCCGAGCGAACGCATCGGGAAGCCCGTGCCGTCCCAGTAGTTGAAGTCACCGGTGATCCGCACGCCGCGCGCGTTCGGCGCCCAGAGGGTGAACCGGGTGCCGGCCACCCCCTGGTGCTCCATCGGCTCCGCGCCGAGCGCCCGCCACAGCTCCTCGTGGCGGCCCTCGCCGATGAGATGCAGATCGAGCTCGCCGATCGCGGGCCAGAAGCGGTACGCGTCCTCCACCTCGATGATGTTGTCGTCGTACGCCACTTCGAGCCGGTACGCGGGGGCCTCCGGCACCGGCAGCACACCGGAGAAGAAGCCGTCGCCGTCGTCGTGCAGCTCGGCACGCAGCCCGGTCGCCAGCACCGTGACCGACCGGGCGAACGGCCGCAGCGCCCGTACCAGCACTCCGCCGGGGATCGGGTGCGCGCCGAGCACGTCGTGCGGCGCGTGGTGGTCACCGGCCAGCAGCCGGCCGCGGTCCGCGCCGTCCAGGGCCGGTGCGGGGCGGGCGCCCTGGCCGTCCCCGGCCTGCCGGGGCCGCGGCGGGCCGGCGTCGGCGCGCCGCGGCCGGGCGCGCCCGGGGGCCGCGGCCTTCGTGGTGGTCGCGGCGGGCGCGGGCGCCGCCGCCACGTCGACGGCGGCTTCGACGGGTGCCTCGGCCGGCGCCTCGGCGGGGATCTCGACGGGCACGTCGACGGGCAGTTCTGCGGTCTTGCGGGATGCCTTGCGGGACGGCTTGCGGGCGGTCACAGGGACTGCCTCCTCGGAGGGTGAAGGGGGAAGAGCGCGGGGTGGAGGGGAGGTACGTGGGGGTGCGGCTCAGGCCGCTGCGGACTGGGCCAGTCGCTGGATGGCCGCCATCGGAACCGGCAGCCAGTCGGGGCGGTGCCGGGCCTCGTACAGCACCTCGTACACGGCCTTGTCGGTCTCATGGGCGCGCAGCAGCTCCGGTTCGCAGCGCGGGTCGCTGCCGGACGCCTGCGCGTAGCCCTCGCAGTAGGCGGCACGGCAGCGGGCCGCCCACTCCGGGTTCCACGGGCGGTGCGAGCGGGCCGCGTAGTCGAAGGACCGCAGCATGCCCGCGACATCGCGGACCGGGGGCGCGGGCATGCGGCGCTCGGGAAGCGGACGGGCCGGTTCGCCCTCGAAGTCGATCAGCGACCAGAACCCGTCGGCGGAGCGCAGCGTCTGTCCGAGGTGGAGATCGCCGTGCACCCGCTGCTGGGCCCAGCCGCTGCCCCGGACCCCGAGGTCCGTCACCGCCTCGAACGCGGCGCGCAGTCCGGGGACGTACGGCACGAGCGCGGGGACCGCCTGGGCGGCGGCCTCCAGCCGCCGGGTCATCTCCGCGACGAGCTGCCGCGTCTGGGTGCCGCGCAGCGCCGGGGTCGGCAGCGCGGCGGCGAGCGCGGTGTGGACCTCGGCGGTGGCCCGGCCCAGCGCCCGGGCTTCCGGCAGGAAGTCGCGGCCCGCGGCGAGCGCGCCCAGCGCGAGCTGCCAGCCGTCGCGCGCCCCGTGCAGGAAGGGCTGGAGGACGCCGAGGGTGAGTGGTTCGGGTCCTGGCGCCTCGAACCAGGCGACCGGGGCCGGTACCCGCTCGCACCCCTCGCCGCTGAGGGCGAGCGGCAGTTCCAGGTCCGGGTTGGTGCCCGGGAAGACACGCCGGAAGATCTTGAGGATGTACGCGTCCCCGTAGACGAGCGAGGAGTTGGACTGTTCGGCGTCCAGCACCCGGGGCGCGAGACCGGCCGGGATCGCGGCGGTCCGCTCGAAGCGCAGCGAGCCGAGACTCCCGGGGCGGCGGAAGCGTTCCAGCAGCAGATCGGCCAGCCGCGGGTCGTGCAGCGCGTCGTAGACGGCCCGTCCGGCGAGCGGGCCCCGCTCGACCCGGCCGATCAGCGCGCCCGCGAGGAGCGGTGGCAGTGACGTTCTTGCACCGAGGAGCAGTTGGTAGCAGTCCTCGGCCGGGCGGGTCTGCTGGGAGGGCTGCTCGACCCGCACCAGCAGGTGCAGCAGCCCCGGGCCCGCCGTGCCGTCCAGCGGCAGCATCTCGGTGGCCGAGACCAGGGAGAAGCCGGTGACCGGCCGGCCCTTGCCGGCGAACCACCGCTGCCGGGGCAGCCAGGCATGGAGCAGCGGGGCGAGGGACGGGAGCAGGTTCCCGTCCTCCGTCACTCTGGCCGTTGCGCTGTTCCTCGTGCTCTTCGCCAGGGCGACGTGAGTGGATGCAGCCTCCGACATGGCATCGCGTCCTTTCCCCGGGCACACCACAGGATGCGAAGAGTGTCCCGGATTGCGGCAATGGCTGTCCGGCTGTGCGGGACGTGTCGGGTCAGGAGCGTCTCTACGGACTCGAACGGCGGAACGGTGAAGGCCGAAGGCGCCGGAACCGTGAAGGCCCAAGGCCTTGCATTGGGGTCAGGGTGCCCCGTGCGGGACGGTGGAAACCGTCCGCACGGGGCGGGTGGAGCTCAGGCCGGCGGCGCGTCCTTGCGCAGCCGGAACCAGTAGAAGCCGTGTCCCGCAAGGGTCAGCAGGTAGGGCCACTGGCCGATGGCCGGGAAGCGTACCCCGCCGATCAATTCCACCGGATGACGTCCGTTGAACGATCGCAGGTCCAGTTCCGTCGGCTGCGCGAACCGCGAGAAGTTGTGCACGCACAGGACGAGATCGTCCTTGTACTCGCGGGTGAACGCCAGCACCGCCGGGTTGGACGAGGGCAGTTCGGTGTACTCGCCGAGACCGAAGGCCGGATTCTGCTTACGGATCTCGATCATCCGGCGGGTCCAGTGCAGCAGCGAGGACGGCGAGGCCATCGACGCCTCGACGTTGGTGACCTGGTAGCCGTAGACCGGGTCCATGATCGTGGGGAGGTAGAGCCGCCCCGGATCGCTGGAGGAGAACCCGGCGTTGCGGTCGGGCGTCCACTGCATCGGGGTGCGCACCGCGTCCCGGTCGCCCAGCCAGATGTTGTCGCCCATCCCGATCTCGTCCCCGTAGTAGAGGATCGGGGAGCCGGGCAGCGACAGCAGCAGGGCGGTGAACAGCTCGATCTGGTTGCGGTCGTTGTCCAGCAGCGGGGCCAGGCGCCGCCGGATGCCGATGTTGGCGCGCATCCGCGGGTCCTTGGCGTACTCCGCGTACATGTAGTCGCGTTCTTCGTCCGTGACCATTTCGAGGGTCAGCTCGTCGTGGTTGCGCAGGAAGATGCCCCACTGGCAGTTCTTCGGGATCGCCGGGGTCTTGGCCAGGATTTCGGAGACCGGGTAGCGGCTCTCGCGGCGCACCGCCATGAAGATCCGCGGCATCACCGGGAAGTGGAACGCCATGTGGCACTCGTCCCCGCCCTGCTCGTAGTCGCCGAAGTAGTCGACGACGTCCTCCGGCCACTGGTTGGCCTCGGCGAGCAGCACGGTGTCCGGGTAGTTGGCGTCGATCTCCTTGCGGACCCGCTTGAGGAAGTGGTGGGTCTCGGGGAGGTTCTCGCAGTTGGTGCCCTCGCGCTGGTAGAGGTAGGGCACCGCGTCGACCCGGAAGCCGTCGATGCCCAGGTCCAGCCAGAAGCGCAGGGCAGCCAGGATCTCCTCCTGAACCGCCGGGTTCTCGTAGTTGAGGTCCGGCTGGTGCGAGAAGAAGCGGTGCCAGTAGTACTGCTTGCGCACCGGGTCGAAGGTCCAGTTGGACGTCTCGGTGTCGACGAAGATGATCCGGGCGTCCTGGAACTGCTTGTCGTCGTCCGCCCAGACGTAGTAGTCGCCGTACGGCCCGTCCGGGTCGGTGCGGGACTGCTGGAACCACTCGTGCTGATCGCTCGTGTGGTTCATGACGAAGTCGATGATGACGCGCATGCCCCGCTGGTGCGAGGCGTCCACGAACTCCACGAAGTCGGCGAGATCGCCGAACTCCGGCAGCACGGCGGTGTAGTCGGAGACGTCGTAGCCCCCGTCGCGCAACGGCGACTTGAAGAACGGCGGCAGCCAGAGGCAGTCGACGCCGAGCCACTGGAGATAGTCCAGCTTGGCGGTGATGCCCTTGAGGTCGCCGATTCCGTCGCCGTTGGAGTCCTGGAAGGACCGGACGAGCACCTCGTAGAAGACGGCGCGCTTGAACCAGTCGGGATCGCGGTCCTTGGCGGGAGTGTCCTCGAACGTGTCGTGGACAGGCTCATTGACGATCATGGTGTGGGTGACCCTCCGGTCGGCGGGGACGGTCGCAGGACGGTGATGTGCGCGGGCGTGACGCCCGGCTCTAGGCGCACATAGAAGGCCCTGCCCCAGTGGTAGGTATCGCCGGTGAGCTCGTCGCGCACCGGTACGCGCTCGTGCCATGAGAGGCCGAGCCGCTCCATGTCCAACGAGACCGTGGCCTCCTGGGTGTGGTGCGGGTCGAGGTTCACGACCACCAGAACGGTGTTCGTTCCGGAGCGCTTGCTGTAGGCGATCAGCGCTTCGTTGTCGGTGTGGTGGAAGTGGACGTCGCGCAGCTGCCGCAGAGCGGGGTTACGCCGGCGGATCCGGTTCAGCGAGGTGATCAGGGGGGTCAGCGTGCGGCCCTCCCGTTCCGCCGACTCCCAGTCCCTCGGGCGCAGTTCGTACTTCTCCGAGTGCAGGTACTCCTCGCTCCCCGGCTTGGCCGGAGTGTTCTCGCACAGCTCGAATCCCGCGTACACGCCCCAGGAAGGGACCAGCGTCGCGGCCAGGACCGCCCGTGCCTCGAAGGCCGGGCGGCCGCCTTCCTGGAGGTAGCCGGGAAGGATGTCGGGGGTGTTCACGAAGAAGTTGGGCCGCATGGAGGAGGCGGCCTCGCCGGACAGCTCCGTGACGTACTCGGTGAGCTCCTGCTTGGTGTTGCGCCAGGTGAAGTACGTGTACGACTGCTGGAAGCCGACCGTGCCCAGGGTGCGCATCATCGCCGGGCGGGTGAACGCCTCCGCCAGGAAGATGACGTCGGGGTCGGCGCCGTTGATCTCCTCGATGACCTTCTCCCAGAAGACCACCGGCTTGGTGTGCGGGTTGTCGACGCGGAAGATCCGCACCCCGCGGTCCATCCAGAAGCGCAGGATCCGTACCGTCTCCGCCACCAGACCGCGCATGTCCTTGTCGAAGGCGATCGGATAGATGTCCTGGTACTTCTTCGGCGGGTTCTCGGCGTACGCGATCGAACCGTCGGGGCGGTGGTGGAACCAGTCCGGGTGCTCCTTGACCCACGGGTGGTCCGGCGAGCACTGGAGCGCGAAGTCCAGCGCGATCTCCATCCGCAGATTGCGGGCCACCGACACGAAGTGGTCGAAGTCCTCCAGCGTCCCCAGCTCCGGGTGGACCGCGTCGTGCCCGCCGTCCGGCGAACCGATCGCCCACGGCACGCCCGGGTCGTGCTCCCCGGGCGTCAGACTGTTGTTCGGCCCCTTGCGGTGCGTCGTCCCGATCGGGTGGATCGGCGGCAGGTAAACCACGTCGAACCCCATGGCGGCGACCGCCGGCAGCCGCTCGGCGGCCGTCCGGAAGGTGCCGCTGACCAGCCGCGTCTCCGCGTCCGGCGAGGTGTCCGCCGGGTCCACCGGCACCCGCTTCGCGCCCTCCGAGCGCGGGAACAGCTCGTACCACGACCCGAACAGCGCCCGCTCGCGCTCCACCCGCACCGCCAGCGGCTTGGAGCGGGTGACCAGTTCGCGCAGCGGATACCGGGCCAGGACCGCGTCGGCGGCCGGGGTCAGGGCGGCGGCCAGCCGGGCGGCCGGCGGGTGGGCCGTGTCGCGCAGCGCGTCCACCGCGGCCAGCACCGCCTCCCGGCCGTGCTTCTTCGGCACGCCCGCCGCGGCCCGCTCCAGCAGCGCCGCACCCTCCGCCAGCACCAGGTCCGTGTCGATGCCCGCCGGGATCTTGATCGCGGCGTGGTGCCGCCAGGTGGTGACCGGATCGCTCCAGGCCTCCACCGTGTACGTCCAGCGGCCCTCGGAGGTCGGAGTGACATCGGCCCCCCACCGGTCCGTGCCCTGCGCCAGCTCGCGCATCGGGGTCCACGGCCCGACCCGTCCGCTCGGATCGCGCAGCACGACATTGGCGGCCACCGCGTCATGGCCTTCGCGGAAGACGGTGGCGCTGACCTGGAAGGTCTCACCGGCGACGGCCTTCGCCGCCCGTCTGCCGCAGTCGACGAGAGGACGGACGTCCAGGACGGGAATACGACCGATCATGGAATCACCTGAGGGCTGGAGGAGCTCGGCGTGCACGGGGGACGGCACGGGCGCGGAGGACCGACCGCGTGTGCCGCGAAGACGGGGATCTGTCCTTTGTAGCTGCTCGGCTGTCTGCTGACGGGCTGTGGGCATGGCCGCTCCTGTCCGCGTTCACTCGAATGGCACTCGAATGGGTGGGTCGCGGGGGTTTCGTGCATGTTTCGGGATGCACGGAGAACGTCTGCGGGCCGGGTCGTGCCGCGTACCGGGGAAGCCTTCCCCGCGTCCGAGGGTGGGAAATCCGGCGCTGTGTTAACTACTCGGTCGTAGCCGACCGCCCGGGCCCCGCCGCACGCGGCGAGCACGCCCCCGGGACAGCCCTTAGGGGAACCCGAAGCGCCTCCACGGGTTCCGGATACCCGTTCTGCGGCGCCACACGGCAGCCTTCCCTGTGGCGGGGAGGTCCACAAGGCTGCGTACGGGGGTGAAATCGGCCAAACCCCCAGGTGAGCGGAGTGACGGGGGATCACTGGCGGGACGCGAGGTGCCCCTGTGGGGAGGCGCGTACCGGCCGTGCCGGGACCTCGCGCGCCGTCCGCGCGCCGTGGCAGGCCGCCACGGACGGCCGCTACCTTCAGGGGTGACGGAAGGGACGCACACCGTGGTGCGTCCGCCCGGATGCGCAAGTCCCCTGTAAAGGTGGAGTACGTGAAGGCCATTCGTCGATTCACCGTGCGTCCTGTCCTCCCCGAACCCCTCCGACCTCTCCACGACCTCGCGCACAACCTGCGCTGGTCGTGGCACACCGAGACCCGTGAGCTCTTCCGGTCCGCCGACCCCGAGGGCTGGCGGCCCGCGGACGCCGATCCCGTACGCCTGCTCGGCTCGCTGTCCGCCGGGCGGCTCACCGAACTGGCCGGGGACGAGGAGTACCTCGGCCGCCTCGCCGAGGCCTCCGCCGACCTGGCCGAATATCTGAACGGCCCCCGCTGGTACCAGGAGCAGTTGGCCGCCGGAGCGGAACTGCCCTCCGCCGTCGCCTACTTCTCACCCGAGTTCGGCGTCACCGCGGCACTGCCCCAGTACAGCGGCGGCCTCGGCATCCTGGCCGGCGACCACCTCAAGGCCGCCAGCGACCTCGGCGTCCCGCTCATCGGCGTCGGCCTGCTCTACCGGCATGGCTACTTCCGCCAGAGCCTCTCGCGCGAGGGCTGGCAGCAGGAGCACTATCCCGTCCTCGACCCCAACGAACTCCCGCTCGACCTGGTCCGCGAGGCCGACGGCACCCCCGCCCGGGTGGTGCTGGCCCTGCCCGGCGGACGCTCGCTGCACGCCTGTATCTGGCTGGCTCGGGTCGGCCGGGTGCCGCTGCTCCTGCTCGACTCCGACGTCGAGGAGAACGCCCCGGGCGAACGCGACGTCACCGACCGGCTGTACGGCGGCGGCAGCGACCACCGTCTGCTCCAGGAGATGCTGCTCGGCATCGGCGGAGTGCGCGCGGTGCGCACCTGGTGCCGGCTGACCGGCACCCCGGAGCCGGAGGTGTTCCACACCAACGAGGGCCACGCCGGCTTCCTCGGCCTGGAGCGCATCCGCGAACTGATCCCCACCGGGCTCGACTTCGACGCCGCCCTGGAAGTGGTCCGGGCCGGGACGGTCTTCACCACCCACACCCCGGTGCCCGCCGGGATAGACCGTTTCGACCGGGGGCTCGTCGCCCGCCACTTCGGCGACGACGGCGAGCTGCCCGGCGTCGGCGTCGAGAAGATCCTGCGGCTCGGCACCGAGACCTACCCCGGTGGTGAGCCGGAGCTGTTCAACATGGCGGTGATGGGCCTCCGCCTCGCCCAGCGCGCCAACGGCGTCTCCACCCTGCACGGGGCCGTCAGCCGGGAGATGTTCTCCGGGCTCTGGCCGGGCTTCGACCCCGCCGAGGTGCCGATCACCTCCGTCACCAACGGGGTCCACGCACCGACCTGGGTCGCCCCCGAGGTGTTCCGGCTCGGCGCGGGCCAGGTCGGCGAGGGCCGCGCCCACCAGGTGCTGGCGGGCGGCTCGGTGGATGACGAGAACGCGTCGCGGAGCGGCGCCCCGCGCCGCTGGGACGCGGTGACCGACATCGGCGACCAGGAGATCTGGGACCTGCGCCGGGACCTGCGCGGCCAGTTGGTCACCGAGGTCCGCCGCAGGCTCTACGCCTCCTGGCGCCGGCGCGGCGCCGGCACCGCCGAGCTGGGCTGGATCGACGGAGTGCTCGACCCGGACGTCCTGACGATCGGCTTCGCCCGGCGCGTCCCCTCGTACAAGCGGCTCACGCTGATGCTGCGCGACCGCGACCGGCTGCGGGCGCTGCTGCTGCACCCGACCCGCCCGATCCAGATCGTCGTCGCGGGCAAGGCGCACCCCGCCGACGACGGCGGCAAGCGGCTGGTGCAGGAGCTCGTGCGGTTCGCGGACGACGCGGGGGTCCGCCACCGCATCGTCTTCCTGCCGGACTACGGGATGGGCATGGCCCAGAAGCTCTACCCGGGCTGCGACGTCTGGCTCAACAACCCGCTGCGCCCGCTGGAGGCGTGCGGCACGAGCGGGATGAAGGCGGCGCTGAACGGCTGCCTCAACCTGTCCGTGCGCGACGGCTGGTGGGACGAGTGGTTCGACCCGGACTTCGGCTGGGAGATCCCCACCGCCGACGGCTCGGCGACCGACGAGGACCGCCGCGACGAGCTGGAGGCGAACGCCCTGTACGCCCTGATCGAGGACCGCGTCGCCCCGCGCTTCTACGACCGGGGGGCCGGGGGCCTGCCCGACCGCTGGATCGAGATGGTCCGCTCCACGCTGGTCACTCTGGGGCCGAGGGTGCTCGCGGGGCGGATGGTGCGCGAGTACGTGGAGCGCCTGTACGCCCCCGCCGCGCAGTCCCGGCGGGCCCTGGATCCCGGGGCCGCGCGGGACCTCGCCCAGTGGAAGGCCAAGGTCCGGGCGGCCTGGCACGGGGTCTCCGTCGGCCATGTGGAGTCGGTGACCGACACCGCGGCGGGCGGCTCGGCGGAGCTCGGCGCCACCCTGGCGCTGCGGGTGCGGATCGCGCTCGGCGGCCTGGACCCGGACGACGTGGAGGTCCAGGTGGTCGCGGGCCGGGTCGATTCGGGCGACGCCATCGCGGACGCCCAGACCTTCCCGCTGAAGCCGGCGGGCGGTCAGGACCTGGAGGACCGCTGGCTGTACGAGGGGCCGCTCGCGCTGGACCGGACAGGACCCTACGGCTACACCGTGCGCGTCCTGCCCGCCCACCCGCTGCTGGCCACCAGCGCCGAACTGGGCCTGGTCGCGCTGCCGGCCGAGGCGGCGGGGGAGGGCGCGGGCGTGCTGCTGCGCTGAGCGCTCGCCACGGCGGACCCGAGGGACCCGGCACCCGTGCGGTGCCGGGTCCTCTCGCGTGTCGGCGGGCTACCGGGTCCCTTCGTGCAGTGAACACAGAACCTTGACGTGTCCATGGAATGGCTTTACGTTCCTGACTCATCGCAGGGTTCATCATGCGGCCCATCGTTCACATCCATGAACTCCCTTGTCGGGTCGGGCCGTTGAACCGCCACCGCACCGGAAGGCACCCCCACATGCGCACCGGCACCATTCCCCGCGTTCTCGGCACCGCCACCGCGCTCGCCGCGCTGATCACCACGGCACTCGCCGCACCCGCCCTGGCGGAGAGATCCCCGGACCCGGCGAAGGCTCCCGTCGCGGCCGCCCCGGCGGACTTCACCCACCCCGGGGTGCTCGTCAGCCGCCCCCAACTGGACTACGTCCGGGGCCGGGTGCAGGTGGGCGCCCAGCCCTGGAAGAGCGCCTTCGACCAGATGATGGGGAGCAAGTACGCCTCCCTGACCCGCACCGCCAAGCCGCGCGCCGTCGTCGAGTGCGGCTCCTACTCCAACCCCAACAACGGCTGCACGGACGAGCGCGAGGACGCCATCGCCGCGTACACGCTCTCGCTGGCCTGGTACATCACCCAGGACAGCAGGTACGCCCAGAAGGCCATCCAGATCATGGACGCCTGGTCCGCCGTCATCAGGGACCACACGAACAGCAACGCGCCGCTCCAGACCGGCTGGGCCGGCTCGTCCTGGCCGCGCGCCGCCGAGATCATCAAGTACACCTACAGCGGCTGGGCGAACTCCGGCCGCTTCGGCACGATGCTGCGCGACGTGTACCTGCCCGAGGTCACCGGCGGCTCCCACTCCAACGGCAACTGGGAGCTGTCCATGACCGAGGCGGCGATCGGCATCGCGGTCTTCCTGGAGGACCGCGCCGCCTACGACAAGGCGGTCGGCAAGTTCCGCGGGCGGGTCCCGGCGTACATCTATGTGACCGCGGACGGTGCGCTGCCCAAGGTCGCGCCGGGCAGCGGGCTCGACACCCGGGCGAAAGTCATCAACTACTGGCAGGGTCAGTCGACCTTCATGGACGGGCTCTCCCAGGAGACCTGCCGCGATCTGACCCACACCGGCTACGGACTCTCCGCGATCTCCCACATCGCCGAGACCAGCCGGATCCAGGGCCAGGACCTCTACCCGGAGGTCGCCGACCGGCTGCGGCACGCGATGGGACTGCACGCCAAGTACCAGCTCGGCGCGGCGGTGCCGTCCTCGCTCTGCGGCGGCTCGCTCAAGGACAGCCTCGGGCCCGTCACCGAGGTCGGCTACAACGCCCTGGCCAACCGGCTCGGTCACGCGATGACCAACACGCGGACGCTGACCGAGCGGCAGCGGCCCGCCGGGTCCAACAACCTGTTCGTCGCCTGGGAGACCCTGACCCACGCGAACAACCCCGCCTGAGACGGCTTCCACCATGACGAACGGCCCGGAAGAGGTCTCCCTCCTCCGGGCCGTTCGGTCGGTGCGAGTGGATCAGAACACGAGTGGATCAGAACGCGAGTGGATCAGAAAGTGAGCTTGAAGCTGTTGATCCGCCCGGTGTCCTGGCGTGCGATGTCCTGGACCTTCAGCTTCCAGACCCCGTTGGCCACCTCGGACGAGGCGTTGACCGTGTAGGTCGCCACCACGTTGTCCGCGGAGTCACCGGAGGAGGAGTTCTTCAGCCGGTAGGCGGTGCCGTCCGGGGCCACCAGGTCGACGACCAGGTCACCGCGCCAGGTGTGCGTGATGTTGACGTCCGCCTTGAGAGTGCTCGGCGCGTTGCCGGTCACACCGGAGACGGTGACCGAGCTGGTGACGGCCGCACCGGCGTCCGGGATGGTCACCGCGGTGGTGTTCTCGAACACCTTGCCGCCCGGGTCGGGGTCGCCGCCGCCGGGGCGGGCGCCCACGTTGATGCCGGCCCAGGCGTGGGCCACGGCCGCGTACTCGGGGCTGGTGGCCCCGTACAGCTCACTGGCGACCGCGAGCGTGCCGGTGCGGGCGGCGGCGTAGTTGGTCGTCGAGGTGAACTTGGTGGTGAGCGCCTTGAACCAGATCTGAAGCGCCTTGTCCCGGCCGATGCCGGTCACCGGGAGCCCGTCGGAGGTCGGCGAGTCGTAGTTGACGCCGTTGACGGTCTTGGCGCCGCTGCCCTCGGAGAGCAGGTAGAACCAGTGGTTCGCCGGGCCCGAGGAGTAGTGGACGTCGACGTTGCCGATGCCCGAGTACCAGGCGTCCTTGGACGCGCCGTCCTTGGAGGGTTTGTCCATGTAGCGCAGCGGGGTGCCGTCGCCGTTGATGTCGATCTTCTCGCCGACCATGTAGTCGCCCGGGTCCTGGGCCGTGTCGGAGTAGAACTCCACGCCCGCGGCGAAGATGTCGGAGGTGGCCTCGTTGAGACCGCCGGACTCGCCGCTGTAGACCAGCTTGGCCGTGACCGAGGTCAGGCCGTGCGTCATCTCGTGGGCGGCCACGTCCAGGGAGGTCAGCGGCTTGACGTTGCCGCTGCCGTCGCCGTACGTCATGCAGAAGCAGCTGTCCTGCCAGAACGCGTTGACGTAGTTGTTGCCGTAGTGGACGCGGGAGTACGCGCCGACGCCGTCACCGCGGATGCCGGAGCGGCCGTGCACGTTCTTGTAGTAGTCCCACGTCTCGGCCGCGCCGTAGTGGGCGTCCGCGCCGGCCGTCTCGGCGTTCTGCGGAGTGCCGTCGCCCCAGATGTCGTCCGGGCCGGAGAACAGCGTGCCGGTGCCGGAGCTGCCCCGGTTCAGGTTGTACGTCTTGTGGTTGCCGCGCGTGGTGTCGGTCAGGGTGTACGAGGGCGCGGTGCCCAGGGTGACCTGGCCGTTGTACTGCGTGTTGCCCGTGCCGTTGTGGACGGCCTGCCACTCGTAGAGCTTCTCGCCGGAGGTGGCGTCCGTGAGGACGTGCAGCTCGTTCGGGGTGCCGTCGTGCTGGAGTCCGCCGACCACGGTCTCGTACGCGAGCTGCGGGGAACCGCTGCCCAGCCACACCACCTTGCGCGGTGCGTTCTCCGCCTTCTTGGCCTTCGAGCCCTCGGCCTTCGCCGCGCCGAGCGCCTGCTTCTCGGCCGCTGCCGGGGCCACGTCGGCGGTGAGGCCGACGGCCTTCAGCTGCGCGCTGGTCGCCTTCGACGCCTTGCTGACGCCCTCGGCCGCCCCGGCCGCGGACTCCTTGACCACGAGGTCGCCGCCGAGGACGGGAAGCCCGTTCAGGGTGCGCTCGTAGCGGGTGTGCGTCGTGCCGTCGCGGTCCTGGACGACGTCGCGGACCACGAGCTTCTCCGTGGACCCGAGGCCGAGCTCCTCGGCGGTGGCCGCCTTGGTGGCGTTCGCCTCGCTGAGCAGCTCGGCGCGCTGGGCGGGGGAGAGCTTGGCGGGCAGGGCGCCCGGGTCGGCCTTCGTGCCGGCGGTGATGCCGCCGAGCGGGGCCGAGGAGGGAGCGGAGGTGGCGGTCGCGGCGCCGGACGGAATGGCGACGGCTATGAGGGCTGCTGCGGCTATCAGAGCGCCGGTCGCGGTGGCGCGACGGCTGGGCGTGGATCTCACGCGGACTCCTTCTGCGAGGGGGGTACCGGCGGCGCTGGACGGGCCGTCCGGACGGTGCAGGCGGTGCGCAGAACGGGGTGAAGAGTGTCAGCAGATGACCGCACCTGTCAGGACCGCGTCAACAAGTTGGCCGGTTTTCGTTCGTTGCCGGAAAGGTCATGTTCGTTAAGCGGACGTTTCGCCGATCATTGCCGCAGTGTTACCGGGGGTTGTGAAGCCCGGTATTCACAGGGTGGTCACAGGTTTCGTGCGCGACGGGCACCGCGCCGTCGCGGGCGGGAAGGGGTGTGATGACCGCCTGGTGAGACAGCGTCGGGTTCTGGCCAGATTCGCGCGCCGGAACGCGCCGGTCCGTCAGGACGCGGCGCGGGGAGGTCGGGGCGCTCAGGCGGTGGCCCCCGTCGGGTACACCGCGTCCAGGAGGTCGCGCACGAAGCGGTCCACGTCGTCCAGACCCGAGGCCGCGAGCGTGGCCGGGCCGTTCGTCAGCAGATGCGGGATCGCCGCGTGCAGCGCGAGGGTGACGACGGCGGCCCGCTGCGGGGTGACGGGCAGTCCGGCGGAGCGCTGGGCCAGCTCCATGCCCACGAAATCCCCGCTGGCCATCGGGTCGAGGATGGAGGACAGCCAGGGGCGGCGGGTCGCCTCGGCCTGGAGCTCCAGTACCGCCAGCAGCCGGGAGCGGCCCGGCCCCGCGACGTTCTCCAGGAGCGAGCGGAAGAGGGCCGTCAGGCCCTCGCGGTCCGCCGGCCCCGGAGCCGCTGCCAACTGTCCGGTGAGCGCGAGGTACTGCTCCAGGCAGCGCTCCGCCACCGCGCGGAGCACCGCGTCCCGGGTCGGGAAGTAGTTCTTGGTGGTCCCCGGCGGCACCTCGGCGGCCCGGTCCACGGCCCGGTGGGTCAGCCCGCGCCCGCCGTCCCGGGCCAGCACCTCGACGGCCGCGTCCCGCAGCCGGTCCCGACGGTCCGGATTCACGCGCGCTCCCTCACTCCCGTACGGCTGCCGCCCCCCCTCGGCCTGTGCTTGCCGATGCTACCCCAGCCGTGGTACCACAGATGTGGTGGTCCTCCGTGCGGTTTCTCCTCCGTACGGGCCGAACGAGCTCGGGAGCGCGACATGACAGGAACGGCGACCGTGGTCGGCGCGGGCATCGGCGGTCTGGCGACCGCGATCGGACTCCGCCGCGCGGGCTGGAGCGTGACCGTGTTGGAGCGGCGCACCGAACTGGAGCGGTACGGTGCGGCCTTCGGCATCCACCCCACCGCACAGTCCGCGCTCGACCGGCTCGGTGTGGGTGACGCGCTGCGCGACCACGCCGTGCCCTACCGCGACGCGCACATCCGCACCCCGGACGGGACGTCGATCGCCCGCCTCCCGCTGGAACGGATCGAACGCAAGGCGGGCCGCCCCGAACTCCTCATCTCCCGGCCCTACTTGATCGACGCCCTGCTCGCCGCCCTCGAAGCCTTCGACGACGTCCCGATCAAGCTCGGCGAGCGGGTCACCGACCTCGACGCGCCGGCCGCCGGACAGGACCTGGTGGTCGGAGCCGACGGCATCCGCAGCGCCGTTCGCACCGCCCGCTTCGGCGACCGCAGCGGCCCACGCCAGGTCGGCACCGTCGCCTGGATCGGCATCGCCGACTTCGAGAGCCCGGTGCACGGCGAGACCTGGGGCAGTGGCCGCTTCTTCGGGATGACCCCGGTCGAACCGGGCCGCACCAACTGGTACGCCACCGTGCCCGAGGCCACCACCGCGGAGGAACTGCGCGCCTCCTTCGCCGGCTGGCACGACCCGGTCCCGCGCATCCTGGACGCCACCGACCCGGCCACCTGGATCCGCTACGAGATGCTCCATCTCTACCCGGCGCTGCCCACTTTCGTCTCCACCGGCACCCGGCCCGCCTCCCCCGCCCCCTCCGACGCCGAGCCCGCCTCCCGTGTCTCCTCCGACGCCCGGCCCGCCCCCGTCGCCCTGGTCGGCGACGCGGCCCACGCCATGACGCCCAACCTCGGCCAGGGCGCCTGTACCGCGATCCTGGACGCGGACGCCCTGAGCCGTGCGCTGGCCGCCGCGGCCCCGGGCCGCGCGGGCATCGAGGGTGCCCTGCGCGCCTACGACCGCGAACGCCGCCGCAGCGCCCAGCGGACCGCCTTCGGCTCGCGGACCCTGCACCGCTTCATGAGCACGGAACGCACCCGGCTGCGGGACGCGGCGGTGCGGCTGCTGCCGGGCTGAGCTTCACGGGGGGCGCTCCGTTTCCGTCGGCGGCGCCGTCAAGGTGGAGTGGCCGGACGCCGACGGTCGGCTTCCGGACAGGGCGGGGCCTTCGGGGCGACAGGGCTCGCGCGCACCGCTACAACGGAGCTTCCACACTCGGGGAGGGCTTCGTCATGCGTCTCGGGACGATCGGTATCTGGAGCCTGGCGTTCACGCACGGGGACCACGAGGAGGCGCGGGACGCCGCGACCGAGCTGGAGGAGCTCGGGTACGGCGCCATCTGGCTCGGAGGCAACCCGGGCGGCAACCCCCGCGGGGACCTGCGCACGGCTTCGGTGGTCCTGTCCGCGACGAGCCGGATCACCGTCGCGACCGGATGCGTGTCCATCTGGGACAGACCGCCCGGCCAACTCGCCGCCGCCTACCACGCTCTGCCGGAGCGGCAGCGGAACCGGCTGCTGGTGGGCCTGGGCGTCAGCCATGCCGAAGTCTCCGGCCGGTACCGCGATCCGTACCACGCGCTGCGCTCCTATCTGGAGGCCCTGGACGCCGCGGCTCCTCCTCTGCCGTCGACCGCGCGCATCATCGGCGCGCACGGGCCACAGATGACCCGGCTGGCAGCCGCCGGGTCCACGGGAGTGCACCCCTACCTCGTCAGCCCCGCCCATACCGCCTGGGCCAGGTCGATGCTGGGCGAAGGGCCCCTGCTGGCGCTGGAGCAGACCGTCATCCCGCACACCGACGCGGGGACGGCCCGTGCCATGGCCAGGGGCATGCTGGCTCCCTACCTCGCACTGCGCAACTACCGGACGGCGTGGCTGCGCGGGGGGTTCACCGCCGAGGATCTGACGGCCGGCGGCAGCGACCGGCTGATCGACGAGCTGTTCGCCTGGGGCAAACCGGACGAGATCGCCGCCCGGCTCACCGCGCACCACCGGGCCGGGGCCGACCACATCGCCGTCCAGGTGGTCACCGACCGCCTCGGTACCTTCGCCCGCCAGGCGTGGCGTGACCTCGCCCCGGAACTGCTGTCGCCCTAGGTCGTGTCCGCAAAGTCTCGTCTGGCCCACGACGCCTGGCACGCACTCTCGCGGCGTTGCCGAAATGCCCGAGTAGCTCCGCTACTAGGACACTCCGGCGCCTTGCGAGAGCACGCACCAGACGCCGCGGGCCCCGCCCAGAGGGCGGACGACGATACTTTGCGGACACTCCCTAGGCGGTGCGGTAACGAGGTGACCTCCGGCCGGATCCGCTCAGGCCAGGCTGTCCTTCCACGTCCGGTGCAGCCCCGCGAACCGCCCCGTCCCGCCGATCAGTTCGGCGGGTGCGCCGTCCTCCACGATCCGGCCGTGCTCCATCACCAGCACCCGGTCCGCGATCTCCACCGTGGAGAGCCGGTGGGCGATCACCACCGCCGTGCGGCCGTGCAGCACCGTGCCCATGGCCCGCTGCACGGCCCGCTCGCCGGGGACGTCCAGGGAGCTGGTCGCCTCGTCCAGGATCAGCACCGCCGGGTTCGCCAGCAGGGCCCGGGCGAACGCCACCAACTGCCGCTGGCCCGCCGAGATGCGCCCGCCCCGCTTGCGTACGTCCGTGTCGTAGCCGTCCGGCAGGGCGGCGATGAAGTCGTGCGCGCCGATCGCCTTCGCGGCGTGCTCGATCTCCTCGCGGGTGGCGTCCGGGCGGCCGATCGCGATGTTCTCCGCCACCGTCCCGGAGAAGAGGAACGCCTCCTGCGTCACCATCACGACGCCCCGGCGCAGCTCGGCGGTGTCCAGGTCGCGCAGGTCGGTGCCGTCCAGCAGGACCCGGCCATCGGTCGGGTCGTAGAAGCGGGCCAGCAGCTTGGCCAGCGTCGACTTGCCCGCGCCCGTCGACCCGACGACCGCCACCGTCCGGCCCGCCGGGATGTGCAGGTCGAACGTGGGCAGCACCTCGCCGCCCGTACGGTAGGCGAACCGCACCCCGTCGAACGTGACCTCCCGGCCCGGGAGACCGCCCGGGCGCGGCGGCAGTTCCTTCGGCCGGTCGGTCTCCGGGACGTTCGGCGTCTGGGCCAGCAGGCCGGCGATCTTCGTCAGCGAAGCGGCCGCCGACTCGTACGAGTTGAGGAACATCCCCAGCCGGTCGATCGGGTCGTACAGCCGGCGCAGATACAGCACCGCCGCCGCCAGCACCCCGAGCGCCAGCGTTCCGTCCGCGACCCGGTAGGCGCCCCAGAGCACCATTCCGGCCACCGCCGTGTTCGCGATCAGCCGCGAACCGATGACGTAGCGCGCCATCTCCAGGATCGCGTCGCCGTTCGCCCGCTCGTGGTGGGTGTTCAGCGCGGTGAACACGGTGTCGTTGCTCCGCTCGCGGCGGAACGCCTGGACCGGACGGATGCCGTTCATCGTCTCCGCGAACTTCACGATCACCGCAGCGATCGCCGTCGACCGCGCCGTGAACGCGACGGACGCCCGCCGCCGGTACAGGCGCACCATCAGATACAGCGGTACGAAGGAGAGCGTGGCGATCGCGCCGATCCCCAGGTCCAGCCAGAGCAGCACCAACGCGATCGACACGAACGACAGGACCACGCCGATCAGTTCCTGGAGCCCCTCGCTCAGCAGTTCCCGCAACGACTCGACATCCGTCGTGGAGCGCGAGATCAGCCGGCCCGAGGTGTAGCGCTCGTGGAAGTCGACGCTGAGCGCCTGCGCGTGCCGGAAGATCCGGCCACGCAGATCGAGCAGCACGTCCTGGTTGATCCGCGCCGCGGCCCGGATGAAGGCGTACTGGAGGACGCCCGCGCCGACGGAACAGACCGCGTAGCCGACCGCGACCGCGATCAGCGGCCCGTAGTCGTGGTCCCGGAACGCCGGAACCCCGCTGTCGATGGCGTACGCCACCAGCAGCGGGCCCGCCTGCATCGCGACCTGCTGGACCAGCAGGAGCAGGGCCGACACCGCGACCCGGCCGCGCATCGGGGCCAGCAGCGAGAACAGCAGCGCCCTGGTGGCCCCGGGCGGCGCGGGCAGGTCGTCCCGGTCGAAGGGGTCGTCCGCGCGCCCGGGCGCGGGCGCGATCCGGCTCCTCGCCGGGCCGTCGTCGTCGGCGGCCGGGAGCGAGGCGTCGTCGGTGGTCGTGGTCATCGGGCACTGCCCTCCTCGGCGGGGACCTGCTGGACGGGGGCGCTCACCGAAGTGGCGGGGTGCGGTGCGGCGGACCTGTCCACCGGTGCGGCGGACGTGTCCACCGGTGCCGCGGGCTCGTCCACCGGCGCTGCGGGCTCGTCCACCCGTGCGGCCGATGTGTCCACCGGGCCGGCGGGAGGCCGTGCGGCGGACTCGCTGCCCGCGCCCGACATCAGCCAGGCGTACTCGGCGTTGTCGCGCAGCAGCTCCTGATGCGTGCCGACCGCGGCGATCCGGCCCCCGGACAGCAGCGCCACCCGGTCGGCCAGCATCACGGTGGAGGGCCGGTGCGCCACGACCACCGCGGTCGTCCGCTCCAGGACCTGCCGCAGCGCGGCCTCCACCAGCGTCTCCGTGTGCACGTCCAGCGCGGAGAGCGGGTCGTCCAGCACCAGGAAGCGCGGCTCCCCGACCACCGCGCGGGCCAGCGCGAGGCGCTGACGCTGGCCGCCGGACAGGCTCAGGCCCTGTTCGCCGACCTCGGTGTCCAGCCCCTGGGGCAACCGGTGCACGAAGTCGGCCTGGGCCACCGACAGCGCCCGCCGCACCTGCTGCTCGTCCGCGTCCGCCGCGCCCATCGTCACGTTCTCGCCGACCGTCGCGGAGAACAGCGTCGGCTCCTCGAACGCCACCGAGACCAGCTCCCGCAGCCGCGAACGCTCCATCGTGGCGATGTCCTCGCCGTCCAGCGTGATCCGCCCGCCGGTCACCTCGTGCAGCCGGGGCACCAGAGCGGTGAGCGTCGTCTTGCCCGACCCCGTGCCCCCGACCAGGGCCAGCGTCTCACCGGGCCGGATGTGCAGATCGATCCCGGCAAGGACCGGCGGCGAGCCCGGATCCGCGTCCGGGTAGCGGAACTCGACGCCCTCGAACACCATCCCCGGGGCGGTGGCCGGCGCGCTCTCCCGTACGGCGACGGCCCCGGGCTCCTCCGCCACGTCCATCACCTCGAAATACCGGTCGGTCGCGGTCGCCGACTCCTGGCTCATCGCCAGCAGGAAGCCGATCGACTCCACCGGCCAGCGCAGGGCGAGCGCCGTGGACAGGAACGCCACCAGCGTGCCCGCGGACAGCGTCCCGTCCGCCACCTGGATCGTGCCGAGCACCAGCGCCGCGCCGATCGCCAGCTCCGGGATGGCGGTGATCAGCGCCCAGATCCCGGCGAGCAGCCGGGCCTTGCTCAGCTCCGTGGTGCGCAGCCGGTGCGACATCGCCCGGAACGCCCGCGCCTGACTGCGGTGCCGGCCGAAGCCCTTGACGATGCGGATGCCCAGCACGCTCTCCTCGACGACCGTGGTGAGGTCGCCGACCTGGTCCTGGGCCCGGCGCGCGACCACCGAGTACTTCGTCTCGAACAGTGAGCACAGGATCATCAGCGGCACCGCGGGCGCCAGCAGCACGAGGCCGAGCGCCCAGTCCTGGGCGAACAGGATGACGAACCCGACCAGGATCGTTGCCGTGTTGACGACCAGGAAGGTCAGGGGGAACGCCAGGAACATCCGCAGCAGCATCAGGTCCGTCGTCCCGCGCGACAGCAGCTGACCCGAGGCCCAGCGGTCGTGGAACGCGACCGGCAGCCGTTGCAGATGGCGGTAGAGATCCGCCCGCATCGACGCCTCGACCCCGGCCAGCGGACGCGCCACCAGCCAGCGCCGGAGCCCGAACAGCAGCGCCTCCGCGATGCCCAGCAACAGCAGGTACAGCGCCCCCAGCCACACCCCGCCCGGATCGCGGTCGGCGACGGGGCCGTCCACCATCCACTTCAGAACCAGCGGGATCACCAGCCCCAGGCAGGACGCCAGGATCGCCACGAGGGCGGCCGTGAACAGGCGTGCCCGCACGGGTCGGACATAGGGCCACAGGCGCAGGAGGGAGCGCACGGCGGACCGGTCCGTGCGCTCTGCAGGCTTTTTGGGCATCAGGGGCGACCTTACGTTTCACCACTGACATCGGTCCTGCCAATTTCCGCCCGCCCGCCGGAGCCCCCGGTCGGGCACCTGTGAACAGCACCCCGGTCGCCGCTGGTCGGGCCGGTGTGAGCTCCCGTACGGTGCCGTCATGACCGAGTCCGCCGCCCGTTCCATCAGTCTCGTCGTCGTCGACGACCACCCGGTCGTCCGGGACGGACTGCGGGGCATGTTCACCGCCGCCCCCGGATTCGAGGTCCTCGGCGAGGCGGCGAACGGCGTGGACGCCCTGGTGGTCGTCGAGCGCCTCGACCCCGACGTCGTCCTGATGGACCTGCGGATGGCCGGCGGCGGGGGAGTGGCCGCCATCGCGCCAAGGACCGGGCCGCGGCCGTCGCCGCCGGCTACGGCCGGGGCATCCTCGGCTGATCCGGCTCCGGCTCCCTGCTCCTGCTCCCCCCGCTCAGGCCGTCACCCGCAGCAGCAGCACCGAACGGGCCGGCACCGGCATGTCCGTACCGCCGTCCAGGACCGTGCCGGGGGCCTCGGCCTGCTCCTCCCGCGAGGTGTCCAGGACCAGTTCGTACGCGATCGCCCACGGCGCTCCCGGCAGGGCGAAGACCGTCGGCTCCGCGCCCGCGTGCAGGACCGCCAGGAAGCTGTCGTCGGTGACCGGTTCGCCCCGCGCGTCCCGCCCCGGGATGTCCCGGCCCGAGAGGTACAGCCCGAGCGTGGCCGCCGGTGCGTACCAGTCGCCCTCCGTCATCTCCCGGCCGTCCCGGGCGAACCACGCCAGGTCCCGCAGCCCGTCCGGGGCCTGCGCCCGGCCGGAGAAGAACGCGCGGCGCCGCAGCACCGGATGGGCCCGGCGCAGCGTCAGCACCCGGGCCGTCAGCTCGGTCAGCTCCCGCCACGCGG
Source organism: Streptomyces sp. NPDC091287 (assembly GCF_044768525.1). Taxonomy (NCBI): domain Bacteria; kingdom Bacillati; phylum Actinomycetota; class Actinomycetes; order Kitasatosporales; family Streptomycetaceae; genus Streptomyces; species Streptomyces sp. NPDC091287. The sequence goes on from NZ_JBIVUV010000002.1 coordinate 415,805, forward strand.
GCACCTGGAGGAGCGACCAGTCCAGCCAGCCGGTCTCGTTGTCCTGGCAGTAGGCGTTGTTGTTGCCGCCCTGCGTCCGGCCCATCTCGTCGCCCGCCACCAGCATCGGCACCCCGGTGGAGAGCAGCAGGGTGGTCAGCAGGTTACGGAGCTGACGGCGGCGCAGCGCGTTGACCTCCGGGTCGTCGCTCTCGCCCTCCACCCCGCAGTTCCACGCCCGGTTGTCGCTCGTCCCGTCCCGGTTGCCCTCCCCGTTGGCCTCGTTGTGCTTCTGCTCGTAACTGACCAGGTCGCGCAGGGTGAAGCCGTCGTGCGCGGTGACGAAGTTGACCGAGGCGTACGGGCGGCGGCCACCCCAGGCGTACAGGTCGCTGGAGCCGGTCAGCCGGTAGCCGAGATCCCGTACGTCGGGGAGCGCGCCGCGCCAGAAGTCGCGCACCGCGTCGCGGTAGCGGTCGTTCCACTCGGTCCACAGCGGAGGGAAGGCCCCCACCTGGTAGCCGCCGTTGCCGACGTCCCACGGCTCGGCGATGAGCTTCACCCGGCGCAGCACCGGGTCCTGGGCGATCACCGCGAGGAACGGGGAGAGCATGTCGACGTCGTGCATCGAGCGCGCCAGCGCGGCCGCCAGGTCGAAACGGAAGCCGTCGACACCCATCTCGGTGACCCAGTAGCGCAGTGAGTCGGTGATGAGCCGCAGCACCTGGGGCTGCACCACGTGCAGGGTGTTGCCGCAGCCGGTGTAGTCGGCGTAGCGGCGCGGGTCGTCCCTCAACCGGTAGTAGCCCCGGTTGTCGATGCCGCGCAGCGACAGCATCGGGCCCAGCTCGCCGGCCTCCGCGGTGTGGTTGTAGACGACGTCGAGGATCACCTCGATCCCGGCCTCGTGCAGCGCGTGCACCATCCGCTTGAACTCGCCGACCTGCTGGCCCACCGTCCCGGAGGCGGAGTAGCCGGCGTGCGGGGCGAAGTAGCCGATGGAGTTGTAGCCCCAGTGGTTGCGCAGGCCGCGCCGCAGCAGATGGTCCTCGTGGGCGAACTGGTGCACCGGGAGCAGTTCGACGGCGCTCACCCCGAGCCGCGTCAGGTGCTCGATCGCGGCCGGGTGCGCGAGCCCCGCGTATGTGCCGCGCAGCTCGGGCGGGATGTCCGGGTGCAGCTTGGTGAAGCCGCGCACGTGCAGTTCGTAGATCACGGAGTCCGCCCACGGGGTCTTGGGGCGGCGGTCCTCCACCCAGTCGTCGTCGTCGCGGACGACGACGCCCTTGGGCACGAAGGGCGCCGAGTCCCGGTCGTCCCGCACGGTGTCGGCCACATGCTGGTCCGGCCAGTCCCGTACGTGCCCGTAGACCTCGGGCGGCAGGGTGAAGGTCCCGTCGACCGCACGGGCGTACGGGTCCAGCAGCAGCTTCGCCGCGTTCCAGCGGGCCCCCGTCCACGGGTCCCAGCGGCCGTGCACCCGGTAGCCGTAGCGCTGACCGGGCCGCACCCCGGGCACGAAGCCGTGCCAGATCTCATGGGTCAGCTCGGTCAGCGGACAGCGGGTCTCCGCGCCCCGCTCGTCGAAGAGGCACAGCTCGACCGCCTCGGCCCCGCCCGCCCACAGCGCGAAATTGGTCCCCGCCACCCCGTCCGGGCCGACCCGGAAGCGGGCACCCAGCGGCATCGGGGCCCCGGGCCAGACGGCGGGGGACGGCGCCCCCGCCCGGGCGGTGTCGGCACGGTGGGCCTCCGCGTTCTCCGCCCCGGCGCCGGCCACCGCTTCCGGATCCTGTACTGCCTCCTGCTCGGCTGCGCTGGACACCGTGTCGCCTCCCGCGGCTCGTGGGACGGGCACCTACGAGTGGCGCGCGGCGTCCCGGCCACGGCCTCTTCGGGTAGTCCTCCCCTCTGTTCTGCCCACCGGACGGCCCGCACTCACGTTTCCCCCGACCGGCCCCGGTCGTTGGGGGAGCGTGAACCACACAGTGAAGAGCGCACGGGCCGGCTCGGCCGCCGTGCTGACATGGGCAGGACTGCTGACCGTGCTGGCCCTTCTGACCGGCTGCACCGATGCCCGGGAGGCCGTGTTCAACGGCAAGGCCTGGTCCTCCGACGACCCGATCGGCGTCTTCCCGGAGGACGGCGCCAAGGACGTCGACGAGGAGACGCGCATCGCGGTGAAGGTCCCCGACGGGCGGCTGGAGAGCGTGAAGGTCATGCGGATCGAGGACGCGCGGCAGCAGACGGTGGCCGGGCGCATCGCCGATGACGGGAGGTCCTGGAAGCCGGAGGCCGCCGCGGGACGGCTCGCCCTCGCCGCGAAGTACAGCATCGACGCGGTGGCCGTGGACGGGGCCGGCCGCCGCTCCGCCCGGCACTCCACGTTCACCACGCTCGTCCCCGAGCACCGCTTCATCGGGTACTTCAAACCGGAGAACCGCTCCACCGTCGGCACCGGCATGATCGTCTCGTTCTCCTTCAACCGCCCGATCGCCGACCGGGCCGCGGTGGAGAAGGCCATCCGGGTGACGTCCGATCCGGTGGTGGAGGTCTCCGGCCACTGGTTCGGCAAGGACCGGCTCGACTTCCGCCCCAAGGCGTACTGGAAGCCCGGCACCGAGGTCACCGTCGACATCGGGCTGCGCGACGTCGAGGGCGCCCCGGGGGTCTACGGCAGCCAGGACAAGACCGTCGTCTTCACCGTCGGCCGCTCCCAGGTCTCCCGGGTCGACGCGGAGGAGAAGACCATGGAGGTGCGCCGGGACGGAGAGCTCGTGGACACGATCCCGATCACCGCGGGGGCCCCGAAGACGACCACGTACAACGGGAAGATGGTCGTCACCGAGATGCACGAGGTGACCCGGATGAACGGGGCCACGGTCGGCTTCACGGACAAGAAGGGCAAGGGCGAGTACGACATCAAGGACGTGCCGCACGCGATCCGGCTCACCGAGTCCGGCACCTTCCTGCACGGCAACTACTGGGCCGACGACTCCGTCTTCGGCGAGGAGAACGTCAGCCACGGCTGCATCGGGCTGCGCGACGCCAAGGGCGGCAGCGGCTCCACGCCCGGCGGCTGGTTCTTCGACCGGACCCTGATCGGCGACGTGGTCGAGGTGGTCAACTCCAAGGACAAGAAGGTCGCACCGGACAACGGGCTCAGCGGCTGGAACCTCGGCTGGAAGAAGTGGAAGGCGGGCTCCGCCCTGCGCTGACACCCCGGGCCCCGTCGCGTTGCGCCCGAACCCCGCACTGCGCCCCGGCACCCCGCGCCACCTGCACAGCTCCCCGGACCACTGGTACGGAACGGTGACATTCCGGAGGGAGTTCACCCCGCTCGCGATGTGATTATCTTGCGGCGGCGCGCATGTTCGGCGCGCGGGGGTGCGGGCCATGGCGGGAGCCGGGCCGTGCGAGGGGAGACGACCACAGTGAACGGGCAGCCGATATCGGGGGCATCGGCCGGGGCGAGCGGGAAGCGGCGCGGCGGGCCGGGGCTTCTGGCCCTGGTTCTGGGAGCGCTGCTGTTGCTGGTGACGGCGTGCGGCGGCGGTGACACCGGCGCGGGGGACAAGAAGGGGCCGGCGGGCAGCGCGAAGAAGGAGGACACGACCGCCTCGCAGGCGGTGGTGACCATCGCGCCCAAGGACGGCGCGGAGTCCGTGGCGACCAGCGGCGCGCTGAAGATCGGCGCCACGCAGGGCAAGCTGACCACGGTGAAGGTCTCCGACCCCAAGGGCAACGAGGTCGAGGGCGAGATCGCGGCCGACGGCGCGAGCTGGACGCCCGAGCGGCACCTCGCCGCCGCCACGAAGTACGCGGTGCACGCGGTGGCGAAGGACGCGGAGGGACGCGAGTCGGCGAAGGACACCACCTTCACCACGCTCGTCCCGGCGAACACCTTCATCGGGCACTACACGCCGGAGGACGGCTCGACCGTCGGGGTCGGCATGCCGGTCTCCATCAACTTCACCCGGGGCATCACCGACCCCGACGCGGTGGAGCGGGCGATCAAGGTGACGGCCGAGCCGGCCGTCGAGATCGAGGGCCACTGGTTCGGGAACGACCGTCTCGACTTCCGCCCGGAGAAGTACTGGGCGGCGGGCACCAAGGTGACCGTCGACCTCAACCTCGACGGCGTCGAGGGCCGGCCGGGCGTCTACGGCAAGCAGGCCAAGAAGGTGACGTTCACCATCGGCCGCAGCCAGGTCTCCACCGTCGACGCGAGCGCGAAGCGGATGAAGGTGGTCCGCGACGGCGAGCAGATCAAGGACATCCCGATCTCCGCGGGCGCCCCGGCGACGACCACGTACAACGGTCAGATGGTCATCAGCGAGAAGCTCAAGGTGACCCGGATGAACGGCGACACCGTCGGCTTCGGCGGCGAGTACGACATCAAGGACGTGCCGCACGCCATGCGGCTGTCCACGTCGGGCACCTTCCTGCACGGCAACTACTGGGGCGCGTCCTCCATCTTCGGCAACAGCAACACCAGCCACGGCTGCGTCGGTCTGCGGGATGTGCGCGGCGGCTACGACAACCAGACGCCCGCGGCCTGGTTCTACAACAAGTCGCTGATCGGCGACGTGGTCATCGTGAAGAACTCCCACGACAAGACCATCCAGCCCGACAACGGCCTCAACGGCTGGAACATGGACTGGGAGGAGTGGAAGAAGTAGGAATTCCTTCCGCTCCCCGATCGACCCGGCGGGCCCGGTGCTGTGACCAACGGCACCGGGCCCACCGGCGTTAGCGTTGGTTAACCTGCCTCCATGACTGTGACCCTCGAAGTACGCGACGGCGTCGGCACGATCCTCCTGGACCGGCCGCCCATGAACGCCCTGGACGTGGCGATCCAGGACCGGCTGCGGGAGCTGGCCGAGGAGGCGACCCGGCGCGAGGACGTGCGGTCGGTGATCCTCTACGGCGGCGAGAAGGTGTTCGCGGCGGGCGCGGACATCAAGGAGATGCAGGCGATGGACCACACGGCGATGGTCCTGAGGTCCAAGGGCCTCCAGGACGCCTTCACCGCCGTCGCCCGCATCCCCAAGCCGGTCGTCGCCGCCGTCACCGGCTACGCGCTCGGCGGCGGCTGCGAGCTGGCGCTCTGCGCCGACTTCCGGATCGCCGCGGACAACGCCAAGCTCGGCCAGCCGGAGATCCTCCTCGGCCTGATCCCGGGTGCGGGCGGCACTCAGCGGCTCGCCCGGCTGATCGGCCCCTCCCGGGCCAAGGACCTCATCTTCACCGGCCGTATGGTCAAGGCCGAGGAGGCTCTGACGCTGGGTCTGGTCGACCGGGTGGTCCCGGCCGCCGAGGTCCACGAGCAGGCGCACGCCTGGGCCGCCAAGCTGGCCAAGGGGCCCGCGCTGGCGCTGCGCGCGGCCAAGGAGTCGATCGACGCCGGGCTGGAGACGGACATCGACACCGGGCTCACGATCGAGCGGAACTGGTTCTCCGGTCTGTTCGCCACCGAGGACCGCGAGCGGGGCATGCGCAGCTTCGTCGAGGAGGGTCCGGGCAAGGCCACCTTCGGCTGACCGGTAGTCAGAACGGGTGGCCCGGTAGTCGGGTCGGGCGGTCCCGCGCGGGGAGTTCATCCGTCAGAGCGGATTATCCGGGCCTTAAGGCAACCTTAAGGCCAGGGGCTGCCTTCGGCCGGGCTGTCCTCATCGGGCAGGGCATCACCGCAGCTCAGCGGGGCCGTTCGGGGGACTGTTCTGCCAGAGGCATATGCCAAAAGCCTTCTGTGTCAGGGGCTGTTCCGGGGTGCGTATTCCTCCGGAACGGCCCCGGAGGGCGATGCGTGCGGCCATGATGGTGGGCATGGCGGGCCTGGAGGGTGTGGATCAGCCGCGACCGCGCAGCAGCGCGACCGCGGCACGCTGGACGTCGACCATGGATGACGAACAGGCGTTCAAGGCGCTGGAGTTGTTCGGAAATCCGACCGAGGGGGAGGTTCGGCTGCCGTCCCGCCCGGAGTCGGCGGCGACGGCCCGGCGCATCACTTCCTGCGTCGTGCTCCGCCAGTGGGCCCTCTCGCCCCAGACCGCCGAGTACGCGGTGCTCCTCGTCTCCGAGCTCGTGGGGAACGCGGTGCGCCACACCGGGGCCCGGGCCTTCGGGTTACGGATGGTCCGCCGCCGGGGCTGGATCCGGATCGAGGTGCGCGACCCCTCGCGCGGGCTGCCGTGTCTGATGCCGGTGCGCGAGATGGACATCAGCGGCCGCGGGCTCTTCCTCGTCGACAAGCTCTCCGACCGCTGGGGGGTGGATCTGCTGCCGCGCGGCAAGACCACCTGGTTCGAGATGCGCATCTCCGACCGCTGACCGCCGACCACCCTGCCCCGACCGCCCCGCCCGCCGTGACTGCTCTGACGCCCCGGTCGCGCCGGATGCGCAGAAGCCCCCGGTCGGCCGTGGTGCGGCGCTGCGGGGGCTTCTGGCGGGGGCCGTGAAATGGGGGGTGTGTCCACGGCCGCTAGTGAACGACCTGTGCCCGGGTCAGTGGGGGTCGTGGCTCCGACTATGGCAGACGGGCGACCTCGGTGCCAAAGCGACTTGTCGGGATATTTATGGAACAACCGGGCATTTGTCGGTTGAATCGTAGGTGTGCTCGGTCACTCGCCTGGCATTCCATGCACCCTTATGGCAAAGCCTGAATGATTCATTGATCATCTGATGAATTGCTCAATCGGTTCATTTCGCCCATCGCGCCTCTACTGTGTCCCGGGAACCGAGGGAACCCGTGGAACGTGAGGTGGTCGGGCATGGACGGACACAGGGCCCCGCTGGGCCGCCGGAACGCACTGGGCGCGGGGGCCGGGGCGCTGGCCGCCGTCCTCGCCGCCGGATGCGCCCGGAGCGACGGGCGGGGCGGAGCCGCCGGACCCGCGGCCGTCACCCGTCCTCCTGGCGAAGCCCCCGCCACCGCTGCCTCCGGCACCCCGGCCCCTGACGCCACCGTGACTCCGCGCCCCGCCGCCTCCCGGGCCGCCGCCCCCGCCCCGCACCGCTTCCCCCGGATGCCCTTCCGGATCACGCACGGTCCCCGCGACCGGCCCCGCGTCGCCCTCACCTTCGACGGGCGCGGCGACCCGGACCTCGCCCACGCCGCGCTCGCCCGGTGCGAACAGGCCGGGGCGCGCGTCACGGTGCTCGCGGTCGGCGCCTGGCTCGCCGAACACCCCGGCCTGGCCCGCCGGATCCTCGACGGGGGCCACGAGATCGGCAACCACACCGAGCACCACCTCGACCTCGCGTCCCTGGACGAACGCGCCGCGTACGAGGAGATCGCCGCGTGCGCCCGGCGACTTCGCCGGCTCACCGGGTCCATCGGCACCTGGTTCCGCCCCTCGCCCACCGCGTACGCCTCCCCGCTCCTCCAGCGCCTGGTCCAGCGGGCCGGCTACCCCCATGTCCTCGGCTGCGACGTGGAGTCGCTCGACCACGCGGCCACCCGCGTCGCCGCCGTCACCCGGAAGGTCGCGGGGGAGCTGCGCAACGGATCGGTGGTGGAGCTGAGTCTCGGCCGGCCGGTCACCGTCGACGCGCTGCCGCTGCTTCTCGCCGAGATCGGCCGCCGCGGGCTGCGCGCGGTGACGGCCACGGAGCTGCTGGGCCGACCGGCCGACGGGACCACCCGGACGGCCCGATAATCTGACCCCTGACATTCGGCATCACGAAGGGGCGGAACTGTGGCGGACATCGAGTCGGCGCGGACGGCATTCGAGCGGTTCGACAGAGACGGCGACGGGCTCATCACGGCCAACGAGTACAAGAGCGCGATGGCCCAGCTGGGCGACCCCTTCGTCACCGAGACGGTGGCGCAGGCGATCATCAACGCCCACGACGCCAACGGTGACGGCCTGCTCACCTTCGACGAGTTCTGGGCCTCGCAGAACAAGGCCTGATCCGCCGCGGCGGCCGGTCCCGCGCCCGTCGGGGCCCGGCCGCCGCCGGTCACGTCCGAAGGGCCCCCTTCCGGCCCCTTTCCGGGCGCCTTTCGGCGGTCCCGCCCACCGTGCGCGGCTTGCTGTGTCTTTGTCCACCGGCGAGGATCGGGCCGTGATGCTCTCCGGACCCCCCGCCGACCCGGCCGCGCAGGCCGGGCCCGGCCTGCCGGCGGCGGCCGTACCGGCGCCGACGGACGACGCGCCCTTCGCCGGCGGGATACCCGGGGGACCCTCCGGGCGGCCGGCCCCCGGACGCTCCTGGACCGCCCCCCTCCTGCTCTGCGCCGCGGGCACCCTCGCGCTCCTCGTGGCCCTGCTCGGCCCCGGCCTCGTGGCACGCGGCACCGGGGAGCTCCGGATACCCGGCGCGGGGCTCACCACCGTGCTCCGCACCGTCCTGTTCGCCGCGCTCGCCCTCCACCTGGGCGAACTCCTCGCCCCGCAGCTCATCCGGCCCGTCCGGGGCCGCCCCCGTACCGCCGTACGGAGCTGGGCGGTGTACGCCTCGCTCGCCGGGGCGGCCGCCGCGGCCGGACAGATCGTCCGGCTCGCCGCCGTCAGCGATCTCGGGATCACCGAGACCTACGGCACCCGCGAGGGCGGACTGCTCCTCCTCATCGCCAACGGCCTGGTCCTCGCCGCCTGCTGCGCCGCGAGCAGGCGCCCGGCACTCGCACTCGCCCCGCTCGCCCTCGTCATCGGCGCGGAGGCCCTGCGCGCCCACCCGGAGGCGTACAGCCCCGAGTTCGGCGCCGCCCTCACCGTCGTCCATCTGACCGCCGCGTCGCTGTGGACCGGCGGCCTGCTGTACGTCCTGCGCACCATGTGGCTCTGGCGCGGCTCACCCGTGGCGGCCCGCGCACTGCTCGGCCGGTACGCGCGCCTGGCGATCTGGCTGTACGTCGCCCTCGCCGCCACCGGCACGGCGTCGACCCTGCGCCGGCTGCCGCTGGACGTGGTGTTCACCTCCGCCTACGGGCGCACCCTGCTGGCCAAGCTGGCGCTGATGGCCGTGGTCAGCGTGCTGGCGGTGGCGGCCCGGCGGCGGATGCTCCGGGACGCCGACCCGTCGGTCGCCCACCTGCTGGCCCGCCGGGAACAGGTCGTGCTGGGCCTGGTGGTGGTGGTCTCGGCGATCCTCACCGTGGTCCCCGACCCGCACTGGATCTCCCTGCGGCCTTAGTGGGACGGAGGCCTGACATCCGGCTGCGTACCGGGAGCGTGTTGCCGGGCGCCCGGGTAGCGTCGGAGACGACCGAGGGAGGCGTCACGGCGATGCAGGAGCACGGGGAGAGCGGAGACCACGGCGAGCAGTTGGCCCGGCGGCTCGTCGAGGCCGCCGGAGTCGTGATCGACCGGGCCGGGTACGCCGGTGCGTCGACCCCGGAGATCCTGCGCCGGGCCGGGGTCTCCCGCGGCGCCTTCTACCACCATTTCGAGGGCAAGGAACAGCTCGGCAACGCGATCCTGGACCGCCAGCACGAGTTCTTCCAGCAGATCTCCGAGCGGGCGGATTCGGGCCCGGCTCCCAAGGTCTGGCTCCAGGCGCTGATCGACATCAGCCACCTCTACACCGCCGGCATCCTGGAGGACCCCGTCCTGCGGGCCGCCGTGCGCCTGTCGATCGAACCGGGCCCCTACCTGACCGCCGAAAGCTACGCGGGCCCGCTCGGGGCCGTCACCGCCGTCCTCGAATCCGCCCGTGCCGCCGACGAACTCCAGGATCACGTCACCCCGGAGGAGGCGTCCCGGACCATCGTCGGCTGCTACAGCGGAGTGCAGCTGCTCGCACTCGCCCTCGACGAGCGCGACGCCCTGCACCAGCAGGTCAGCGCCATGTGGGCCCTGATCATGCCCGGCCTCGCCCGCCCCGCCGTCCTCACCCGGCTGCGCCTGAGCGCACCCCCCGCGGACACGGCGCGGCAGCGCTGACCCCCGGCCCGGTCCGCGCCGGATCTCCGTGCGGCCTCAGCGCCTGTACGGTTTCCAGCCGCGCAACTCGTCGTCGCGCGGGGCCAGGACCAGCTCCGGTGCGCCCGGGCCGAAGACCGTCACGGGCCGCCGCGCGTCCCAGGACGGCCACCCCGGGTCCCCGCCCGTCGCGAAGTCCACCCATGCCCGGTGCATCGCGTCCGCCAGCTCCTGCGGGGCGTCCGGGCCGGTCAGGGCCATCGTGTCGGGGTGGGCGAGCGTGTCGAAGACGAAGCCCAGCTCCAGCGCGTGACAGGCGCCCAGCCGCTGTACGGGGGTGGGCCAGCCGAACTCGTACACGTACGTGGCGCCCGGCGCGCGCGTCCGAGCGTCGGCCAGCCGGTTGAGCGGGACCCGCAGCAGCAGGTCCGTCGCGAGCGCGCCGAGGATCTCACCGGGGGTGGCGTCCGGGCGGTTGGCGCGGTAGGCGCGCGCCGTGGCGCCCGGCACCTTGAACTTCAGCAGGGCGAGGCGGAGCCGCAGCGCGCTGATCTTCTCGGTGAGCCCACCGGGCACGAACCACAGCCGGTACTCCTCCGTGTTCGTCCCCAGCAGCAGGTCGATCCCGGCGGACGCGCCCGCGTGCAGTGCCTCCACGGGGTCGTGGGGCAGCAGTTCGCCGTCCACGACCAGCTGGAAGGAGTTGCGGCCGGTCAGCGGGTTCCCGCCGCCGGTGACCTGGGTCTGCGCGGTGAGCAGCGCCTCCGGGTCCACTGCGGCCAGCGCGGCGGCCGTCGCGGGGACCCCGAGCCGCTTCGCGATCAGCTCGGTCGTCCCGCGCGCGGCGGCGGGCGGCAGCGCGGCGGGCGCCCCGCTCTGGAGCACCGCCCGCCGCAGCAGTCCCGCCGACCGGGGCGAGGCCAGCAGGGCGGCGATGCTGACCGCCCCCGCCGACTCCCCGGCCACCGTCACCCGGTCCGGGTCGCCGCCGAACGCCGCGATGTTGTCGCGCACCCACTCCAGGGCGGCCAGCTGGTCCAGGAGCCCCCGGTTGGCGGGCGCGTCCGGGAAGACGCCGAAGCCCTCGACGCCCAGGCGGTAGTTGACCGAGACGAGGACCACCCCGTCCCGGGCGAACGCGGACCCGTCGTACACCGGCACCGCCGAGGAGCCGTGCACCAGCGAACCCCCGTGGATCCACACGAGCACCGGCAGCCCGGCCGTACCCCGCTCCGGCGACGGCGTCCACACGTTCAGGTTCAGGCAGTCGTCGCCCGCCACCGCCGGATCCGGCAGCAGCCGGTCCAGCGGTGGGGCGTAGGGCCGCTTGGGGGCCGTCGGGCCGTACGCCACGGCCTCGCGCACCCCCGTCCACGGCTCGGGGGGCCCGGGGGCGCGGAACCTGCGCGCGCCCACCGGCGGAGCCGCGTACGGGATGCCGCGGAAGACCGCGACGCCCCGCTCCACCGCACCGCGCACGGTGCCGTGCACGGTCCTCACCTGCGGGGGAGTCCCCGCCACGATGTCGGACATGATGCGTGCCCACCCCTCTCGCGGTGCGGTGGCCCGGGCGGCTACTTCAGGTAGACCAGCCCGTCCGTGGTCAGGGCCGGGCGGCCCTTCGTGCCGACGACCACGATCTTGACCGTGTGCTTGGTGCTGGAGGACCAGGACTTCGTCCAGATCGCCTGCCGGTACTTGGTGGCCGAGGACTTCAGGTCCACCGTGGCGGCCTTCTTCCCGTCGACGTAGACGTATGCCTGCCCCGAAGTGGCGGCCCGCGACACCACCCAGGCGGCTGAACGGCCGGTGAACGTCCAGGTCAGACTGGCGCCCTTGGTGCTGCTGGAGTACGACCTGCCGCCCAGGTAGCTGCCGGAGGACTTCGTGGTCCACTTGCCGCCCTTCTTGGCGGCGGACTCCTGGAGGATCACCGGGGTGCCGGAGACCGAGGCGGCGGCCGTGTTGCCCGCGCGGTCGTACGCCGTCATCTTCCAGGCGGTCGCCTTGGCGGGCTTCGCGGTGTGCGAGGCGCTGACCGTGGTCGGGCCGTAGGTCTTCGCGACGGGGGCGGTGAGCCGGACCTCCTTGAGGGAGGCGGCGTCGGTGGCCTTCCACTTCAGGGTGAGCGGGACGGCGGTGGAGTTCACCGTGCCGGGGCGCAGGGTGAGGCCCGGCTTGGTGGAGAAGACCGGCGGTGCGGTGTCGGCGACCACGGTCGCGACCGGGGACAGGGAAGTCTTCCCCGACTGGTGGGTGGCCCGGACCTGCACGGAGTGCTTGCCGGCGACGAGGGTGGCCGGGGCCGAGGTGACGTTGCCCTTGACGGTGGCCACCGGCTTTCCGTCGACGAGCAGTTCGTAGCCCTTGACGAAGGAGGAGGGCGTGGCCGCCTTCCAGCCGACGGTTATCTTCGACCGGGTGTAGTACGTGGAGCCGGAGGCGTTCGCCCCGGTCACCGAGGCGATGGTGAGCCCGGTGACGGGTCCGGCGGCCAGGGAGCGGATGGCCGGGAGCTGGGCGTAGAGGCCCCCGCCGGGGCACTGGGTGTTGAACCCGTCCCGGTGTCCGGAGATCTGCCGGAAGGGGTAGGCCTTGCCCGCGGCGAACGACTGGCCGGCGAAGTTGCCGCCGTTCGCCCCGGCGGTGAGCTGGACGGAACCGGCCGGGTCGCCCTTGTACTGGCCGAGCTTCCACGCGGCGACCCGGGCGACGGAGGTGGTCGCGGCGGTGGCGGCCTTGGTGTCGGTGTACATGCCGATCACGGCGATACCGGTGGTGTCCCGGTTGAAGCCGTAGGTGTGCGCGCCCATCACCGGCCGGTCCACACCGCCCTTGCGGCCCTCGAAGACCGTGCCGCACTTGTCGACGATGAAGTTGTAGCCGAGGTCCTTCCAGCCGTTCGACTTCACGTGGTACGTGTGCAGACCGCGCACGATGGCCGCCGAGTCGGCACAGGAGTACGCGTTCGTCTGCGCCGTGTGGTGGACGAAGACGGCCTTGACCCGGTCCAGGTAGTCGGGCGCCTCGCTGTTGAGCGACTCGTCGGCCTTCCAGGCCGCCCGGGAGACGATCGGCGGCTGGGGAACGGTGGACGGCGGGACGGGCGGGAGCGTCGGCGACGGGGAGCCGGTGGGCGTCGTCGGCGAAGCGGACGGCGTCGGGGAGTCGGTGCTCGGGCTCGGCGTGGGGCTCGGCGGCGCCGGCGTCTCGGTGGTCGGGGTGGGCGAAGGATCGTCCGTGGGCTCCTCGACCGGCTCCTCCGTGGGCGGGGTGACCGGGGGCTCCTCGCCGGGCGTGGGCTCCTCGGAGGGGGTCTCCTCGACGCTGAACGCGGCCGGTTCGGCGGCGAGCGGGGTGGTGTCGCCGCCCGGGTCGACCGTGTCGAGCCGCAGCCCATCGGGGAGTCCGGCCCGGGCGCCGTCACCGGCGCGGACGCGGACCTCGACGCCGTCGGAGGGACCGACCCAGCGGGGTTCGGTGGTACCGCGGACGCCGGACCGGCCGGTCTCGGTGCGGCCGTCGATCTCGGTGTCCAGGGGCAGCCAGCCGGTCCATTCGCCGGTGGCGGCGGAGCGGGTACGGGCCTCGACGCTCCCCGTCACCCGGGCGGCGGGATCGGTCCAGGTGACGCCGAGCAGACTGAACGGTTCGGCGTCGCGCCGCGCGAGCGACGCGGAGCCGCCGTCGGGCGAGGTCTTCAGCGCGGTCCTGTGCACATCGGACTTCACCGGGTCGGACTTGGCGTCCGCCGCCCGCCCGTCGCGGTCGGCGTCGGAGGTGCCGGTCACGCCCTGGAACACCAGGACACCCGCCACGGCCGCCGTCGTGACGGCGGCCGTGGTCCAAACTCTTCGCTGTGCTCTCACGTGTGATTCCCCGGGGACGACGCTGGCTGGAAGGCAGGGCATTCCGGCCGGTCAGTCGCTGACCGGGGGCACGACGTCCGCGTCGGCCCGGCCGGTGGGGCGACCCGGAACATGCTTGCGGGCCCCAGTCTTCCATGCGATCGGACCGGACCTCGCTCCACCCCACCCCGGTCCGGCGGGAAACGTTCGGGTGGTCACGGGGGCCGGGGGCCACCTCCCGGCAGGGGGCCGGGTGGTGACTCCCGGGCCCCGGCCGGGTGGGAAGCGGCTCCCGGGCCGCCGTGCCACGCGGGGACGGTCGTCGCCGGACAGGTCGTTCAGGCGGCGAAGTACCGGGACAGCGAGTCCCGTTCGTCCAGCTCCACCAGATCCGGGCGGGTGTAGCGCTCGGCGCGCGCGTGGTAGTCGAAGTCGCCCCGTACGAGTCCCCGGTAGTCCTGGACGCAGCGCTCCAGGGCCGCCCGGGTCGGGCCGCCGATGCCCGCCGCCTCGATTTCCTCGATCAGTTCCTTTTCCGCCCGCTGCACCCGCTCGGCTATCCGGGCCAGTTGGATACCGGCCTCGTCGACCGCTTCCTGGAGGGTGGACCCCCGGTCGCGCTGAATCAGCCGTACGGCGTTGTGCTCGTACCCGAGAGCGGCCTCCTTCTCGAAGGAGCAGATGTCGTTGCAGAGCCCGGAATGATCGGTGACCGCGTTCCGCAGGGCGATATAGGCGGGCAGGCTCCGGGCGGAATCCGGGAGGTCGATTCCGGCGGTGATCTCGTGCAGGCAGAGAAAGGGCTGCATGGCGACCGAATCCCGCCGGTGCTTGGCGAATTCGGCGCGGCTCGGCACCTGTCCGGCGGCCCGCTCGACGGCCTCGGCGTAGTACGTCCACAGCCAGGCGGCGGTGTCCCGCCGGAACTGCCGGTTCCACTGCGGCGACCGCCCGCGGCAGGTGCGGTCACGCAGCCCGGCGAGCGCCCGCTCCATCGGCCCGTTCGGTGCGGCCCCGTCGAAGACGTCCACCAGGCGGGTGATCGCCGTCTCGCACATCAGCGGATCGCGTCCAGCCGGGCCGTCGTCGAACTCGTCGTCAACCAGGAAGGCCCAGAAGAGCCATTGACAGAAGAGGTCGAGATGCTCCTGCGTGGCCTGCGGGAAAATGAGGGATATCCATAGTTCCGGGCGGGTCCGGATCATTTTCTTCCGGGCCGGTACGGACAGATCGAGCCCTTCGGATTCGGCCCATTCCCAGGCGGCCCCACGGGTTTCCGCCAGGCCTGGATGGCATCCAGCACTCTGGAACGGCATATGAAACGCCGGTAACGTGATCTGGCTCATTGCTGCCCCTCGTCTGATGAATACGGGCGGACGATGTGAACGACGCATTCCGGGTGATCGGGCAAGGGGACGGGCCCGTTGGGAGGCGGCGGCCGAGAACCCGGAGGCCGGGCGGCCGGGCGTCGTGCGAGGTGGGAGGGCCATCCCTGTCCTCCTTCCTCCGCCGGGAGCCCGGGGCGCCGGGGCAGGGTCGGCGAGCCGGTGGGCGGGCGCGTCACCATGTGTAATGCCCAGTCAACCCCGGGTGGGGGCGCGGAGGGAAGCCATTTGTGACCGAAATTGTCTGATCGTCGCGAACTCAGTGATCGCTCATGGGTAGTTGGTGACCTCATGGGGCCTCGGTGCCGGCCGTGACGAGAGGTGGCCCGGAGGCTCCGAGGAGACGGCGGAGTGACGGCTTCCGGCACCGGCGCCGGCACGCTTGCCTAGCTGCGCTTGCTCGGGACGGGCGTGTTCAGGTGCGCTTGAAGAACTCGACCTCGCCGACCGCGATCGGACGGCCCTCGCCCTGGCCGGTGGCCTCCCGCAGCACCAGCCCGACGGAGACGACGTCGCTGATGCCCAACCGTGTCTCCTGCTTGCCGGGCTTGTCGTTGAGGGTCACCGTCTTCTTGTGCACCTTGTCGTCCTTCGTGGTGATGATCAGCTCCGCCCGGGTCGGCCGCGCGCCCCGCCGGAACTCCTGCGGCTCCTTCGACACACCGGTGTACACCACGACGCCGACCAGCCGGAACGGCGTCGCGAACGAGGAGGTCAGCGACGCGCCGAGCGCGGGGGCGCCCCAGTACTTGTTCGTCAGGCCGTCGATCGCCGCGCTCGCCGGGTGGCCGGGAGCCGAGGCGCTGGCGGTCACCCCGGTGGGGCTGATCTCCCGCGTGCCGCCGAGCTTGTCCCGGACGTCCTCGTAGACGTAGCGCCCGAGCGGGAAGAACAGGAAGCCCGCCACCAGCAGCCCGGCCACGACCAGGACCAGCAGCGTCCGCCGCAGCGCCCGGCCCGAACCGCCCCGCACCCGGCGGCGGAACGGCCACACGGTGCGCCACCACGGCAGGGCGGCGGGCTGTTCCCGGGTCCGGAGCGGAGCGGCGCACCGCCGGCAGAACTGCCTCCCCGGCAGGTTCGGCGTGCCGCAGGCAGGGCAGGGCGGACCGTCCGGTGTCTCGTCCGCCTCCACCGGCCGTACGACGGGCCGCCGGGCCACGGGCTTGGCCGGCCGCACCGCCCCGATGGGTTCGTTTCCCCCGTCCCCATCGGACGCAGTCCTGGAAGCCGGTGCGGCGACCGGTGCGACGACCGGGACTCCGGGGCGTACGGGGGCGGGGGCGGGCCGAACCGGAGGCACGGGCGGAGTCGCCGGCACGGGGTTCGCCGGGGGCGCGGTGGGCTGCGGCGGTACGGGGGTGGGCGCGGGTGCGGGCGGACCCGGGTCCGTTGCGGGCGCCGGCTGCGTCGGCGGCCCGGCCGGCTTCGGGGCCGGGTTCGGGGCCGGGTTCGGCACGGGCCTGGCCTCTGCCACCGGTGCTGCCGTCGACGGCTTCTCCGGTTCCGGTTCCGGTTCCGGCTCCGGTTCCGGCTCGGGATCCGGCTCCGGAGCCGCCGCTCGCCTCGGCCGCGTCGGCTGGGAGGACCAGCCCAGGTAGCCGCCGCAGTTGCCGCAGAAGTCGTCGGTCTCGCCGTTGGCCGTACCGCACGCCGGGCACGAACGCATCACGTCAGCTTCCTGTCTGTTCGGGCTCTCCGGGCGGGCCCGGCAGGACCTCCACCCGGCAGGTGAGGTGGACGGGGCACGAGGCGGTGGCGACGTCCAGGACACGGCGGCCATCCACCGTGACCCCCTCGCGCACCGGCCAGACCCGGACGAGCAGTTCACCGGTCGGCGGCGGCGGGAGAGCCGCACCTGGCTCGGCCGACCAGGTGGCACCCCCGCCGTCCCGGACGTCCGCGTGCACTCCGCAGCAGAGCCGCAGCCGCTCGATCAGACCCCGTCGCGTGCCGCGCCACCGGTGCAGGTCCACGGCGCGGGCGACGACCGCCCGGCGCAGCTCGACCGGCCACGCCGGATCGGCCTCGACGCCCACCCAGGAAGCCAGCCAGGGCAGGAAGTCGGCCGGGGCCAGCGACGGGTCGAAGTAGGCGGGCAGGTTGTCCAGGGTGGACAGGACCGGGGCCAGCACCGTGTCCAGGCCCGCCGTGAACCGCTGGGCCAGGTCGTCGTCCGCGTACAGGGCGGGCAGCAGTTCGCCGATCGGGTACCGGCTGGGCAGCCCGGGTATCGCGGCCCGCGTCATACGCCCTCACCGGCCCCGTTCGCGGTGACCACCACCTGGTGCTGGTGCGAGAAGACCAACGCCCCCGGCGCCACGTCGACATGGTCCACCGCCGCCCCGCGCCGCCCGGTGATCGGGTCCGCCGGGAACAGCCGGACGTCCTCCACCAGACCGGCCCCCTCCACGCTCTGGAGCACGGCGAAGACCTCCCCGTACTGCACGGGCCTGCCGAACGGCCACCCCTGGCCGTCCGCCCCGCCCCGCAACGGGTCGATGTGCCGGAACAGCGCCTCCAGCGCCTCCGCCCGGACCCGGTCCACATCGCCGGGCGCGGCCACCAGCCGGGCGACGACCGTGACGCCCTGGTAGGCGGGGGGCTCCACGACCAGCCGGGTGCCGACCAGCCGCCGTTCGTCGAGCCGCTCGGTGACCGCCGCGAGCACCGGGTCCGAGGGGATCAGCTGCTCGAACCGCAGCCGGCCGTCCTCGTCGGCGGTCGCGTCGGGCACCACCAGCACCCGTACCGCACCGGCCTCGCCCGCCACAGCCGGCAGACACCGCACCCGGCGCAGCGACGGCGCGGCCTCCCGGGCGATGACCTCGTAGTCCTCGGCCGTCACCGCCCGCTCCTGCACCCGCAGGATGTTCGGCGCGCGGACCTTCGCGTTCTCCACGGTCTCCCCGTCGACGCCGCCGGTCGCCGCCTCACGGTTGTTCACGCCCGCGACGTACGGCACCGAACTGCGCAGCACGGAGATCGCGCCCCGCGCGACGTTGCCCGGGGCGCCGCCGCCCGTCCGGTAGCGCGGAACGCGGAGCTGGGCGCCCTTCTCCGGCACCGCGCCGTACGCGCGCATCGTGCCGTCCGGCTCCCGCACCTCCGGCGGGAACGCGAACTCCCCGGCGACGGCGTCGATCCGCACATGCCGGTCACCGGGACCGGACGCGCCGAAGTGCTCGACCGGGGTCCACACCTGCCAGCCCTCGTCCGTCGACACCTGGACGACCGGCGGCTCCCCGTCCAGCAGCAACGGCGCCCGGCTCACCGAGAACCGCTGCCCGGCGACGCCCTCGGACACCCCGAGGGGCACGTCGAGGACGGTCTCCGCGTGCTCCGCGGCCGCCGTGCCGCCGACCGTGAACACCTCGGCCTCCCGGATCGTCGGCGACTCCGAGTAGAACGGCTGGCCCGGCTCCGGGGCGGTGACCCGGCAGCGCAGCCACCCCGCCCGGGTCCCCGCCACGACGGACGCGGTGTGCCCGGCCGGGACGAACACGACGACCTCGCCCGGCCTGTTCAGCCCACCGGTGCTGTCGGTGCCGGTCGCACACGTCACCCAGCGGGCCCCGTCCCACGCCTCCCACACCAGCGGCGGCTGACGCGGGTCGACACCCACGCCCTCCACCCGGCTGTCGAGGCGGACGGCGACGATGCACCGGGGCACGGCCGTCGGCAGCCCGAACAGCAGGGCGTCGCCGGGCTCCGGCCGGGCCTGGAAGCACGGGATGTCCTTGCCCGCGCCGAGCGGTCCCGTCCGGTCCGTCTGCTCGCCCGACACCGGCGCGGTGACCAGCCGGACCAGCGAACTCGGCACGATCGGCAGGTCGTCGGAGGTGGAGAACACCACCGGCTCCTCGGCCTCCCCGCGCGCGGTGGCGACCTCGGTCCCCGCGAGGAGGTGCACGGTCTCCGGCTGTGGCGCGGACAGCCAGAAGTCGATCTCGGCGCGCGCCACGGCCGGCGGGAACAGGGTCACGCCCAGCAGGTCGAGGAAGGCCGCGTAGTTCTTGTCCGGCACCCGGTTCAGCCGGTACAGGAGCTGGTCGACCAGGTACGCGAACGTCTCGATCAGCGTGACCCCGGGGTCCGACACGTTGTGGTCGGTCCACTCGGGGGAGCGCTGCTGGACGTACCGCTTGGCCTCGTCGACGAGCTGCTGGAAACGCCGGTCGTCCAGATTGGGCGAAGGCAGGGCCATCAGCGCACTCCCGCTTCCCGAGCGGCCTGGGACGAGCTCTCGGAAGAGCCCTCCGACGACGGGATCGTGTAGAAGGGAAAGACGAGGTTGCGCAGGTCGTTGGTGGCCCGCACGGTGTAGTGCACGTCGATGTAGAGCGTGCCCTCCTCGATGGCGTCGAACGCGATCACCACGTCCGTCACCTCGATGCGCGGCTCCCACCGCTCCAGCGAGGTGCGGACCTCCTGCGCGATCCGCCCGGCCGTCGCCCCGTCGCCCGGCGCGAACACGTAGTCGTGGATGCCGCAGCCGAACTCCGGGCGCATCGGCCGCTCGCCCGGCGCGGTGCCGAGGATCAGCCCGATCGCCTCCTCGATCTCCCGGTCCCGCTCGACCAGCGCGATCCCGCCCGTCGGCCCGACCCGCAGCGGGAAGCCCCAGCCGCGCCCGATGAATCCGCCGCCGCTCACATCGGGCCCCCGATCAGGACGTTCAGCGCGCCGCTGATGATGGGCGCGCCGCAGCTGGTGTTGTCCCGCATCCGGGCGGCGGGCAGCCCGCCGATCAGCACCTGGCCGGTGAGCGCGGCGGCCGGGTTGGGCATGATCACGTTGCCCGGCCCGAGCGCGGCGTGCGGAGGGACGACGCACACGTGGAGGCTCCCGGTGACGGCCGCGGGCCGTCCGCCGATGAGCACGGTGGCCACAGCCACCGCACCCGGGGGCGGGGTGCCGATGAGACCGCCGTGGGCGGTGCTGTCGCCCGTGCGGGCTGCGGGGGGCATGGCCGGGGTTCTCCTTGCTGTGAAAGGGACTTCGGAAGGGGAAGCGGAAGGGGAAGCGGAAGCGGGGGAGCCGGAGGTGGAGGTGGAGGTGGAGAGAAGAGGGGCCGGGTCAGTTGATCCTGATGAGCTTGGCCTTGAGGACCGCGAGCAGCCCACCGTCGACCGTGACCCCCGTCCTGCCGTTGACGGTCACCGAGCGGCCCGTGATGTTCACGTCGCCCGTGGCCCCCGCGTCGAGCGTGATGCCCGACGCGGACAGCGTCACCGAGCTGAGCTCCCGGGTGCCGCCGCGGGCCTTCACCGTCAGCGTGATCTCGCCCGTCTTCTCGTCGAGCATCACGTCGAGCCGCTTGTCACCGCTGGCGATGCGCACCCCGGACGGGCCGCGCGGGGCATCGAGCAGCTCCAGCCGGTTGCCGGAACGGGACACCAGGGAACGGCGGTTGACCTTCCCGCTCGTCGGGTCGACCAGCGGGACGTCGTGCGGCGAGGGCTTGTCGACCCCGTTGTAGAGACCGCCGAGCACATACGGGCTGTCCAGCAGCCCCTGCTCGAACCCGACCAGTACCTCGTCGTTGACCTCGGGGCTGAACACCCCGCCGCCGCCCTGGCCGCCCCACTGCACCGTACGGACCCAGTCGGTGACGTACGTGTCGTCGAGCCACGGGAACTTCAGCCGCACCCAGCCGCGTTGGCCCCGGCCCTCCTCGCGGATGTCGGTGACCACTCCGATCGCCAGGCCCGGCATGCGAGGGCCGCGCGAGGGGGCGTTGCCGCCGGAGGCCAGGCCCGAGAGCGATCGGTCCGGCGATGCGCTGACGATCACCGTCGTGCGGTACCCGGTGTCCGGTTCGAGGACGTGGTGCGCGGCGGTCGCGGTGTAGCGGCCGGAGAACGCGGGCCCCACGTTGCCGAGGGCCACCGGCATACCCGCCCGCAGCTGCGGGTTCCCGTAGGCGACCGCCTCGATCTCCCCGAAGCCGGCGCTGACCGACGCGGCGAGCGCACCGGCCACGGCACGGGTCTCCGCCTGGGTGCGGTACGGGGTGTCGGCGATCGTGGTCCGGGAGCCCGAGCCGAACATCTTGGCCGCCGTCGACGGGCTCATCCCCGGGGCTACGGTGTCGCTGCGGACGGACTGCTGCCTGGCCACCAGCCGGGTCTTGGTGTCGACGTTCCAGCCGCGCACCTCGACGCTGTCCGCCCCGTCCGCCCCGGTCAGCACCGCGCGCAGGGCCAGCAGGTTGTTCCCGTACTCCAGGACCATCGGGTCGTTCGCGGCGGAGGTCGAGGGCGAGGGGGCCGAGGAGGCGGGGTCCGGCTTGGTGAACTGCAGCCGGCCCTTGTCGTCCACCCGCACGGTGGCCCCGCTCTCGGCCGCGAGATGCTGGAGGAACTCCCAGTCCGACACGTTCGGCTGGGTCACCTGCTTGTACGTGACCGGCGCGGCCTCGATCCGCCCGCAGGCCAGACCGGCGCCGGCGGCGACCTTGCGGACGATGTCCGCCGTCTTCATGTTCCGGTACGCCATGACCTTCCGGCCGCGCTGGAGCCGGTGCGCCTTGGAGAACGCCCGCACGACGGTGAACGATCCCGTGGTGTCGGTGTCCAGCTCGACCGCCGTGACCTCCCCGGTGAACAGCCGCTCGGGCGCCCGGTCCCGCGCGGTGACGACCGAGATCTTCAGCGGGGTGCCCATGCCGATACCGGTCGCGGTGAGGAAGGTGTGGTCGGGGTCCCGGTACATCAGTACGGCGGTGTCCGGCAGGCCCACGTTCTCGTCGACCACACAGCTCACCAGTTGGGTGGCCCAGGCGGCGGGCAGCGCGGCGGGCGCCTCGACGACCGGGTCGGCGGCGAAGGAACGGCCGGGGGCTTCCTTGCCGCTCATCGGCTCTCCTCCGTCAGGTGGTCTGCCCGGCCGGGCACCAGGAGTTCCCGGCCGGGGGTCAACTGCATGGGGTCGTCGATGTCGTTGGCGTGCGCGATGGTCCGCCAGGCGGTGGCATCGCCGTACTCCCGCCAGGCCAGCAGCGGCAAGCTGTCCCCGGCCACGACCCGGTGCGTGCGCCGTGCCTCCTTCGAACCCGAGGTGGGGTTCTGGCCGGCCGGGCCGATGCTCGCCTCCTCGATCGACAGGGAGCAGGTGGCGCGCAGCGGCTTCCCGTCGACGTCGAACAGGGTGTAGGAGACCGAGAGGTTGGAGAGCACCCCGTCGAACGAGGTCGTCTTGGACGTCCCCCAGTCGAAGCGCACCCAGGGGCTGGCGGGCGTCTTGCGGGCCAGGCTCTTGGGGGTGGGGACACACGCGGTCATCAACTGCTCCACCGCCTTCTCCACGGAGTTGTCGTGCGTGGCGGTGGCGTCCAGGAAGACCTCCAGCGACAGGGCCCGCGGCCCGCTGCCGACGAACTCGGGCAGCGCGGACTGTCCGGCCATCCGGGACGGAGTGCGCCGCCACTCGGTGGTCTTGCTCAGCGACAGCTTCGACGGGTTGAACTGCAACGTGAGACGGGCGAGCGCCCCGCCGGGCTTGGCGCCGACCGTCGACGGCGGCTCCATGATGGTCAGCTGGGCGCGAGCGCGGCTCGCGCGGAGAGCGGGTGACATTGCGTTCCTCCTTCCTTCGTCCGGTTCCTGGCGGATGCGTTGGTGCCGTCGGTGCCGGTCAGGAGGGCTCCAGGCCCTCGTGCGCGATCTCCAGCGTCTCGATCGCCGCCTCGGAGTTGGCCGGATCGAAGGACGGCCCCTGCCAGCGCACCGGCACGATGCCGTGCACCTGCCAGCTGATGATCCGGCTGAGGTCGGGGCGCAGCGCCACGATCTCGCCGTCCTTGGGCTCGACCCGCTGGATCGTCTCGTTCAGCCAGCGCGCGATCTTGAGGGTGTCGGCGGTCACCGGGCGGGTCAGCGTGATGTTCGTCCAGGTGATCCGCCCCGGCAGTTGCCAGGTGAATCCGTTGTTGCCGCCCTCGGCGTACGTCTCCATCTCCACCTGGGCGCCCAGGCCGGAGCAGGTGTGGAACGCGCCCAGGTCGCTGCCGCCGATCGCGAGCTTGAAGAACACGCTCGTCGCGAAGATGTTGTCCGTCATGCGTCTCTCGTCTTCTCTGCTGTCTCTCGTGCGGGGCGTGCGGGGCGTGCGGGTGTGCGGGGCGTGCGCGGGTGGGCCGGGGTGGTCGCCCGTCAGCGGCGGCCGTCGTGGAGCCGCCCGGTGCGTTCCCGGCCCCGGCGCAGATCGGCGCGGATGAGCCGGCTCACCGGGTCGAGGAGTCGGCGGGCCAGCTCCTCGATCTCCGTTCCGCTCAGCCGGTTCGCCGACGGAGCGTCGGAAGCGTCGTCGGAGCCGGTGGCCGCGTCCGTCGCCCCGGCGGCGGGCTTCGGCGGGGCGGCCTGCACGGGAACCCCGGTGATCCCGGCCTTCGCCGCCGCACGCTGGACGGCCTGCGCTCTGCTCTCCGGGCGGCCCGCTGCGGCGGGCTGTGCGGGCGCGCGGGGCGGCACCCGTACGGAGAGTCCGGGCGACACGTCGGGAGCGGTGCCGCCCGCGGGGGCGGGTCCGGTGAGCGGTGGACCTGCGCCGTCGGGCGCCACCGGCAGGGCCAGCCGCTGTACGGGTACGGCGGCTTCCGGACGCGCCGCCCCGGGCGGATGCGGCCGGACGACGGGAACGGGGCGCGTGCCGGGGGCGGTCGCGGACGCCGGAGGCATCGACGCCGCACCCGGCATCCCCGGCCGGGAGGGCAGGGCGTGCGGAAGCGGTGCGGCGCGTTGGACAACAGGGGCGGGGGCGGGGGGAGTGACCGGGACGGCGGCCTGGTCCGAGGCCGGGGCGGCGTGGCGTGCGGAAACCTGCTGCGGACCGCGGTGGGACGCGGGCTCGGAAACCCGCTGCGGAGCCTGGCGGGGCGTCGGCCCGGAAGACTGTTGCGGCGAGGGCGAGCCGGGCGGCGTGGGCGAGGGCGTCGCGGCCCGCCCGGACCGTCGTACGAGTCGCTGGAGTACGCCACCGGCGGACGGACCGCGCCCGGTGGGGGCGGCCGTGGTCCCCGGCGCGCGACCCGGTGCGCTCCCGTCGTGCCGGTCGGTGGGTACGGCGCTCCGGTTCGCGGTACCTCGGGCCGGGTCGGTGGAGCCGTCGCCACCCCGGTGCGCGGGGTTCCCGGTCGCCGAGCGCTGGACCAGGGTCCCCGGAGCCGTACCGGAGGACGCCGGCCGCTGGGGGCCGGCGCTCGGCCTGCCCCCGGCCCGCCCGTCGGCAGGGCCCGGTGACGGAGCGCCGGTGCCCGGCTGCCGCACGTCGCGCCGCCAGGTGGCCGCCACGACCGGGCGCGCGGTGCTGCCGCCCGCCGTCGCCGTCGACGGAGGCGCCGAAAATCCCTCGGCGGAACCGGTGTTCACCGTCAGGGCACGGCCGGAGAGCAGAGTCCGTGACCGCTGGACCGTGGGCGACGGCGTCGCACCGGCGGAGCCCTGGGCCGTACGGCCCCGAGCGATCGGCCGGACGCGTACGGGCGGCGGGGGAGCGGCGGAGGCCGGACCGGTCCGGGTACGGGCGGGATCCGCCGCGCGCTGGACGGCCGCGCTTCCGGACGACGACCCGGCGGGTGCTGAGGGCGCTGAGGGTACGGCGGCCGGGACGGAAGTCGTCCGCACCGGCATCGCGGAGGGCGCGCCCGGAGGCGCCGGAGCGGGGGCCGGAACAGCGGGCCCGGTGCCCTGGGGCCGACCCGGATCCGGCCGCGCCCCGGCGGGCGCGCGGTCACCGAGCAGCGGCGCGTCGCCGCCGAGCCGGGCCGTGGGCGGCAGCGAGGGAAGCGGCGTGCCGATCCCGCCCCGCGCACGGGCCCGTCCGCCGCCGGAAGCGTCGGCCCGCGGTGCCGGCTGCACCGGAGCGGAGGGGCCCGATGGCGTCGACGAACCGGCCGGCCGGGTGCTCCGGGACGACTGAGGTGACTGGGACGACCGGGTCGACCGGGGCGTACGGGAACGGTTCTCCGGCGACGACGGCTGCTGCTGCTGCTGCGGTGCCGGCGAGGGCGAAGGCGCAGGCGAAGGAGCAGACGCAGGTGTCGCTGCCTTGGCCGAACCGGTCGAACGGGACGCGGGTGTCGCGGCCGTCGCGGCCGTCGTGGCCGGAAGGCCCGGCGAGCTCGGCGGACTCTGCGGGTCCGACGCCTGGCGCTGGAGCACCGGCATCTCCGCCGGGCGGTCCGTCGCGGGGGCGGACGGAATGACGCCCGCCGGTCCGTCGGCTCCGGCCGGCCTGGCTCCGGCGGGCATCTCGTGCAGAGGCTTGCCCAGGGCCGGGCGCACCACATCGGCGGCGGGCCGGCCGGATTCACGGTCGGGAGACGGGGCGTCGCCCTCCGGAACCGCACGGTCCGGACCGCTCCGCCGCTCGGACCCGGCCCGCTGGACGGCGGGGGCCGCAGCTTCCGCTGACGGCGCGGCTGCCGAGGAAGAAGCGGAGGAAGAAGCGGAGGAAGCAGGAGATGCGGAGGAGGAGGAAGGGGCCGAAGGGGCGGTGGGCGTGGCGGGCACGAGCCCGGCGATCTGCCGCAGCGGCATCGCCGGACGCCGGGCGACGATCAGCGGCAGGGCGATCCGCTGCGGACGTACGGCGGCGGGAGTGCGCGCACCGGAGGACGAGGACACGGACGCCCCGGATGGAGCCGTGGAGTCGGACGGGGCGGTGGAGGAGGACGGGTCGGCCGATCCCGAGGCGGCCGACGTACGGGAATGACCCGACCCGCCCGACGTACTCGACCCGCCCGACGGCGACCGGTTCGCGGTGGACCGGGACGGGGCCGGGGACGGGGCACGCGCCGCGCTCGACCGCTGGACCGTCGGAGAGCCGGGGCTCGGCTTCCCCGTCCCCGTACCGCTGTTCGTCCTGCTGCCCCTGCCCGCCGCCCGGTTCACCGAGGCGGGCGGCAGGTCCGTCGTGGGAGCGGCGGGCTCGTCGGCGTCCGGGGGCCGGACCGCGCGCAGCAGCAGCGGTCCGCCGGGGGACGTGGTCCGTGCGCCACCTGGGCGGGCGACGCCGTGGATGAGGCCGACCGGGGCCGACGGCAGGACGGAGTGGCCGAGTTCGCCGCCGAGGGCCGGGTTCTGCCAGGAGGCCAGCCGCGACCGGAACCGCAGCCCGTCGCTCACACCGATCGAGGACCGGGCGACGGTCACAGTCGGCGGGGCCACCCGTCGCCAGCCGCCGTCCCAGCCACCGCCGTCCCCGCCGGAAGCCGCCGAGGAACCGGAAGCCGAACCGGAAGCCGAACCGGAAGCCGAACCGGAAGCCGATGCGGGGCCGGAATCCGGGCCGGAGTTCTGGCCGGATGTGGGTGCGGCGGACACGTCGGCGTGCCCGCCGCCCTCTCGCGAGGGCGCGCCGGAGCGCTGCCGGTCCGCCCGGCGCAGCCAGTCCCCGAGCCCCACACGATCACCCGCCTTCGTTGACGCGGGTGTTGATCCGCGCTATCTCCCGCACCCACTGCTGACGTTCGCCGTGGGTGAGGTCGAGAATGTCCTCACGCTGCCAATGGAAGTGGTAGGCGACGTACGCGATCTCCTCCCGCAGCCGGGGAAGCGCGTACGTCACGATTCCCCCAGGCGCCCACCCGAGAGGTCCACCTCGAACGCCCCGTGGCACAGCGGGCAGGTCACCGCGGCATGCGTGTGGCCCTCGCTGTTGATCCGGCGGTAGAAGTCCTGGAGGAACGCCACATCGGTCGCGTACATCCGCTCGACGATCCCGGCGTGCACATCGGTGACCGTGCCGAGCTGGGTGATCACCTGGCTCAGCAGCACCACGGACAGATACGCCGGGTTCTCCTTCACCCGCAGGTCGATCTGCGGGCGCAGCTCGTCCCGGGCCGTCGCGAGCCGCATGGTGCCGTTGCGGTGCACATGGCCCTCGTCGTCGACGTACCCGCGCGGCAGCTCGAAGGCGAACTCCGTCTGCAGCGTGTCCCGTTCCCGTTCCCGGGGGCGGGCGGGCGCGGGCGCGGCGGCCTCCTCGCGTGCGGCGGGCGCCGTGGCGAGGTTGTCCAGGACCTCTTCGAGGCCGCTGCCCGGCGTAACGGTCCGGCGCCTCATTCGACCACGATCTCCTCGAAGGTGATGGTCACCGTCTCGGTCGCCGCGCTGGACTCGCCGGCCTTGAGGGAGGGGCCCTCCCACTTGGAGGCCCAGCCCTGCATCAGCTGGATGCGGCGGACGGTCTCGCCGGTCGAGTCCTTGATCTCGATCGTGAGGTTCTGCCGCGCGGTGTCGACGGCCCCGTTGTTGAGGGTCTCCTTGATCCAGGTGGTGAACTCGCTGCTCTGGTCGAGCCCGCGGGTGATCGTCACCTCGCCCGCCTGCCGGGCACCCGGCTGCTTGCGGATGATCTGCTTGCCCTCGGCGGTCACCTGACGGACCTCGACGACTTCTTCCTCGACGGTCATGCCGCTGATCTCCTGGATGGACTCCACGAGATAGCCGCCGAGCTGTACGCCGAAGACGTGGGTGGAAAGAGCGTCGCCCTCTGCCATGACTCTGTGTCACCTGTTCCGATCGATGGTGAAAGTGAAGGGGTGGGGGAGGACCGCGCGGGTCACTCGTCGACGAGGCTGGTGCTGTCGGAGAACTGCGAGAGACGGAAGATCACGAACTCCGCGGGCTTCACCGGGGCCACCCCGATCTCGCAGACGACCTGACCGAGGTCGATCGACTCCTGCGGGTTGTTGCTCCGGTCGCACCGGACGTAGAACGCCTCCTCGGCCGTACGGCCGAACAGTGCACCGCGTCGCCACTCCTCGGTGAGGAACGAGGTGACGTTGCGCCGGATGCTCGACCAGAGGCGGTCGTCGTTCGGCTCGAACACCACCCACTGGGTCCCCAGGAGGATGGACTCCTCCAGGTAGTTGAAGAGACGGCGCACGTTGAGGTAGCGCCAGGCCGGGTCGGACGAGAGGGTGCGCGCGCCCCAGATGCGGATGCCGCGGCCGGGAAAGGCGCGTACGCAGTTCACGCCGATCGGGTTGAGGAGGTCCTGCTCGCCCTTGCTGAGGCGGATCTCCAGGTCCACCGCGCCCCGGATGACCTCGTTGGCGGGGGCCTTGTGGACGCCGCGCTCGTTGTCGCTGCGCGCCCAGACGCCGGCCACGTGACCGCTCGGCGGGACCAGGGAGTTGCGGCCGCTCGCCGGGTCGAAGACCTTGACCCACGGGTAGTAGAGAGCCGCGTAGCGCGAGTCGTAACCGGCGTCCTCGTTGCGCCACGTGCGCACGCGCTGGGCGTTCATGCCCGGCGGGGTGTCGAGGACGGCGACCCGGTCGCCCATCTGCTCGCAGTGCGAGATGACCGCCAGCTGCACGGTCTTGACGCCCTCGGCGTCGATGTCGCCGCGCTGGAAGGCGCTCATCAGGTCCGGTACGGCGACCATCGTGATCTCGTCGATCGCTTCGAGGCCGGAGAACCCGGTACGCGCGGAGGCGTCGCCCACGTACTCCGAGGCGTCGAGCCGTGCCACACCGGAGCCGGGGGCGCCCGCGGCGGCGGGGGCGAGGGCGACGGTCTGCTTCTCGGGGCGGCTCTGCGCCGTGCCGGGCTGCTCGGTGACCTGGACGAACTTGGAGTCGCGGGCCTGGGTGACCAGGTAGCCCTTGACGTTCTTGCGGGTGGAGACGTCGTACGTCTCCACGGCCTTGCCGCTCTGGCGCACCAGCAGCCGGAAGCGGTCCTCCGGCGGGTTCTCGCCCTCGGCGTCGGCGATCTCCACGGAGAGGTCGGCGCCCGTGCCGGGCTTCGCGGAGACCAGGAACCCGCCGAGCGCGACCGGGGCGGGGGCCTGGGCGACCGAGCCCTGAGCGGTGCTCTCCGCGCCCTGTGCGGGGCCGCCGATGCGGACGATGTAGGCCGCGCCGCCACCGTTGGCGAAGAAGCCGTAGACGGCGTGCGCCAGATAGGTGTCGGCGGTGAAGGCGCCGAACGTCTGCACGTACTGGTCCCAGTTGGTCACCAGCGTCGGCTGATGGAAGGGGCCCGTCCCGGCGAAGCCGACGAAGGCTGCGACCGCGGTGCCGACACCTTCGATGGGCCGCGCTCCGGACTGCACCTCCTCCACGTAAACACCGGGGGTGAGGTACGACGGCATGCTCGCTCCTTCTGGACGGTCACTCGATCACTGGCCAGTCTTGACCGTCCGGCCGGGCGGAGAGTAGGCCCCAGAGTCCTGGACACGGGGCAATGAGGCTGCCTTTCCGGGCCCCCGTACGCCGGGTAACGCTGCCCTTGGCGGGCCGGGCGGACCGGTCGCCGTATTCGCGGAGCCGGCCCGCATTCCCCGGGCGACATGAAGAGAACGAGAACAACGTGTTACGGAACGGCCCGAAGCCGCCGCCCTCGCCGGGGGTTGAGCGAAAGGCGGACGCCGCGCCAGGGACCTGATGTGTTTGGTATCTCTTTTTTCCCGGTAAACCCCGGAAGGCCGATCGCCGTCCGAGGCCACCGGGGAAACAGACCGAGGTGACGTGATTCGGCCAGAATGCGCCGAGAAGGTGGGTGGATTCGGTCGTATACGGGCGCGGAAATCGGGCACCGGGGCGCTCCGAACGGGCACCCGCCGTTCGTCATCGCGCCGTCAGGACCGTTTCTGAGCAGGCATGTTCGTGCCCGCGGCCATCGGGTGCGGATATTCTTCCGATGCTGTCGTCGCCGCGGACGACCGAACTGGTCGAGACCTCTGGTGTACCGGGGAGGGCGAATCCGCCACCTCCCGGCACGCCGGGTTTCCCCTCGACCGGGTTTCTGCTGTTGTCTCGTCGACAGACGAAGCAGAACGCTCGGCGTCGCTGTTTCTATCGTGCGAGATCGCTCAGTTCGCCGCTGACATTCAGAACCTGATGGCACCCGGAAGCCTGTGTACCGGTGGCCGGAGTGCCGGGTTTGGCGCAGGTGACGGAAGCGGTGACGGTGGCGTTCTCCGGAATCTGAATGGGGGTGACCCAGTGATAGTCCTGGTTGCGGAAGGTTTCCAGCGCGATCGTCGTGATCTTGTTCTCTCCGAAGGAGATCGTCACGATGCCCTCGTCCCCCTGGAAGTTCGCCACCACGATGTCGGTGACGCCGAACACCTTCCCCGCCGGAACCTTGTAGACGCCCTCGTTCGAGCTTCCCGACGCGGTCTTCACGTCGATGGTCTTGGAGTGCTGCGCACCGCCACCGCCACCGCTCCCGCCGGTGCCCCCGCCTCCGCCGGAGCCGCCCGGGCCGGAACCGCCCGGGCCGGAACCGCCCGTACCGGGGCCCGTTCCGTCGGGGCCGGCGCCCTCTCCCTGACCGCCTGCCGGGTTCTCCGCGCCGCCGGGCGGCGTCGACCCCTGCTCCTTGCCCCGCTCGGTCTCCTTCTGCGCGGCCTTCGTCCCCGCCTGCTCGGCCGTGCTCTGCACCGCGGGCCGCACCAGCGCGAACCACGCGAGCAGCAGGGCCAGCAGTGCCGCCAGCACGATCAGCAGCCACTTGGGCAGCACCGGTATCTGGGCGAACTCCCCGGGCAGCGGCTCGGGTCCACCGGGCTGCTCGTCCTCGGACTCCCCCTCGGCGCCCTCGGTCGCCCGGACCTCGAACGGCCAGGTGACGGGCTCCCCGAACCAGATCAGCTTCCGGGCCCGGACCTTCAGCCGGACCTCCGCCGACTCCCCCGGCTCCAGCCGCTTCTTGTCCGGCGTGAAGGCGAGCCGCAGATCCTCCCCCGCCTGCTTGCCCGCGAGGGCCACATCGACCGGGGTGTTCCCCTTGTTCTGCACCGCGGCACCGAAGCGGGCGCCCAGCCAGCCCCGGCGGCGGCGCGGTTCCAGCTCCGTGCGGAGCTCGTGGAAGGGCTCCACGGTCACCGTGCCCTCGGGGACCACCACCGACTCGGGCCGCTCCGCGGGCAGGACCCGCACGGCCAGGGGGGTTTCACCAGCCCGGACCTCGTGGGAGCGCGGCGGGGCGAAGGTCAGGGTCACCGTCTCGGAGGTGCCCGGGTACAGCGACACACGCGCCGGCTCGACGGTACTCCAGGCGGCGCAGTCGCCGACCACCTCAAGTGTGTAGGCCTCGACGATGTCGCCGTCGTTGCGCACGGTCAGGGTGGTCGTCGCGGTACCGCCAGGCGACACCGTCACCGTGGGGCTTTCGAGTTCGGCAGATGTGGTCACTCTGCGACGTTAGGCCGCCCGCACCGCTCGGCAGCAGAGACGCGAGGGCAACAAGCGGGCAGGGGTGGTGCCCCGCGGGCCCCTCGGCACGGTGTCCCCGCGCCCCCTCCGCGAGCCCGCGGGCCGTGCCCCCGGCCGACGGGGGGGGCGACACGAGGACGAGCACGCATATCGGGCTGAAGTACCTGAGGAAGACGGGCACGGAACGATGACGACGATCACGGACACGACGAACAGCACGGCGAACGCGACCGCGAACGGCACGGCAACCGCCAACGGCACGGCGACGCGCGGGCACTACCGCAGGCCCGACGCGGCGCACCGCCGCACGGCCGGCCCCGGGGGAGCGCCCGGGGGCAGGGTCTCCGTGGCGGTGTACGCGGAGGACCTGATCCTGCAGACCGGCATGATCCACCAACTGCGCGTGCGGCCCGAGATAGAACTGCTGCCGGAGGCCGAGGCGGACCGGGCCCAGGTCTCGCTGGTCGTGGTGGACATGGTCGACGAGCCCACCGTCCAGCTCCTGCACCGCCTCCAGCGCAACACCTCCACCCGCACCGGACTGGTCGTGGGGTTCTTCGAGTCGGGCGCACTCCAGACCATGATCGAGTGCGGGGTCGCCGCAGTACTCCGGCGCGGCGAGGCCGACCAGGACCGGCTCGTCCACCTGGTGCGGGCGATGGCCAACGGCGAAGGCGTCCTGCCCGGCGATCTGCTCGGCAAGCTCCTCGACCACGTCAGCTCCCTCCAGCGGACGGTCCTCGACCCCCGGGGGCTCACGCTCTCCACCCTCACCGCGCGCGAGGCGGAGATGATCCGGCTGGTCTCGGAGGGCTGCGACACCGCGGAGATCGCGCAGAAGACCTCGTACTCCGAACGCACCGTCAAGAACGTCCTGCACGAGGTCGCGACCCGGCTCGAACTGCGCAACCGGGCCCACGCGGTCGGATACGCGATGCGGCACGGGCTGATCTGAGGACCCGTCGCCCCGTGTCCGGCAGGTGCCCCGGCCGGACACGGGAGGACCCGGCCTCCCCGGCCCGGCTCGCGGGGAACGGCGCCCCGGCCCGGCTCGCGGGGAACGGCGCCCCGGCCCCCTGTCAGCGCTCGGCCGGCCGCGTGCCGCCGGGACCGGCGAACACCAGTTGCGTCAGCGGCGAGGGCAGCCGGTCGGCCTCCACCGTGACCCGGTACAGCCCGGCCTCGGGGAGTTCCACGTCGGCCGTCAGCGCGTCGCCGTCCTCCGCGTACGGACGGACCCGGCGGCGGACGGGGCCGTCGACCGAGGCCACCGTGCAGTCGACCCCGGACGGATCGTCGGTCCCGGTGATCCGGAACGACCACGCCGCCCCCGGCGTCACGTAGTCCGGGACGGTCAGCCCGAGGCCCTCGTCCGCCTGGTCCGGACCGAGGTCTTCCTCCTCCAGGAGGAAGTCGACGACCGCGTGCCGCGCCGCCCCGCCGCTGGCCAGCGCACCGTGCTGGAGCGCGATCGGAACAGCCCCGCCCTTCGGCGACGCCGAATCCCGGTGGACCGTACCGTCCCCCCGGGCCCCGAAGCGGAGGGCCACCCCGTTCTCGTCGCGCCTCAACTCGCCGTCCCGGTGGGTGCGGAAGCAGTACTCGGACGCCAGGACCTCCCCGTTCTCCAGCCGCAGCGACTGCACCGTGTCCTGGTGGACTCCGGCGACCGGGCGGTGGTGGGGCAGCTCGTGCCGGGCGAGCCGGGCGAAGAACTCCCCCGACTCCTTCGCGAGTTCCTCGTCCCCGCCCAGTGCGCCGACGTCCGACGGGGCGAGCCGGCGCGCCCCGGCGCCCTCCTCCAGGCAGACGAACCGCGGCAGCAGGTCATGGACGCCCGGCATCGAGGCGGCCAGCGCGGCCAGCCTGCGATGCGGCAGCGGCAGCGGCGCGCCCTGCGCGGCGTTGAGGATGTTCGCCGCGACCACGGAGCCCCGGAACGGTGTCCCCAGCGTCATCACTCCCCGGGTGTCGGCCGCCAGATCGTCGTCGAAGCCCAGGGTGAGCGCCGCATGGGTGACGAGCCCGCCCATGGAGTGGGCGACGAAGACGAGACGCCCCTCGCGCTCGTCGAGCGCCCGGCGGCGGGCCGCGGTGTGGGCGGGGTGCCCGCGCCACCGCTCCAGATGCCTGCGCGCCTGAGCCGCGAGGAGCCGGGCGTTGACCTCGACCGGCAGCCGCCAGTCATAGGGGAAGGGCAGCACCGCGTCGGGGTGGGCGACGGTCTCCTCGATCGCCCGGGTCAGCTTGTGGTACGGCTCGATGCCCCGCACGAAGGGGATCCACACCGGGGTCCGCAGGAGCCTGCGCGGCTGGATCCGCCCGTACTCCCCGGCCTGTTCCTCCGGGGTGAGACGCAGCGGGGCGAGACCGTCCCGGGTCAGCCAGGCCTTGGCGAGCCACTGGGGGTGCGCCAGCCCCCAGAGCACCTTGCCGGTGACGGTGTCGTACAGCTCGCTCCCCATGATGCCGGGGACGATCACGACCGCGTCGTGCGTGACGGCCGGAGTCACGTCCGGAAGGAAGCGGGGGGCACTGCCGGGGCTGCGGCCCGGATTCGTCTGCGGCGGCTTCGTCATGCCTGGAAGACTAGAGAGATGCGTAACACGGTGGGGGAGTTAGGGCGGAATCGGGCCGCCGAGCAGAACGGGTCACAGCGGACCCTGCTCACGCTGGCCGTACGCGACTACGGCGACGGCGACGAGAGCTTCACCGCGGGCATCGACGAACAACTGGACGTCGTCGCCGAGTGGTGGTCCTCACCGGTCGCGTCCGACGGATTCCGCCACGTGCCCGCCCCGACTGTCACCCGGCGCGAGCACGTCGAGGACTTCCTCCGGGAGAACCGGGTGCGGGAGATGGAGGGCGAGGCGCTGGTCCTGTTCATCACGGGCCACGGCCACGCGGGCACCAGGACGCACTTCCTGCAACTGCCCGACTCCGTCAAGGGCCGCCACCTCAACACCTCGGTCCGCACCACCGACCTCATCACCGCGGCACTCGACTCCCACGCCAGGAACGTCCTCGTCATCGTCAACACCTGTTACGCCGGAAAGATCAGCGGCGAGATCGACGATCTGGTCGAGGACATCCGCGCCGAACGCCGGAACACCTGCCGGCTCGACGTCCTCGTCACCGCGGGCCACGACCGGCCGGTCCAGGTCCGCCGGTTCTCCACCCTGCTGCGCGGCGCGCTCGAACGGCTCCGTACCACCGCGGGCATCACCACCCCCCATCTCAGCGTCGTCGAGCTGATGTCGGAGTTCGAACGCGGCCTGGACCCGGCGGAGCGCAAACGACACCGGCTCCACCGGGTGGTCGACGGCAGCGGCGTCCTCACCCCCACCCCCTGCATCCCCAACCCCGGATACCGCCGGGTGCGCGAACTGACCGGCGCGGACGGCCGGCACCCGGGCACGCCGGTCGGCGACCACTGGCTCGACCGGGCCACGGGGCGCACCCAGGACCAGGACCCCGGCTGGTACTTCCGGGGCCGCGAGGAC
Source organism: Streptomyces sp. NPDC091287 (assembly GCF_044768525.1). NCBI lineage: Bacteria > Bacillati > Actinomycetota > Actinomycetes > Kitasatosporales > Streptomycetaceae > Streptomyces > Streptomyces sp. NPDC091287. Next base: position 450,566 of record NZ_JBIVUV010000002.1, read on the forward strand.
ATCAACCGCAGCATCGCCGCCTTCCTCAGCCCGGCCCGCACCCGCGGGGTCCTCCTCGTCACCGGCAGCGCGGGCAGCGGCAAGTCCGCCGTGCTCGCCCGGGCCGTCGTCCTCAGCGACCCCGCGTTCCGCGACGACCCCCTGTGCAAGACGGCACTCGACCTGTCCGAGCCCGACACCGTCCCCGCGCCCGGATCCATCACCGGGGCGGTCCTGGCCCGGCACCGGGGCGCGGCGGAGCTGGCCCACGACATCCTCGAAGCCCTGGGGGAGACGCCCCGGCGGATCCGGTCGACCGAGGACCCGGTCGTCGAGGCCGCCCAGCAGATCCTCGCCGTGCTCCGGGGCCGTGACGAGGCGGTCACCCTCGTCATCGACGGCCTCGACGAGGCGGACGAACGGCAGCGCATCATCGAGGACGTGCTGGCGCCGCTCAACGCGTTCTGCGCGCCGCGGCTGGACCAGGTACCCGTACCGCGGCTCGACGGCGAACCGTTCGCCGACCGGGGACGCGGCCTGCGGCTGCTGATCGGCGTGCGCTCCAGCCGGCCGCTCAGCGAACCGTCCGGGGAGCTGCCCGAGGAGGAACAGGGACACAACGAAGCGTTGAAGGCCATCTTCCCGACGGCGGAGGAGCAGCGTACGGACGACGAGGGCAGCGAGAAGGACATCGCCGAGTATCTGCACGCCCTCATCTGCGAGGGCGGCGGCGGGCACCGCGATTCGGCCGAGGAGGCGGCCGCACTGGTCGCACCCGTCGTCTGGCCCTCCTTCATCGACGCGCGCATAGCCGGGGAACAGCTCCGGTCCGTCAAGGACCCCGCCGCGGTCGCCCGGCAGCCGGAGTGGCAGCGAATGCTGAACAACGGCACGGAAGGGCTCCTCAGGCGCGACCTCGTGCTGGTCGAGGCCGACGGGCTCCCCTCCGAGGTGGCGCTCGCCCTCCTGCGCGCGTCCGCCTTCGCCGGGGGAGCGGGCATCCCCTGGTCCACCATCTGGCCGCAGATGGCCCGGGTGTTGCTCGGCCGGGCCCTGCCGGACTGGGACGAGATGATCGCGAAACTGCTCAAGAGCCGGCTCAACGGCTATCTGGCCCACGACCACGAGGACGACCGGCGGGTCTACCGGCCCGCCCACGAAACGCTGGCCGAGGCCCTGCGCGACGTCGACACGGACTGGCTCGATGGGGGAGGGGCGGCATGAGCGGACCGGCCGGCGACGACCGGCACGCGGAGATCCACCGCCAACTGGCCGCCGCGCTCGCCGAACTCGTCCCCGACGACCCCAGCATCCCGCCCCACCCCTATCTGCGGCGGCACCTGGCCCAGCACGCCGCCCAGGGGCGCGTCCTGGACGACACCCACGTACCGCCCGCCCTGCTGCCCTGGGAGTCGAGTTCCGGGCTCGGCCGCCTGCTGGCGGGAGAGGGGGACCGGCCGGCCCAGCAGCAGTGGCTGCAGACCTGGGCCACCCTGGAGCCCTACGCCCGCGATCTCAGCCCCCTGTCCCGGCTGACCAGCCTGCACCTGGCGCACCACGCCGCGATGTCACGGGACACGCCTTCCCCCCGGCCCGGGGCCCCGGACGCGCCGTTCGACCGCTCGCCCGTCACACCGCTGTGGAGCGACTGCGCGAGCCCGGACAACGTGTGGGCCCTCAACGACGCCGACGTCGTCTCCCTGACGTCGACCGTCCCCCGCCCACGGGCACCCCACCAGGCCCTGCTGGTCACCGGGGACGACCACGGCGTCGTGCGCGTCCTGAGGCGCGACGGCTCCGCGTCCGCACCGCCGATCCCCCTGCACGAAGGGGCCGTCGCCCACCTGTTGACCCTGCCCGATGGGATCGTCGCCACCGGGAGCACCGACGGCGCCGTCGCGATGCTCGACGCCCCCCGCGGCCGCCCGATCCGGCCGGTCGTGCGCCGCACCGGGGCCTGGGTCACCGCGCTCACGCTCCACCGGCCGCGGGACGACCGGTCCCCGGTGCTCCTCGCCGCCTGGAGCGACGGCCACCTCGCCGCGTACGACACGACGACGCTGAAGGAGGCCCGCATCCCGCTGCCGTCGATCAGACCCGCGCCGGCCCTCCTGCGCGGCACGACCGGGCCGGACGGCTCCGCCCTGCTGCTCGTCGCCCAGCACGACACCGTCACCGGCTTCGACGGCCGCACCACCCGGATCCTCTCCCGCCACCCCGCACCCGTCCGCACCCTGGTCGCGCCGGCGGAACCCGGGCTGTACGCCGTGGGCGACGCCGACGGCACCCTCTCCGTGCACGCCGTCGACGCCGTGTCCCGTACGCGATCGACCCGGGCGACGACGAGCGGCGCCGTCACCTCCCTGGCCGTCGTCACCGTCGAGGGCCGCGAAACCCTTGCCTCCGGGGGCGCCGACGGCACCGTCCGCCTCTGGCGGCCCGAGGACCTGGAACCCGTCGGTGAATCCCTTCAAGCACACTCCGAAGCGGTCACCGCCCTCACCGCCCTGCCCGAACGATCGGGAACCCGCCTCATCACCGCCGGATCCGACCGCACGATCCGCAACTGGCCGCTGGCCGGATCCGGGTTCCGGCACGGGCGGGCCGGGTGGAACCGCGTCACCGCCAGTGCGCTGTCATCGGGACCCGCGCATCTCCTCGCGGTGACCGAGGGAACCACCACGCTCGTCCGGGACATCGGCACCGGCGAGAAGCGGTCCGTCATCGACGACGAGCCGGTCACCGCCCTCGCCTGGGCCGGTCCGCACCACCGCCCGGTGCTGGCCGCCGCCCTCAGCGACAACAGCATCGCGCTCCACAACCCCTCTCCCGGCGACGACCCGACGCCACCGCCGCGTCTGCGCGGCCACTTCTCGCCCGCGCTCGCCCTCCTCGCACTGCCCGGCGCCGGCTCCGGCCTGCTGGCCAGCGGGAGCGCCGACGGAACCGTGCGGTTGTGGGACCTCGACCGGCACCGAGCCGTGGCCGTCTTCGACGACCACCGGTTCAGCGTCCGCTGCCTGGCCTCCACCCGTACCGACGACGGCGTCCTCCTCGCGTCCGGCGGCAGCGACGGAAACCTCCGCGTCTGGGACGTCACCGCCCTCGCCCAGCGCGGTCCGACGATCCGGTGCGGCCAGAACATCGTCAACGACGTCGCCTTCGCCCGTCCGCGGGGCGGGGCCGGCCTCCGGCTGGTCACCGCCGGGCAGAACGGCACGCTCAGGCTCTGGGACCCCGACGCGCCCTCCGGCCACCTCGCCGAATTCGCCCCCGGGGACGGGGAACTCCACGCCGTGACTGCCTTCCGGGCCCACGGCAGACGCGTGGTCATCGCCGCCGCCGGGGCCACCGGGATCCACCTGTGGGACGCGGCCGCCGAAAGGCTGCTCCTGCAGATCGTCACGGGCCACCCCGTCAGCGCCCTCCGCACGGCTCCGCGGCCGGAAGGAGAGCCGTCCACCGTGCTCCTCGCGACCGGAGAGGCGGGAACCATGATCTTCCGTGTCCACCACGACCGTCTCTGACCCGACCGTCCCTGACCCGACCGTCTCTGACCCGACCGTCCCTGACCCGACCGTCCCTGACACGCGCGTGCGCCGTCCGCGCGCCGAAGTGCTCCGCCGATGCGCCCGACGACGGGCCATGACGGGCCGACAGGCGCGGGGTGCGTACGCCACAATGATCAGCCGCGAGCCGGGACCCACGGGCACGCCATCACAGATATCGCTATCGAGGACTCATGACCGCTGTCTTAGACCCAGGCGCCGTTCCTCCGGTCGAGCTCGCGCTCCCCCCGAACCGGGGCATCTGGCGGCTCGGCAAATCGAGCGATCCGCTGAAGTTCAACCGGATCGAACCCGAGACCATCGAGGGATCGTCGGCGGGCCGCTTCAGCCTCTTCACCTACGGCATGCTCTACTGCGCGTCCGAACAGGCCGGCTGCTACGCCGAGGCCCTGGCCCACTTCCGGGTCCAGCCGAAGATGCGTGAACTCCTCGCCGACGAGCCCGTCGCGGCCGGCCGGATGAAGCTCGGCCATCTCGCGTCCAGCTGGCGCGACACCCACATCCTGGTCCGGTTGAAGCTGGCGTCCGACGCCCGGTTCCTGGACGTCGACGCGGACGCCACCCGCGAGGTGCTCCGCCGGGAGCTGCGGCACGAGTTCGAAGCGTGGGGCATCGAAGGACCGCTGAGCGAGGAACACATCCACGGACGGGACCGCCGGGTCGCACGGCAGATCGCCGCCTGGACCGTGGCCCAGCGCAACGCCGAAGGGCACCGGCTGGCCCAGGGCATCGCCTACCGGTCGGGATACGGCGGACGCCGCTGCTGGGCCGTCCTCAGCGGCACCGACTACGTCGAGGCCGAGCGCCGCCCGATCCTCGCCGAATCCGTCGAACTGAAGGAAGTGGCCCGCGAGTACGGCCTCACCGTCCGGTGATCCGCACCCCGGTGGGGCCGACTGGCGGTGCGGCGTGTCCCCCTATCCGGTGCCCCGCCCCGCGGCACGCGGTCCTACCCGTGCTCCACCACCATGAGGCCCCGCCGGAAACGTGCAGCTCAGGGGCGTGCATGGCAACAAGAGGAGGGATTTAGCACTCTTTTAAGGTGGGAAAAGTATGGAGTAAGTGACAGGTGGACGGGTACCCTTTCCTCAATATCAGAGGGGGGAAGCCGTGTTGACCCGGACTGTCGGTCACTTACGCCTGCCGAAAGCCGCGCCCGACCGCGGTGGCGGAGCGACCCGCATGTCCCAGCACCCCGGCCCCCTCCTCCGGCCCGAAGATGCGCCCGAAGCGGCCAGGGGATCCACGCGCACAGCGCGGACCCCACGCCCGAGCCTGACGAACGGCAGCGCCACGAGCCCCCTTCCTGTCATCGCGCTTCCGGCGCCCGCATCCTCGGCCGTCGCCTCACGGCGAGCGAGAGGAAACGAGGAGACCATGCAGACCATGCGAGAGACCGCCGCCGAGGCCCGCGCGCACCGGGACACGACGGAGCAGACCATCGCGGACATCGCGCGCTTTTTGCAGGACAACTTCAGCCAGCGCGTGACCGCGCACGTCGCCGGCATCGAGGACGCCAAGCAGGTCGGCAAATGGTGCAGGGCGCTCAACGCCCCGCGCTACGAAGCCGAGGTGCGCCTGCGCACCGCCTACCAGATCTTCAAGCTCATCGAGGAGGGCGAGAACCCTCACACCGCCCGCGCCTGGATGATCGGGATGAACCCCCAGCTGGAGGACGAGTCGCCCTTGCAGGCCATCGCCGACGGGCACTTCAAGGACGTGATGGCCGCGGCCCGTTCCTACCTCCAGGGCGACCTCTGACGCCCCCGCCCACCTGAGCAGCGACGCCGCCGCCGGCCTGACGGACCTCCGTCACCGGCGGCGCCGTCGTACGCCCCGCCCGGCACCCACCCACCGGCCGACTCCGCCCACCCACCGCCCGACTCCGGCCCCGACCGGCCGACCACTCCGGCCCCGACCGGCCGAATCCGCCACCCCATCGGCCGAATCCGGCCCCTCGCCGGCCCGGTGCCCCGGGCGCGGTGCCCCCACCCGCCGCAAAGGGCAGCGATCCCTTCCCCCGTCCCGGGTACTCGCGGCCTGTCCTTCGCCCCCGCGCGGGGGCGAAGCTGGCCGGTGGAGAGTCATCGACAGACTGTGAGGTGGGCCGTGACCGGCACTGCTGGCCCGGCAAAGCATTCCCGGCTGGGCCGACTGACCGGTGCGGTGGTGCTGTTGGCACCGCTGCTGCTGGTCGGCTCGGCCGCCGCCCCGCACGCGGCCGCCGAGGCCGTCGCCGCCGTGGCGGACGCGGAACCGCTCCAGGCGGGGCGCGTCGCCTTCGCCGGCACCGAACACCGCAGCCTGGGGCGCGCCAACGACACGGACACCACCGACCCGCTGTTCGGCGACGGCCCCACCCACTACGACCAGGACCCCTCCGCCCGGGGGGACCTCCTGGTCTTCACCAGCCTGCGTGACAGCGCCCGGCCCCAGGTGTACGTACGCGGCGCGGACGGATCGGTGCGCAGGCTCACCACCGACCGGGACGCGGCCCACCCCGAACTCTCCCCGGACGGCCGGACCGTCGTCTTCGACTCGGCGGAGCCCGGGCCCGGCGGCACGGTCCAGCGCGACCTGTGGTCGATCGGCGTCGACGGCTCGGGCCTGCGCCGGCTCAGCGACACCCCGGACAACGAAGAGTCCCCGACCTGGTCCCCGGACGGCAAGAGCATCGCGTACGCCTGCGACGGCGACGCCCTGCGGGGATGGCAGATATTCGTGCAGGCCGTCGCCGGCGGCCCGCGCACCCGGATCAGCGACGGACCGGCCGGCGACGCCACCGAGCCGTCCTGGAACCCGGTGGACGACGACGCCCGCCGGGGCCTCGTCGCGTACACCCTCACCACGAACCCCGACCCGGCCGTCGACGACGGCACCGAACTGCGGGCCACCCAGGGCATCGGGACCGACCGGCCGCTGCTGGCCGGCGCGCACGCCGAATGGGGCACCCGCTCGGCCTCCTGGCTGCCCGACGGCAACGACATCGTCTTCCTCAGCCCGTACCACACCTGCGGCTGCGACGACTTCGACCACGCCTACCGGGTGACCGCGTTCCAGGACAAGCCGCCGAACCAACTGGTCGACGAGAACCGCGAGGTGGGACCGCCCACCTGGTTCGCCCCGGCCGGAACCGTCATCGTGCCCCGCATCACCGCCAAACCGGTGGGCGACCTGTCGGCGTCGTCCATCGTGACGCTCCAGGACGTCCGCCAGGACGGTTCCGACCCCCGCGACCTGCACCTCACCATCCTGAAGGAGGACCCGGCGGCCCGCACGAACACGGACCACGCCAAGAACCCCCTGTTCAGGCCGGCCGCCGGGTACGACCCGTGGCACGAGCGGCAGAGCTACACGCCCGACGGCCTACGCATCGTCGTCACCCGCTTCGAGGACGGCGCCGAAGGGCGGATCGAACAGATCTGGATGGCCGACGCCGACGGCACGAACGCGGAGGTGCTGCGACTCGACGGGCGCGGCCCCAAGGACTGGGACACCGACCCCACCTTCTCGCCCGACGGCACCAAGCTCGCGTTCACCCGGACCTCGCCCGGCGGCGTCGGGGACGAGGCGGGCCCGAGCCGCATCCTCATCGCCGACGTCGCCAGCGGCGCGATCCTCGACGAGATCCGGCCGCCCGAGGGCCGGCAGACGGGCGACGACGCCCAGCCGACCTGGTCCTCCGACGGCGTCAACCTCGCCTTCACCCGCAGCCAGGTCATCAACGGCAACGGCGCCAACAAGCACATCTGGGTCGTGCCGGTGGCGAACCTCGACCGCCAGCGGGATCTGAGCGCCACCATCTGCCCCGGCGACTGCGAGGTCATCGACGACAGCCCCGCCTTCTCCCCGGACGGCCTGAAGGTGGCCTTCAACCGCAAGGACGGCGGCGGCAGGGTCAACCAGCAGGCCGGGGTCCTCATCAAGCCCCTGCGCGGCGGCGGCTGCCGGGTCGTGCTGCCCTCCGTCCAGAAGGACAACCCCGACGGCTGCGACCTGCCGGTCCCCGACACCTCCGTGACCGGCCCCCACCAGCCCCGTGACGTGGCCTGGTCCCCCGACGGCGGCAAGCTTCTGTTCACCTCGCGCCGGGAGTTCCCGGCGAACTCCATGGAGCAGCTCTCCGTACTCGACATCGCCTCCGGCGACGTGGCTCCCCTCGACAACACGCACAACGGGCGGCAGAAGGAGCCCGCCTTCCAGCAGTCGGTCGACCTGTCGCTGACCGCACCGCCCACCGGCGACCCGGTGGAGGTCGGCTCGTCCACCGAGGTGGCGATCACCGTCACCAACCGGGGCCCCTCGCCCTCGCCCGGCACCCTCCTCACCGTCGACGCCCCGCCCGGCGTACGGCTGGAGGAGCTGACCACCGACGCCGGGACCTGCGCCGCCGGTACGCCCCAGTGCGACCTCGGCATCGTCCCGCCCGGGACCGACGTGACGATCACGGCCCGGCTGACCGGTGTGACCACCGGCGACCAGCGGGTCAACTGGTCCGTCACCGGGGCGGTCCTCGACCCCAACCCCACGGACAACGCCACCGGAACGATCGTCCCGGTCGAGGACGTGCCGCCGCCGACCCCGACGCCCACGCCCACGCCCACTCCCACGACGCCGTCCCCGACCCCGACGACGCCCACCCCCACCCCGCCGCCGACGACCACGCCGCCCCCGCCGCCGGCCCCCGCACCGCCGCCGCCCGCGCCCGAGGCCGGGCCCGGCGTCACCGTGCGGGCCCAGCCCAGCCCCGGCTACGTCGGCGGCAAGGTCGTGGTGACGTACACCGTGCGCAACGGCAGAAACGCGCTCGCCACCGGACTCCGGCTGAAGCTCGGACTGCCCGGAGGCATTCCCGCCGGACCGCTCCCCGCGGGCTGCACCGGCGGCACGTGCACGCTCCCCGACCTCGCACCCGGCGCGTCCACGGTCATCAGCGTCGTCCTGTCGCCCGACAAGGCCCTCCGTACGACGATCACGGCATCGCTCACCACCACGGGCACCGACGCCGGCCTCCGCGACAACGTCTCCCGGATCCCGCTGCGTATCCTCCAGCCCCGCATCATCTCGGTGCCCGCCGTCGGCAAGCCCGGCTTCGTCACCTCCGTACGGGGCAAGGACTTCCCGCCCGGCGCGCCCGTCACCCTCAGCTGGAAGCCCGGGATCACCGCCGCCGCGGCCCCGACCCGGCCGCTGGGCGACGGCACGTTCATCGCCCAGCTCCTCATCGTGGCCAAGGACCGGACCGGGCCGCGCACGATCACCGCGAAGGGCCCCGGCTTCAGCCCCGTGAAGACCGACTTCCTCGTGGTGCTCGGCACCATCACCCCGCCGGACGAGGTGATCCGCCGATGATCCACGAAGTCGACGAGGGGCTGCGGCTGCTGCTGGCCGAGGCCGGCCTGGAGGACAGCGGCGTCGACCTGGTCTTCGACGCCCCGACCAAGGACTGGTCCGCCCGCCGCAACGCCCCGACCATCAGCGTCTTCCTGCACGGCATCCGCGAGGACGCGGGCAGGCGGCGCAGCGGCACGGCCGAGACACACGACGAGGAGGGCATGGTCACCGGCTGGCGGACCCCGCCCCGCTGGTTCGAGCTGACCTATCTGGTCACCGCCTGGACCAACCGCCCGCAGGACGAACACCGGCTGCTCTCCGAGGTGTTGCGCGTCCTCGTCCGCTCCGAGGTGCTGCCCGCCCGGATGCACACCGGAAGCCTCGCCGAACTCGGCCTGACCGTGGAGCTGGAGGCGGCGGGGCCGGGAGCCGGCGGACCCTCCGCCTCGGACGTCTGGTCCGCGCTCGGCGGCGAGCTGAAGGCCGCGATCGATCTGCGGGTCGTCGCACCGCTGGCCGGCGAACGTACCCCCGCGGGCCCGCCCGTCACCGAAGGACTCGTGATGAAGGCCGCACCCCACCTGGAAGGCGACGACGACGGCCCCGGCCGGCGCCTGCGCTACGAGGGAGCGTCCGACCCGGGCGGGGAGGGCTTCGCCGCGCCTCGCGAGCGGCGGTTGCCGCCCGGCCGACGCAAGCGGGGGAACGCCGCACGATGACCCTGGCACCACAACAGCTCCACGGGCACGGCCCCCTGACCGGCGTCGAGGAACTCTGGGAGCGGCTCGGCCGCGTCGAGCAGCGGGTCCGGGAGGCCGTCGCGGCTCGCCGGGCCGTCGACCCGGACCCCGACGACCCCTACCGGGGGCAGTACCTCACCCCCGAGGGCGCGGCACGGATCCTGGAGACCCGCGACGCGTTCACGCCCGTACCGGCGTACGAGGACGGGCCCGCGGTACCGGCGTACGCGGACGGGTCCTCGCCGGACACCCCGGCCGGGAGCCGGCTCGGCCGACTGGCGGCCCGCTTCGGTCTCGCCCCGCTGGACGTCGAACTCCTGCTGGTCGCCGTGGCCCCGGACATCGACACCCGGTTCGAGCGGCTGTACGGCTACCTCAACGACGACCTCACCCGCCGCCGGCCCACCATCGGGCTGGCCCTGGAACTCTGCGGGCTGCCCACCGCGGGCTCCGGGCGCTTCCGGTTCACGCCGTCCGCCCCGCTCGTCGCGGGCGGGCTGCTGGAGATCACGGACGGCGAGCGCCCACTGCTCTCCCGGACCCTGCGCGTACCGGACCGGGTCACCGCGCATCTCCTCGGAGACGAAGGGACCGACGGCCGGCTGCGCGGGCTGGTCCAGGAGGCCACGCCCCCTCGGGAGCCGGACGAGCGCCCCGAGGTCTCCCGGATCGCGGCAGCCCTCGGCACGGGCAGCGGTCTGGTGCACCTGCTCGACCGGGGCGGCGACCCGCGCGGCCTCGCGGTCGAGGCGCTGGCGGCGGCCGGCCGGCGCCCGCTGGTCGTCGACGTCGCGGCGCTCGCCACCGCCGCCGAACCGGCCCCGCTCGTACGGGCCCTGGCGACCGAGGCCCGCCTCGGCCACGCCGGGGTGATCCTCGGCCCGCTCGAAAAGCTCGCCCCCGAACGCCCCGAGGGGGCCCGGCTGCTCGGCTCCCTGTGCGCGGCGCTCGGCTCCACGCCCCTGATCGCGTACGGGAAGAAGAACTGGGACCCCCTGTGGACGGCGGAGAGCCCGGTGCCCGTCACCGTCCCGCCCCCCGACCCCGACGGCGCCGGGCGCCAATGGCGGCGCGCGCTCGCCGAAGCGGGCCGGACGGTCGGCCTGTCCGCCGCGCACGCGTCCGCCGGCGACGCCCTCATCGAGTCCGCCGCCGCCTACCGGCTCGACTCCGACCAACTGCGCAGGGCGAGCACCGTCGCGTCCCGGCTGGCCGTCATCGGGCAGCGGCCGGTGACCCCGGAGGACCTGCGTACGGCCGTCCGCGCCCAGAACGGCGCGGGCCTGGAACGGCTCGCCCGCCGCATCGAGCCCGCGGTCGGCTGGGACGACCTGGTGCTGCCCCCGGCGACCCGCACCCAGCTCGGCGAACTCGCCCTGCGCGCCCGCCACCGCGAGACGGTCCTCGGGAAGTGGCGGATGCGGCCGGGCGGCGGCCGGGGGAGGGGCGTCATCGCCCTGTTCGCCGGGGAGTCCGGCACCGGCAAGACGATGTCCGCCGAGGTGATCGCCGCCGAACTGGGCATGGAGCTCTACGTCGTGGACCTGTCCACGGTGGTCGACAAGTACATCGGGGAGACCGAGAAGAACCTGGAGCGGATCTTCGTCGAGGCCTCCGACGTCAACGGCATCCTCCTGTTCGACGAGGCCGACGCGATCTTCGGCAAGCGGTCCCAGGTCAAGGACGCGCACGACAAGCACGCCAACGTGGAGTCGGCCTACCTCCTCCAGCGCATGGAGTCCTTCGACGGCATCGCCGTGCTCACCACCAACCTCCGGGCCAACCTCGACGAGGCGTTCACCCGCCGCCTCGACGTGATCGCCGAGTTCCCGATGCCCGACGCCCGGCAGCGCCTGGCCCTGTGGGACCGCTGTCTGGGCCCGGCGATCCCGCGCGACGCCGCGCTCGACCTGGAGTTCTGCGCGGACCGGTTCGAGCTGGCCGGCGGGTCGATCCGGGCCTGCGCGGTGACCGCCGCCTACTTCGCGGCCGAGTCGGGGGAGCCACTGGACATGGACCAGCTCGTCACGGCGGTGCTCCAGGAGTACCGCAAGCTCGGACGGCTGGTGCTGGAGAGCGAGTTCGGGCCGTGGCTGGCGAAGGAGCGGCGGCGCGGCCTGCGGTAGCGGGTGTTACGGCGACGGTCGTCGCCGGCCTCCTCTGGCCTCAGCGCCCGCGCGCCGGCCCGATGTCGCTGAGGGCGCCCCTCTCCCAGGCGGCCTCCCGCAGGAGACGCAGGCCGTTGAGGCCGACGATGACGGTGGAGCCCTCGTGCCCGGCGACGCCGAGCGGCAGGGGGAGGGTGCCGATCAGGTCCCAGGCGACCAGGGCGGCGATGAAGGTACCGGCGATGGCCAGGTTCTGGACGACCAGCCGGCGGGCGGTCCGGGAGAGGGCCACGACGGCGGGGACGGCGGCGAGTTCGTCGCGGACGACGACGGCGTCCGCGGTCTCCAGGGCGAGGTCGGATCCGGCCCCGCCCATCGCGATGCCGGTGTGCGCGGCGGCCAGCGCGGGCGCGTCGTTGACCCCGTCGCCGACGACCAGCACCCGCAGGCCCTCGGCCTCCCAGGCCCGCACGGCGGCGACCTTGTCCTGCGGGAGGAGCCCGGCACGGACGTCGCTGATCCCGACCTCGGCGGCCAGTCGGCGGGCGGCGCGTTCGTTGTCACCGGTGAGCAACACCGGGGTGCGGCCGGTCAGTTCGGTGAGCGCGGCGACCGTCGCCCGCGCGTCCGGGCGCAGCCGGTCCGCGATCCCCAGCACGCCGGCCGGGGCGCCGTCGAGGAGTACGAGGACCGCGGTACGGCCCCCGTCCTCCAGCGACCGGACCGTCTCGTCGAGGCCGGGACCGCCGGCGGCGAGGCGGGCCGGGGACCCGACCCGGACGGTGCGGCCGCCGACGGTCGCGGTGACGCCGGCCCCGGGGGAGGAGGCGAAACCGGTCGCCTCGGCGAGGACGAGGCCGCGTGTCCGGGCGGCCCGGACGACGGCGCGGGCGAGGGGGTGTTCGCTCGGGTGCTCGGCGGCCCCCGCCAGCGCCAGCAGCCGGTCCTCGTCCAGGCCCGACGAGGGCAGGGGGAGGACGTCGGTGACCCGCGGGGTGCCCTCGGTCAGGGTGCCGGTCTTGTCCAGCGCCACCGCGTCGACCTGGCCCAGGCGCTCCATCACGACCGCGGACTTCGCGAGCACGCCGTGGCGGCCCGCGTTGGCGATCGCGGACAGCAGCGGCGGCATGGTCGACAGGACCACCGCGCACGGCGAGGCGACGATCATGAACGTCATCGCGCGCAGCAGCGCCGACCGGAGGTCGTCGCCGAAGACCAGCGGGATGCCGAAGACGGCCAGGGTGGCGATGACCATGCCGATCGAGTACCGCTGCTCGACCTTCTCGATGAACAACTGGGTCGGCGCCTTGGTCCCGGAGGCCTCCTCGACCAGCTTCACGATCCGGGCGATCACCGAGTCCGCCGGATCCCGCTCGACGCGCACCCGCAGAGCACCGGTGCCGTTCACCGTGCCGGCGAACACCTCGTCCCCCGCCTGCTTGGCCACCGGCAGCGGCTCGCCGGTGATCGTGGCCTGATCGACGTCGCTCGCCCCGTCCAGGACGTGCCCGTCCGCGCCGACCCGCTCACCGGGGCGCACCAGGATGACGTCCCCCACCGCGAGGCGTTCGGCGTCCACGGTCTCCTCGACGCCGTCCGCACGGAGCCGGGTCGCGACGTCGGGGGCGAGATCGAGCAGGCCGCGCACGGAATCCGCGGTGCGGGCGGTCGCGACCGCCTCCAGGGCGCCGGAGGTGGCGAAGATGACGATCAGCAGAGCCCCGTCCAGGACCTGCCCGATCGCGGCGGCGCCGAGCGCGGCGACGACCATCAGCAGGTCCACGTCCAGCGTCTTCTCCCGCAGGGCCTTGAGCCCCTCCCACCCCGGATCCCAGCCGCCGGTGACGTAGCAGGCGGCGAACAGCGGGCCCCACGCCCACGCCGGAGCACCCAGCAGATACACGGGGAGCGCCAGCAGGAACAGCACCAGGGAGGCCAGCGCCCACCGGGCTTCCGGCAGCGCCAGGAGACGCGTACGCCGCCTCGGCGCCACCGGGCGCGGAGCCCCGGCGGTCGCCGGCTCGGGCCGTTGATCCACGACAGAGGACATGACAGAGCAACCCTTCACGGGTGGACGACGGGCAACACGCTCACCATACAAGAATATATGAATAGGTCTTCATGTGTCGCGCGTATGATGACGGCATGGGCCACGGAGCAGACGCCAGGAGCAGCGCCACCACCCGCGAACGCCTCGACGCGGTCGGCGCCGCCGACGTCGCCGCCACCCTCCAGGCCCTCGCCACACCCTCGCGGCTGCACATTCTCGCCCGCCTCCAGGAAGGCCCCTGCTCGGTGAGCGACCTCGCCGACGCCGTGGGGATGGAGGCCTCCGCCTGCTCCCACCAGCTACGCCTGCTGCGCAACCTCGGCCTGGTCACCGGCGAACGTCATGGCCGTTCGATCATCTACGCCCTCTACGACAACCACGTCGCCGAACTCCTCGACCAGGCCCTCTACCACGTCGAACACCTGCGCCTGGGCGTCCGTGACCTCCCGGCCGAGGCCCCCGGGTCCGCCGTCGCCGGCTGATTCCCGCGAGGGTCGGCTCCCCGCAAGGCGGAGCGCTCACCGCCGACAGCCTCGCGGCTTGTAGCGGCCGCAGGGCGGGGAGGGCGGATCCGGAGTCACTCCCATCCCGACCGCACAGGAGTCCACCATGCGCGCCCGCACTGTTCTGCCTGCCCTCCTCGTCGCCGCCCTGTTCGCCCTCACGGGATGCGGAGCGGACAGCGGCGACGACGACGAGCCGACAGGTGCATCCCCTCCGGGCTCGTCGTCCGCCGGACAGCCGACGGCCTCCCCCGACGCCGGCAGCGATGGAACCACTGCGCCCGTCGTGCCGCAGGCGCTGCGGTTCACCGCGACCACGGTGGACGGGAAGCCGTTCCAGGCCGACGCGCTGGCGGGCAAGCCGACCGTGCTGTGGTTCTGGGCGCCCTGGTGTCCCAAGTGCAAGGCCCAGGCCACAGCGACCGCGAAGGTCGCGGCCGACTACGCGGGCAGGGCCAACGTCGTCGGTGTGGCGGGGATGGACAAGAACGAGGGCATGAAGGACTTGACCCGGCCACCACCGACCCCGTCATCGACACCGCCGGCGCCGCCCAACGCGTCCTCGCCGACACCCTGGACACCGTCGGCCCCGCCACCCTGGCCGGGCTCCTGGCCGCGCTGCTCCTGACGGCCTGGGCCATCCGCCGCAGGAACGCGCGCCGCTCCTCCTCCCATGCCCAGGCCGGGCCGACCTCGGCTTCGGAGCACAACGACTGACGCGATCGGTACCCGACGACGCACATGAGCAGGGCTGCCTTCGCCCCGCCGCTCACCCACGTCGTCGGCTACCGGGAACAGCTCTGCGATGAGCAGGACCCGGGGGGCCGGGGGATGTCGCCTGTTCCCGGTACCCAGCCCTGCTGATGCGCTATGGCCGCGGCCTGGCCGCGGTTGGCTGCGCCGAGCTTCGCCAGCAACCGGGAGACGTGGATGGCAACGGTCTTCTCGCTGATGAACAGGGCCTGAGCGATTTGCCGGTTGGTGGCGCCGTG